>JAICTU010000435.1 GCA_025936205.1 Polyangiaceae bacterium | reverse complement strand
TCCGGCGAGCTGACGAACAACGGCTCGAGCAGCTCCGCTCGCTCGCTGCCCGTGTACACGAACACGCTCAGCGACGGCGCGAAGCGCTGCGCCTCCACCAGCCAGTTGGTGCAAACCGAGGTGGGCGCGACCACCAGCGCCGGGCCGCGTTCGGCGCGCGCCAGCAGCAGCGCCAGGATCTGCACCGTCTTCCCGAGACCCATGTCATCGGCCAGGCAGGCGCCGAGCCCGAGCTCCGTGAGCCGGGACAACCAGCGGAAGCCTTCGAGCTGATAGCTGCGCAGCTCTGCCTTCAGCCCCGCCGGCGGCTCGAAGCTCTGCGCCTCCAGTGAGTGCACTCGCTCGAGCCAGGCCTGCGTGTCGCGATCGAGCGCGAAACCGACGCCTGGCTCCGCGCCTGCCAGCTCGCCCAGCGCCGAGAGCGCGAACAACTCTGCGGCGTGGATGCGCACCTCGCGCGGACGGTGCGCGAGCGGCTCGGTGCCCTGCAGCGCCGCCACGACCTTGCGCACCCGCTCCTCGACCGCCACGAAGTCCCCGTTCGGCAGGCGCACGAAGCGCCCGCGAGCCACGCCTACCGAGCCCGCCAGCTCGCCCAGCTCGAGCTCGGTGTCGTCGTCGAGCTGGACGCTCCCCGCCGCCAGGTACCAGCCCTTCTTGCGGCGCAGCGTGCCCTGCAGGCCCTGCGTGGTCAGCTGGCCGCGCACGCGCAGCGCGCTCGACTCCGGCCACTCGATCTCGCAGCGCTCGCCCGACTCTTTCAGCTCCAGGAGCAGCTCGAGCAAGCTCTCCAGATCGAAGTCCCAGCTGCCCGGGCTCTCGCGCAGACCCAACTCCTCGTCGCCGAGGCCGTGCTCCAGCAGCAGCGGGCAGCTCAGGATCAGCAAGGAAAGCCGCGCGCGTTCCAGCTTCAGATCGCGCGTGCACAGCAAGCGCTCCCCGCCCGTGTAGAGCGAAATCTGCGGGCGTCCCGTGCCCGCCAGGAAGAATCGGCCCCGCTCCCCGAAGGGTCGTACACCGGCTTGCACAATCCACGCGCCCGCGTGTGGGGCGATGCGCAGACAGGGCGTGGCATCCGCGGCCACGTGGCGGTCGGCGCCCAGGTGCTTGCTGTTCACCTCAACGCCGTGGGACAGCTTGCCCAGCACGCGCAGCGCCTGCTCGGAGCGTTGCTCGGGCACACGCAGCCCGTGCGGCAGCAAGTCGATCACGCGCTGCAGCGCCGCGCTCACTCGGTACACGCCCAGCCGGTTCTCGCCCTCCAGCACCAGGTTCACGCCCAGGCGCGCGCCCGCGGGCTCGACGTGGATCTCGATGAAGCCGTGGTCGTCTCTCGTCTCGACCCGGCACTGGCCGCGCGTGATCTCCACGCGCGCACCACCGCGCGCGCCATTGAACACGCGCGGGTGGCCGATCAAGGCTTCGAACGCCTCCGGGGCAAACTCGCGCTTGCCCTCCGCGAGCTCGCGCGTGCAGGCGAGCACCGCGCGATCTTCCGGCGGCAGCTCGGCGGCGAACCCGTAGAGCTGCCCGAGCGGCATGCGGCGCCCGCGCGACCAGCCGCTCTGCGACAGCTCCTGCAACGACGGGCGCTCCAGCGTGCGATCCACCAGGTTCACATACCAGGCGACCCGCCGCGCGCCCTCGTCCGCCGGTTTCGGCTCTTCCGCGAGCCGTTCCAGGGCATCGAGCGCGCGCTCCCATTCCGGCTTGGGCGTGATCAGATCACAGAGCGCGAACTCCCCGGGCCGCTGCGCGAACGCCCCGTGCAGCTGGCTCACACCCAGCCCCGAATACTCGCGCTCGAACTGGGTCTCGCTGAGCGCGCGGGCGAGCAGCAAGCCCTGGCGGCCGAACCACGAATAGCCGGCCTCCAGCCAGCGCGCGCCCGCTCGCGTGAGCGCGATGGACCAGGAGGCACGCGTCACGTCTTGCTTCAGGTACAGGTGAACTGTCAGGCCGAGCAGCAACAGCTCCCAGCCGTGCGCGTTCAGGCCCAGCTGGTGCACGTCGAGCCGCTGACACTCTGCCTCCGGCAGGGCGGCGTAGCGCAGCAGGGTGCGAAACCCGCGCTCCACGCCGGCCAGCGCATTGCCGAGCGCGCGCGAGTTCAGCCAGCGCTTGGCCCCCTCGTGCGAGCCGGGGGTGCCCCGGCTGAACGCCAGCAGCGCGAGCAAAGGTGCTGCGGCCCCGATGTCGGGGGCGAGCGTGCGAGTGCGCGGGCGCTTGGATTCCCCCAGCAGCCCCGACGGCGCATCGCTCGCCTCGGCCAGAGCATCCAGCCAGCGCTGCGCGCCCGCCTGATCGCCGGCCTGATACGCGGCTGCGGCGCGGAAGCCGAGCCGTTCGGCGCGTGGCAAGGTGTCCGCGAGGCTCTCGACCAGCTCGGGCCGATCGCGCAGAAAGGCATGCTCCGCGAGTGTCTGGCGCGCGATCTGCAGGTTCGGCGATTCCTCCCCCGCCGCGCTCGCCGGGCTCGGGGCGTGACCCAACCGCTCCAGCAGCCAGGCGAAGAGCGGATCGCACTCGTGCAACCGGGGCAGCGCATCGCGGGCCACGCGCAGCGCGGCCGCGGTGGCCGACTCGGCCCACACCGCTTCAAACCAGGCCGCGTCGAAGGGCCTCAGGATCGCTTCGCGCAGCAGCTCGTCCGCATCGATCTCTTCGCCGAGGCGGCTCGCGGCGCGGGGAACGTTGTAGGCATAGCGCTGGAACTCGCCGAGACGCCCGGTCTGGAGCAGCAGCACCAGCACGCCGAGCGAGCGCTCGCCGAGCGCGACGTGGCACGCCTCGACCACCGCCTGCAGGTCCCCCTGGGCGGCCAGGCGCCGCAGCACCAGCTGCCGGAACTCCGGATGCACGGAGAATGCAGGCTCGCTGCCCTGCAATGCGCTGCTGGTGCGGGATCGAGACAGCTCCACCAACAGGCCGCTGTCGCGCCAGCGCTCGAGCGCCGGCAGGAGCACCGGCCCCGCCGCACCGCGAGCGGCGCCCACCCGCCCCGAAGCACTCCCCCCGGCACTCCCCACCACACTGCGCGGAATGACCGAGATGCCGAAGGCCGCCGCCAGGCGTTGCAGGGTCGCGACCCCGAGCTCGCGCTCGACCGCGAGCGCACCGAGCAGACGCCACTCGGCCGCGGAGGTCTCGCGCGTCAAGAACTCCAGCCGGCCCCGCGGGCCCTTGGCGCTCATGATTTGCCCCATGCCGCGCTGAAACACCGCGCGGCCCGGGGGGCGGGTTGGCCCTCCTGGCGCCGGCAGGCGCGGCTCGAGCGCCGAGCCCACGAACCCTTCCCGTTCGACATGTCACAGCGGAAACGCGGGGCTACGAGGGGCATGCACCCTTCGAGAGCCGCAGCCGTGCTGGTGGCGCTGGGGACGGCACACACGGCCGCCGCCGCTGACCTGTTCGTCAACGGCAACTTCGTCGCGGAGGACTTCAATGCGGCGGCTGCTTGGCTAGGGGTCGACGACAAGTACGGCACCGCCAGCCAGGCAGATGACATCGCCTCTGGTCCGATGGGGCCTCGAACTATGGCGCCATCCTGCGCATCTGCCAAGATGCCGCCGAAGGTGGGTGGAAGCGGCGGAGGGGTGTGGGGCGCGCACATCGAGCAAAGCCTCGCCCTCGAGGCGGGCCGCACTTACACTTTGGGTTTTGGGCCGCAGACCTGGGGCCCCGCTCCGGTACCCGTCCAGGTTCATGGACAGGCAGCCGGCGCACTGCTCGACGAAGCGGTTATGGTAGCGCCCCGCAGCTCGAGCTACGGCTCCACGCACTCGCGACGCTGCGCACGACGGCGATGGCGTCGCAGCTGATCAGCGCAGCACCGTCTTGCAACCGAGCAGCAGGTCCACGCGCGCTTCGGGCTCCGCTCGCAGCGCGTCGCAGCTCGCGGGGCAAGCCAGGATGTGCGCGGGCGCGCTCGGGTCGTCGTAGTACCAGCCGCCCGCGTCTCCGCAGCTCGACGCTTCGGCCACCTGCGACAAGGCATCCTCTCCGGCAGCGCCGAGTGAAAGCCGCACGTTGACGCGCTCGGGATCGAGCGCCGCGCCCGAGGGAGCCGCCGGCAGCTGCCACTCGCAGGGCAGCACCTGACGCTGGACCTCGGTGTGCCGTTCGATGCGCAGCTGCGTGCGCGTGCGGTCGCGGATCGAGTCGAGCGCGGTCACCAGCGCTTGTCGGTTGGCGGTCAAGTCACAGGCGAAGCCCGGCTGCTCGGGGTCACAGTCGCCACCGCCGGCCGCGCCGATCGCGTCGAGCACGCCGAAGTCCGCGCCCTGCATGCCGGCTGCATACGTGATCACGCCACCCTCGCGCGCGCTGGCGGCGATGGCTGCCAAGTCGCTGGCGCTGCGCGCATCACACTCGTCTGCCGCGCCGTCCGTGATCAATACGGCGACACAGCTCGCGTCGGGATGCTCGGCGTTGTAGCGGAGGCAGTAATTGGTGACGCCGCGCAGCGCGCCTTCGAGGGGCGTGTTGCCCACGGGCTGCCGCGCCATCAGCGAGGCGCCGAGCACCGGCGCCTGCTCCGGCAGCACACCCAGCGACACGCTCGGCACGTCGTAGCCGGAGCCGTCGCACACGCCACCGTCGGGAAAGTACCCGAGCCCGAGCTCGAGCCCTGCCGAAGCGGGATCATTCAGGAACGTATTCAGCCCGTCCAGCGTGTAGTCCCACTTGGTGGGCTGCGGGGGCCGTTGACCGAGCCCGAACAGATCGAGCACGGCTTCGACCAATCCCGCCAGTGTGAAAGGATCGCTCACCATGCTGCCCGAGCTGTCGAGCATCAGATAAAACACCGAGGGCACGGTCACCTGCTCCTCGACCGGCACTTCCACCACGCGCTCCACACTCTCGGCAGCGATCGCCGTGGCGGCACAGGCGTCCTCCGGCGCGAGCTGCGGCGCCGGCGACGCTTCATCGAAGAACTGGGGCGTCGCGCTCGTCTCCTGCGCGACATCGAGCTTCGGCGCCTCGGGCGCCAGGGGTTCGCTCGGCGCCTGTTCGGCAGTGGCGGGGCTGCTCGGAAGCGCGGGCTGCAGCGGCGCGAGCGGAGCCGAGCGGGAGCTCGGCGCTTCGGAACCACATGCAACACCGCAGAGCGCGCCGAGCAGCGCTCCGCAAGCCCAATGCCGCCCATTCCTCGACCCGAGCCGATGTCGCCCCTGCATGCGGCGATCATTGCGAACGGAAGGGCCCATTGCCAAGTCTTCGCGTTCACCCGCACCATGCGGCCCTCGAGCTTCGATGTCTGCAACGGAACGGCCCCGCGGCTTGACGCGGACCGCCCTCATTGATCCAACCAGGGGGATGCTATGTTACGCGCGCGGGACGCGCTTTGAGCGCTACAGCGCGGACAGATACTTCTCGAAGGCTCCCACGCCTCGAACGAGAGCTCAGTCGCTGTTGCCGGGCGCGGATTTTTCGAGCGCCGCAGAGGGCAGCGCCGCGGAGGTCGGCGGAGCCGCACCCGCTTCGGCGCTTGCCGGTGCTGGCTTCGCCACCGGCTCCACGCGAAACAGTCGCACGTGCTGGTTGCGGTGCACACCGAAGCGCAGGCTGCCACCCACCCCCACACGCTCGATCTCGGACAGCACCTCGAGCGCATCGCTCACGGCGCGACCGTCGAGCTGAAAGATATAGTCACCGGCTTGAATGCCGGCTGCTTCCGCCGGCGAGTCGTTGCTCACCAGCCCCACGAAGATGCCCTGCGTGGACGGGGACATCGCCAGCTGCAAACCGGACCAGGGCGATCCTTCCTTGGCGCTGTCGGGGTAGAGCGGAGGCGGCGCGGGCGGCGCGGAGCGGATCACTTGCAGCGTCGCGGGGGCACGCGCCGCCAGGTTCTGTCCGCCGCCGAGCGCGCTCGGCATCGGCGTCGTGCCGGAGCGGCCGAACTGTCTCGGAGCGGTGCAGGCGCTGAGCGAGGCCAGCGACAATGCCAGCAGCCAGCTGACATGTACGGACCTGGTGTGTGCGGCGCGGAGAGATCGCTGCATGTTGCCTCGTTCTCGAGACAGTACGGTGCAACAGCGCTGCTCTTTAAGTGTTCACATCTGCAGCAGCTCGGCGGGCGCGCCCTTCATGCGAGCCCTCTTCTACGACATTGTTGTACGCACTCGCGCGCACGCTGAGTAAAATCCCACCCGTCGCCCCCGCTTCGTCCATCGAGAGTGAGCCCGAGCATGCCCGAGGATCCCGCTACCCACCCACCGCCGGTCTCCGTGACGATCGTCGACTGCACCTACGCGCAGCACGCCCGCGCGATCCTCGACATCCTGAACGAAGCGATCCTGAACTCCACCGCGCTCTACGATTATCGGCCGCGCACGCTGGACAGCATGACGCGCTGGTTCGATCTCAAGGCCCAGCATCGCTTTCCAGTGATCGGGGCAGTGGACGACAGCGGGCACTTCCTGGGGTTCGCCAGCTACGGCACATTCCGAGACCGACCCGCTTACAAATACACGATGGAGCACTCCGTGTATGTGCACACACAACAGCGCGGGCGCGGCGTCGGGCGGCGGCTGATGCAGGAGTTGATCGCGCGAGCGCGACAGCAGGAGGTTCACGTTCTGGTCGGCGGGATCGACCTCGGTAACAGCGCAAGCATCGCGCTGCACCAGTCGCTCGGGTTCGTGCACACCGGCACTCTTCCGCAAGTCGGGTTCAAGTTCGGGCGCTGGCTGGATCTCGCCTTCTATCAGCTGGTGCTCGATACACCGCAGCAGCCCGTCGACGGTTGAGAGGGCGGGTGCAGCGACCAGCTCGAGGCGCATGCAGATCCGCGTTCTGATGTAGCTGTCGCACCGGCGGTTCGGACCTGACACGGCGCGTGGTAGCGTTATATCCGAGGCAAAACAGCCCTGAATCAGCAGGGGCCAGAGCAATTTCAGCCGTTTTCTTGCTCGGGCCCCAAGGCCGCGTGCAGTCTCCGCGCGCCATGCGGCGACTGCCCCAGGCCACCGACAGCGAAGCGCGCCAAGTCCCCGTGCGCTGGGTCGAAGACCGCGCCCACTACGACTTCGCCCTCGGCGCGCTCTCGCGCGCCAAACACTCGCTCTGGATCGCGACGGCCAACCTCAAAGACGTGCGCATGGAAGCCCCCATCGGCACCGTGGCCCGCGCCAAGAAACGCTACGTCTCCGTCGTCGACCACTTCTCCGGCCTCGTCTCGAGCGGAGTCGAGCTCCGCATCCTGCTCGCCTCGCCCCCCTCCCGCCCCTTCCGCGAATCCCTGCGCAAACGCAAGACCCTCGCGAACACTCCCACCTGGCTGCGCCAGTGCCCGCGCGTCCACCTCAAGCTCGTCGTGATCGACGGCGCCGACCTCTACCTGGGCAGCGCCAACTTCACGGGGGCCGGCATGGGCGCCAAAGGCGACAGCCGCCGCAACTTCGAGCTCGGCATCACCACCACCGACCACGTCCTGGTCGACGCCGCACAGCGCCGCTTCGACCGCATCTGGAGCGGCCGCGAATGCAAGGGCTGCCGCGTACGAAAGATGTGCCCGGCGCCGCTCGACGGAAAAGCGGACAGCTGACGAACGGACGAACGGCGCGAGGATGCGTCGAGCGTCTCCGGGCGGCGCCGATTCGGATTCGGGAATTCTGATGGCCGGGCCCTGAGAGATCCCCACGAATTCATCGCGAAGAGCGAGGCCAGCAGCGGGGAGGGTCCGTGCGGCGGCGGCGTGCCACGCCGGCATCCGCTCCGTCGGAGCAGCTCGCCAGGTCCCCCCGCGCCGTACAAAATCGAGGTTTCCATGGAAACTTCGATTTGCGAGCGAGAACCCCTCCGCCGAAGGCCTCAGAATGCTTCAGCGC
>JAICTU010000431.1 GCA_025936205.1 Polyangiaceae bacterium | reverse complement strand
TGTGAAGGGCACGGCGAAACCCGGCAGATGGGGCACTCTGCACTCGGTACTTCTTGTTCATTTGTAGAAACCCGGCGCGGACTTCGGGTTTCTACTACTAGCTCGGCCGCCGCGGAGAGCGCCACGTCCGCGTAGAACAAAGGCGAGCAGACGGGGACCGGAGAAGTGACGCCAAATGCACTACCAGCGAGCAGACGGATCGAGGCGCCGCCCCGCTCGATGCGCGGCAGGCTCTCGGCGGAGTGATGGTGAAACTCCGGCGCCATCTCTTCGCGCTCCGCGGGCAGCGCCACCCAGAGCTGAATGCCGTGCAGACGAGGTGAGGCGGAGCGCAACACCGCTGGTGTTCTCTCCGAATGCACGATGCCGCGGCCGGCCGTCATCCAGTTGATAGAGGTAGGTCACCGTCGCCAGGTTGATATGCGGGTGGGGCCGCACATCCATGCCGGTGCCGGCGGCAAACTCGACCGGGCCCAGGTGATCGAGAAACACGAAGGGGCCCAGGTGGCGGCGGCGCACCGAGGGCAGCACGCGCCTCACCGTGAGGCCCCCCGAGCTCTCTCCTGCGCGGCTCGATCAGGCTCTCGAGACTCGATGGCGTGGTCATCGGCGGAGAATCCTCATTGCTTGTTCTCGAAGCTCTCTCATTGGTGCAGCTCAGCGCGACGCGGCTTGCTGCAGCCACCCCTGTACTGCTTCGGCGCGCAGCGGGCCATCAGCGCCGCCGACGTCGAGCCAGTCTGCGAGCACGGATTCGAGCCCCTGCCCCCCGGAGAGGCGCGCACCGAGCAGGCGAGCGCCGGTGAGCGTCGCACGGGCGAAGGTCGCCAGGCTCAGGTCGGCGCCCTCCAGGTTCGCTTCGCGGAGCGAGGCCTTGCTCAGGTTCGCTTCGCGGAAGTGCGCGCCGCTCAGGTTCGCCTCCACGAACGACGCACGAAACGCCATGCAGCGCGCGAAGTTGGCTTGCACGGCGGAGACGTAGTCGAGCTCGCATTTGGTCAGGTCGGCCCCGCTCAGATCGGCGCCGGCCAGATCGGCGCCGGAGAGTACCGCGCCATAGAGCTGCGCGCCCCTGAGCTGGGCGCCGCGCAGGCATGCGCCTCCCAGGTAGACTTCGCACAGGTTCTGGTGCGCGAGGTCGACGCCGGCGAGATCGGCATCCAGCAGCTCCAGCCGCAGCCCCGCCGCACCGGCGCTGTCGAGCACTCCCGGTGCGAGCGCAGGCGCGCTTCCAGGTCCTTCGCGTCGCTCATGGCCAGAACAGCACCTTGCCCGCCAGGGAGCTGTCGGCGGCCACTGCGTTCTGCAGCTCCTGGACATGCGCGGCGCTCATGCTGCGGGTGTCGACCATGACGTTCTCCCCTAGTCCCACCTCTCGGTTGATGGATTTCATGGCTGCGTTGACTTCGAAGCCGCCCTTCTTGGCGGGAAAGTTGGAATTGAAGCCCTTTACGTCCCAGGTCGTGCCCTTGGCGTCGATGAACTCCCCCGCGCCCGTCGGATCGCGGCGCAGCCCCTGCACCTTCCCGGCGTCCTCCAGCCCCATGCCGACCTCCGCCTCGCCGCGGGTGCGCGGCGTGACAAGCGCCACTTGCGCTCGGGCGAAGCCCACCCCGAACCACCCGAACACGACCAACAGGACCAGCCCGCAGAGCGCGGCCGCACGCCAGCGAGACCGGCTTCGCGGGTGAGACATCGGAGGCTCGCGATTATCCCCCTCGCACTCGAGCCCGTCGCGCAGAATGAACAGTTCCGAGCGACCCGTGACAACGCCTGCGCGCTCGATCAGCGAGCCGGGCCGGGAGGCCGCGTCGACGCACACAAGAGACTCGTGTGTTGCGTCTCACAAGTAACAAGCGTCGAAAAGCGCCGACCGATGCTCACCCCGTACTCGTGAAGAGGGAGACGCAACACTAGTCGGTCGGAACGATCGGGCGGAACATGATGCTGATGCGCGGGTCGGCGTGCGCCCGCTTGGGGATGGCATGGTGCCACGTGCGCTGGCAAGTGCCGCCCATCACGAACAGATCGCCCCAGCCCAGGTCGAAGGCGAGCGATGGCCCGCCACCCGCGGGCTTCATCAGGAAACGCCGCGGCGCGCCCACCGAAACGGTCGCGACGATGCTGTCATCCACCAGGCGCCCGAGCTTGTCGCCGTGAAATGCCACACTGTCCCGACCCGTCCGGTAGTGCGCCAGCGTGATGCTCTGAAGGGCCCAGTGGTAGCGCGCCGACAGCGTCTGAGAGAGGCCGCGCAACAGCTCTGCGATGGGGCCCTGCTCCGGCGCGCGCGCGACGAGACGCGGCACGTCCACCTCGCGATCGTACATCTGGCGGCGTTGGCTCCGCCACGGCACGTGACTCGCCAGCGAGTCGAAGACACGATTGTGCCCTTCGAGCCAGCCGGGGTGATGCTCGATCCAGGCGCCACCGGCGAGCTCGATCCGGCGAATCTGCGGCAGCGCCGGGTCGAAGCGCGGCGCGCCGGAGCCGAAGAGTGCGCCCTGCATGGGAGGTATATACTGAACAAACTGCCAGCTGTCCACCTGAACGCAAAAACCCTGTCCTTTCGCCGGTCTTGGCCGGGCGACGGCGTCAGCGCGGGCAGCTGACGTCGTTCAGGGCGCCGATGTCGGCGGCGCGCGTCACCAGCTCCAGCCGGCTCAAGCTGGTGATGGTGATCTCGCGCGGATAGGTCCGCACCTCACCGTAACGCCCGCGCGCGCTCAGATCCCCCGTGCCCTCGATGGCGAACAGACACCGCGAGAGCTCGCACTCCTCGCTCAGCGCCTGCTCTTGCACGCGCTCGAAGGCGCTGCCCTCGAACTGCACCGACCACTGCTCACGATAGCCGCACTGCAGGAAGCGACTCTCTTCGCTGCTGTACTCGGCGCTGCCGCGCAGCTGGAAGCCGCGCAGCCTGCCGGGGCTGAGCGCGGCTTCGGGCGGCAAGGTGGGCGCGCTGCTGCTACCGCCGGAGCCGCTCGGCTGGCTCTGCTCGGTGCTCTGATCGGTTTGCGCCATCGAGCCCCCGCTGGGGCCGGTATCCAGCTTCAAGCCACACGCGCCGAGCAGCAGCGCCTGCACTCCCAGTAGCAACGCGACGAGCGGCGAGAAGGCCAGCACACCCAGCACACTGAGTCGCTAACACGCGGTGCCCCACGGGTCACTGAGTTTTCTGCGGAGGCTCCCGCGGGGGTGGCCCCCCAAAGTCATCCGGCGGAGGCCCCGGCGGGAAGGGACCGCCCGGACCACCGCGACGATGATGCCGTGGCGGCGGGCGCCGCGCCTTCAGCTCGTCCAGCCGCGTGCGCTGCTCGGGCGTCAGGATCTCCCGGATCTCGCTCTCGATCTGGTCGTTGACCTTGCGCACCTTCGGGAAGCCCTCTTGCAGGATCGCGTCCAGCTCCGGGCGATGACGCTCGAAGATGGCATCGGCGCGCTGCTCCTGCTCCGGTGAGAGCCCGAGCTCATCGATCGGCAGGGCCCCGAACGGGGGCGGCCCGGGCGGACCGTGATGTTCATGGCGCACCCACAGCGTCAGGGCGGCGCCCGTGATCGTGCCCGAGGCAAACGTCGCCACCAGCAGCAGGGCGGTGAGCAGACGGATACTGCGCGGGGCACTGGGTTCGCTGCTGGCCAGGGTCATTGCTCCCCCAGGACGGTCAGCAAGCGGCGCGTCGACGGCGCCTCGTCCGTGGCGGCCCAGCGCGACAGGATCGCGCTCGGCGCCTCCTGCGCCCTGCTGCCTGGATCGAGGCTGCCCTGATCGAGGCTGCCCATGATCACGATCAGACCCAGGCCGCTGAACAGCGCTGCCGCTGCGGCCAACCCGAGCGCCGGCCGCGCCCAGCGCGTCAGCTGCGCGCTCACCGTCCAGCGCCGCGCTCGCGCCGCGTGCGCCACCACCTGACGGATGCGCTGCTCCCAGCGCTCGGCGTCACGCGCCGGATCCAGAGCGGAAAAGTCGAAACGGTCGTCGTTCATGATGCGTCTCCCGCCGCCAGCGACCGGAACTCGCCGCGCAGTCGGCGCCGCGCTTGAAACAGGTGCTGGCGCGACATCACCACCGAGATCCCGAGCGCGTCGGCGATCTCCGGGTGCGTCCAGCCATCCAGATCGTGCAACAGCACGACCTCGCGCTCCACCTCCCCCAGCTGGCCCAGTGCCGTGAGGAGCTGCGCGCGAAACGCCCCCGCATCTGGATCCGGCCCCCCGTGCACCGCCTCGGGTGGCTCCGCGTCCTTGCTCACGTCGCGCAGCTTGCGCTTGGCGAGCCAGTTGCGCGAGTGGTTGCGCACGCTTTGAAACAACCAGGCACTGAAGCGCCGGGGGTCTCGGCAAGTGTCGATCCGTTCACAAGCTACCATCATTGCTTCCTGAGCCACATCTTCCGCGTCGGAGGGGCGAGCCACGACGGCGAGCGCGATCGCGTACGCGGGGCGCAGGTGGCGGCGCACCAACGCCTCGAAGGCGGCCGCTTCCCCACGCCGGGCGCGCGCAACCAATGCTGCGGTGTTCTCGTCCTCGGGCACGGCGTTTTGGCTTCCCGACCCAGACAGCCAGGCTGCCCCGGACGTTGGCGAGAGATCCGCGCGCCGGGCAAAGTGTGCGAAATTACCCGACTCGCGGCGCTGTCTGCGGTGGCCGGAGCGCGGCGGAGACCGGCCCCGGATCGGCAGCGAGCTCCTGCCAGCGGAAGAAGCGGCGCTGGGCCAGAGCCAGCAGCTCGCGGTCTTCCGGGGTGTCCCCGTACGCGAACACCTGCTCGTAGGCACCGAGCTCACAGCGCTCGCGCACGCGCCGCGCCTTCTCCGGTCCGGTACAGTCGCCGCCCCGATAGCGGCCCGTACACACGCCCGCGCGCAGCTCCAGCTCACTGCAGATCAGCTCCAGCCCGTGCGAGCGGCACCACGGCGCGAGGTAGCAGTCGAGCGAGGCCGAGACCACGATCACGCGATCCCCGCGCGCCTGATGCCAGGCGATGCGTTCGCGCGCCTCGGGCCGCACGCGCCGCTCGAGCGTCTGCGCGTAGCGCTCACCGAGCGCGGCAACCTCCGACTGCAAGCGGCCACGAAAGGCGACCCAGGCGATGCTCTGGCGCATGCGCGATGCGCTGACCCAGCCGGCGCGATATCCCGCGATCAGCGGACTGAGCCCGAGCGTGCCCGCGAGCACGCGCGGCCGCGACACCGCCCGACGAATGAAGGGCAAAAAGCCATCGCCGTCGGTGATCGTGCCGTCGAAGTCGAAGAGCGCGAGATCCATGTCGAGGCGGCAACACCTTACATCGACGTACGCTCCGCTGTAGCTCGAAGTGCCGCTCGCGCGGCTGCGCGCGGGCATTAACGCGGCCCGGCAGCGCTCCGCGTCGAAACGGTCACCAGGGTGACGACCGGACGCTCGAACACCGCCGGATCGCACCGCGGCGGCGCGAAAGCGCGTGTGAACGGCACGCTTTTGCGCACCGCCGTCGCGCCCCTCCCACCTCTTTTCTGCGTTACGGCCGCAGCGCATGGCGCGGCCTCGGCGCTCCATCAATTTGTACTCCGATTCGCCGTCAGTTCGCGCCGCAAAGACGACCGCGCACCATGAACGCTTCGCTCCTTCACCGCTCCTTTTCGCCGCTCCTGCTCGCGCTGCTTGCCTGCGGCTCCCAGCAAGACGCCGAAGACGGTAGCTGGAGCCCGGTGCTCGCCTTCGACGCCGCCAAGACCTGCCACGGCGACGAGCTCCAGTATGACTCCAACGCCTTCGCGGCATCGCTCGCCGTGGCCACCGCCAACGAGCTCGGGCGCTGGGACGCTGCCCTCGACTTCGAGCTCAAAGACGGCAAGCTCGAACTCTCGGCGACGGGCGAGCTGCACTGCGGCGCCGGCTGCGCCAACATCCGCGCCCTCTTGCGCCTGCAGGACGACGCCGCGAGCGCGGTCCCCAACCACGAGCCGGCGCAGTACCGCAGCCAGCTCAGCAGCTGGTACCAGGCGCAGAAGGCGGCGCTCACGCAGCTGGTGGACAGCCAGCTCAGCGTCGACAAGGGCATCTATCGCCTGCGCAACCGCCAGAGCGCCAAGTACCTGCAGATCGATCTGGGCTCGATGGACAACGGCGCCGTCGCCGAACAGCACGCGCTGCCCTCGCAGCCCGGCTCGGACCAGTGGCGCGTGCTGCTCGACCACGGCACCCACCAGCTGGTCAACGTGCGCAGCGGCAAGTGCCTGAGCCTGAACAACGACTCGGCCACGGACGACGTCGGCATCGTGCAACAGACTTGCTCGCTCTCGAACCCGCTGCAGCGCTTTGCCTTCGCGACCGTCGACCAGTACTACTCGGTGCGCGCCAAGACCGGCCTCTCCCTGCGCGTCAAAGACGCTGCCATCACCGAGGACGCGCCGATCGTCCAGTTCACGTGGAACCCCACCAACACGAGCGAGCTGTGGAGCCTGGAGCCCGTCGGCACGGACGCGGTGCCGCCAGACGCCATCGCGGACGCCATGTACACGCTGGTCGCGCAGAACAGCGACAAGGCGGTCACCTTCGACTCTGCGGGCCCCGCCGACGAAGCCCTGATCGAACAGAAGGACTACGTCACTGGCGACGACCGCTTCCACTGGTATGCGCAGCGCGTGCCGTCCGAGTCGAGCACCGGCATCAGCGCCGACAAGAAGTACCGCTTCATCAACCGCCAGAGCGGCAAGTGCCTGGATCTCCAGTCCGCGAGCAACACCGGCCGCCTCGTGCAGCGCACCTGCTCCGATGCCTCGACCCAGCTCTTCATGACCATCACTGCCGGCGACGGCAGCAACGTGCTCTACAGCCTGTACGGGCGCTCGATCGAGATCGAAGGCGCCTCCACCGAGCAGGGCGCCGTGCTCGCGCAAGCCAGCGACGCCACCTGGGCCAGCCACCGCCAGTTCCTGCTCACCCCCGTGCTCGCCAGCGCTCCCGCCCGCGTCACCTTCTCCCGCGCCAGCTCCGACGGCCCCTGCGGCGACAAGTTCTGGTACGACATCGCCCAGCCCAACGGACAGCCGCTCACGGACCCTGGCGATAGCTTCGTGCAACTGATCTTCGCAGGCGGCCGCACCAGCGCCGCCGAGAGCGACCCCAACCCCTTCATCACCCAGCTCTCGAACGGCCAGATCGCGCTCGACCCCTCCGCCCACCTGCTGCCAGGAGCCTCACTCATGAGCAGCTGCATCGACAGCGCCGTGCTCTTCGACCCCACCGGCGCCGCCGAAGGGCACTGCTGCCACGACGCCGACGGCAGCGCCGGCACCCTGCGCAAGAGCAGCTGGAGCCCGACGACGTATCTCTGCCAGTGAGGCGAGAGGGCTCGGCCCCACACGGCAGCGCGCGACGCCAGAATGTGCCCGCTGCTCGGCACCTGCGAGGGAAGTCTGCACGTTTGCGCGGGTAAACCAGTCCGATGCTCCAGCGACGGCAATGTCGCATGGCAGGTGTTGCACCGTCGCTGCCTTGACAGCGCGCCGTTCGGCTGTCACATACTGGCGTCGCTCGGGGCCGTGTGGTTCCGAGCCCATCCAATACCCGGAAGACCGAAAGGAGATGATGCCGATGCCGAATGACCTACGTAGCCATCGTGAGATCGTCTCCTACCCGGCCGCCTGAGCGCGGCCCCGGTTCTGTTCATTGGTTTTCTCGCTGGGCGCGTGTGCGCTCCAGCAAGGGCATTTCATGGCGAAACAACGTCGTTGGCGGCGCGCCTCGGAACGAGAGGGTTCCGAGCTCGCCGCGCGCGGCGCTGGTCTGCGGAGCCAGCGTCTCGAAGAGCTGTTCCGTGAAGAGTTGAATTCTTTGTTGGACGTCGAGGTCAGCGATCCCGCGCTCGACGGTGTGCGGATCACGCGCGTGGAGCTTTCCGGTGATGGCAGCCGCGCGCGGGCCTGGTTTGTGGT
>JAICTU010000361.1 GCA_025936205.1 Polyangiaceae bacterium | reverse complement strand
CGCCGGCTGCGCGCCGAAGGCCTGATCAAGCTGGGGGTCTCGCTGCCCCCGTCGCTCCGTGCCTGGCTGGCGGCGGTCGCCTCCGCCGATCTGCGTGTGCTCGGTGAGCTGCCCGCGGCCTTGCGCGCCGCGGAGGTGGGCACCCACGCCGATCCCAGCGCCACGCGCCCGGTGGTGGCGTACGCGCAGGCAGCGGCTGGCAAGCGGGATCCCGTCGCCGCGGTCGCTTACGAGCGCGCCATGGCGCTGACCTTTCCGGCCTCCGCGCAGTGCCGCGGACTGGTGGCCGCGCTCGACGCGCTCGGCGACGTGTACGCGGCACAGGTCTGGACGGGGCGCTGGCTGGGCTTGCGCCCCGCGGAGACAGCGGCGGCGAACGAGCTGCTGCGCACCGCAGCCAAGACCGGCGACGCGACCCGCCTGGGTGACGTGGTGCAGTGGACGGTCTCGCAGGCGCACCCGCTCGAGGGCTGGGCAGAGCCGCTCGCGGAGGCGCTCACGCGGCTCGCGGAGTCGGATCAGGCGCGTGCCGCGCGCGTGGCCTGGCGAGTGCTGGACGCGTTCGGGCCGCAACCGCCGGCGTTGAAGCGCGCGCTGGAGGTGGTGGCCCGGCAGAGCGCGGACGCGGAGCTGGAAATCGCCGTGCTGGAGCGCGAGCTCGCCATGGACGGCGCGGGCACCAGCGATGAGCTGCTCTGGCGCCTCGCGGAGATCCATTTCGAGCGCGGGGAACCGGATCGGGCTTGCGCCGTGTTGGTGCGAGCACTCGCCGCAGGGCTCGATGCGCAGCGCGTGCTCGCGATGCTGGATGCCATCACCGAGACGCACACCGCGGAAGGCGAATTTCATCGCCTCCAGGCCCGCGCGAGCGCTCACGAGCTGCTCGGCAAGCAGGAGGAGGCGCGCTGGCGCGCGCTGCGCGAGTACGGCGCTGCGCTCTGGGATCTGGCGCGCGACCAGACGCAGGCGGTCGAGGTCTGGTTGCGCGCGGCCGAGGTCGGCGGAACGCAGGGCTGGTTCCACTTCGCGCGCGATCTGGTGGAGGTGCTGGGGTTGGACCGCGCCCTCGACGAGGTGTGCCGGCTCGCCGAGAGCCGCGAAGCGCCCGATCAAGTCGCGGCGTTGCTGACCGGCGCAGCGGTGGTGGCGCAGAGCAAGGGCGGTCGCCGCCGCGCGCTGCAGCTGGGGTTGCTGGCGCTCGACACGGAGCCCGGCAACGTCTGGGCGCTGGAGCTGATCGAGCACACCGCGCTGCCGAGCGATCTGCAGAGCGTGGAGAGCGCTTACCGAGCAGCGCTCGGGGCCACGCTCGGCAGCTACGGCGAGCGTGCGCTGCACTACCGCGCGGCGCGTTTCTTCGAGCGCGCAGCCGATCACGCCCTGGCGCTCACGCACGCCATCAGCGCCTTCCGCGCGGTGCCGTCCGAGGGCGTGACGTTCGCGTTGATGTTGCGGCTGGCGCAAGGCGCCAAGGAGGCCGAGCGCGCGGCGCGCGTGATCGAAGAGGTGGCGGCGGCTCAGGAGAGCGGTGAGCAGCGCTCGCAATGGCTGCGGCGTGCGGCCCTGGTGGCGGGGCGTACCTCGGAAGGGGCGCAGCAGCGCATGGAGGTCTTGCTCCGGGCGCTGTTCGCATCGCCCGAGCCGGAGACGGTGGAGCTCCTGGAGCGTGCCTTCACGGATCTAGCGCGACAACAGGTGGACGGGCGCGCCCTCGGCCTGCTGCGCTTCAGTCGCGCCATCAGCAAGCTGCTGCCGCGTCTGGAGTCGATCGAGGGCTCGCGCGTGGCGCTGGCGCTCGCGGGAGTCGCCCTGAGCTGCTTCTCCGATGCGCGCCTGGCGCTGCAAGCGATCGGCGGCGCGATCGCGCTCGATCCCGAGGCGGACGAGTTCGCCGACCTGATCCCCGAAGCGGCGCGGCTGGCCAGCGAGCGAGAGGCTGCCGAGGCCTGGCTGGAAGCGGCGCAGGCCGGCACCAACGGCGGCGAGCGCGGGAGCCTGGGGCTGTTGGAGCTGATCGCCGAAGTGGCGCTCGGGCTCGGGCGCTTCGGAGTGGCAGCGGCGTTTCTGGTCAAGCGGCTCGAGCTCGGCCCGGAAAGCGAAGCGCTTCAGCTCAAGGCCGAGCAAGCCGTGCGCAGGAGCCGGCAGCTGACGCTGCCGGACCCAGTGGTGAGGCGCTTCCCGCACCTGGCCCAGCACGCGCTGTTGCTGGCACGCGCGGAGCGAGCCGCGGCCGAGCAGAACCGCGAGGCCGAGCTGGACGCGCTGGAGAGCGCCTTTCTGCTGGAATCGCAGCTCGGCAGCGAGGTGCTCTCGCGCTTGCTGCAACTGGCGATCGCCGGGGGCAAGCTGGACCTGGCCGACCAGGTGCTCACCGCCGCGCGCCCCGAGCTGGATCGCGAGACCGCCAGCGAAGCCGCTCGAGCCCTGGCCGCGCAGCTGCTCGAGCAACGGCAGCCAGCGCGCGCGCTGGGGCTCTTGCTCGAAGCGGGCGAACAGGCGCCGGACGACGTGGCGCTCTGGACGCGAGCCCTGGAGGCCGCGCGCGCGGCGGGCGACGACGAGCGCCGGCAGCAAATTCTCACGCGCCTGGTCGAAGGGTCTTCCGATCGCGTCAAGCAGGGCTTGTGGCTCAATGAAGCCTGGGAGGTCGCCAAGAAGCGGGGGCAGCCCGAGCTCGCCACCGAGATCTTGCGGCGCTGGCTAGCCGCCGATCCCGAAGATACGCAGGCGCTCAATCGGCTCGAGGCCGAGTGTGAGGCGCGCGAAGATTGGGCGCAGCTGGTCGAGTTGCTGGAGCGCCATCTGGCGCTCGGCGTCTCGGTGCGGGAACGCCGGCGCCTCGTGCTGTGGCGCAGCGAGTTGCTCGAAACGCGCCTGGGGGACCTCGCTGGCGCGCGCAAGGAGCTCGCCACACTGGTCGAACAGACTCCCGCGGATCGCTCGGTGATCGAGCGCTACGCCCAGCTCAGCGAGGCGCTCGGCGATCAGCCGGCGGCGGCCGAAGCCTGGCTGACCGCGAGCGGGCTCTCCTCGACGCGGCCCATCGCCGCGCAGCTGGCGGAGCGCTCCTGCCGCTTGTATCTGGATGCCGGCGACGTGATGGCGGCGCGGCGGGTGCTCGCGGCGCCCCAGACGCTGCCGCGCACGCTCGGCCTCGCGCGGCTGTCCGTGCGCCTGGAGCGGGATGGCCAGAACGAGCCGCGCTTGGCGCGCGCGCTGGAGGAGCTGGCGCTGGTCACGGATCAACCGGTGCGGGATCGCGCCGCTGCCCAGCTGGAGGCCGCCAATATCTGGCGCCGGCTCGGCGATGACGAACGCGCTTGCCAGTGCGCGAACGAAGCCGCCAACTGGGTCCCCGATGACGCCGAGGCGCAGATCCTCGCCAGCTATCTGGAGTATCGCCGCCGTGGCCCGCGCGGCCAGGCCGAGGCGCGCGCCAGCGTGCAGCGGCTGCGTGCCGTGCTGGACAAGCTCGGCGGCGATCAGCTCGATCTCGCCGCGTTCCTGCTGGCCGAGGCGCTCGATCTGGCGGAGGGCGGCGGCGGCCTGGCGGAGCTGCGGGCGGTGCGCGAGCGGCTGGGCCCGAGTGCGCTGGTCGCGGTGGGGCTGGCCGAGCGCCTGGCGAAGAGCACGGCTCCCGAGGAAGCGCTGGAACATTTCGACGTCGCCCTCGGCGGCGGCGACCTGCGAGGTCTGCGCAAGCAGAGCCAGGTCGCGCTGGAGGCGGCGCGCGCGGCGCAGGCTGGAGACCGCGTCCCGGCGGCCCAGCGTTATCTGAAGCTCGCGGCGGCGGATGCGGCGCTCGCCGATGCGCTCGCGCGGCTGCGTGAAGAGCTCGTCCCTGCGCCTTCCGACGCGCAACAGAGCGCCTCTGCCGCGCATTCCAGCGCCAGCTCGCTTCCGCTGGCGCGGCGCCTGGTGCCGGCCGCAGGCGAACCCGTCGAACTGGAGCTGCGCTCGACACGCCGCACGCAGATTGGCATCGGCCGCGGGGAGGCGGCGGCATCACCCGTGCGTCCCGCCACCGCGCGGCCCTCGGCGCCTGCGCTGGCCACGTCGCCTCCCGAGGTCGCGCCCAGCAGCTCCGGGCCGTTGCCGCGCGCTCGCGAGTTTCGAGCCGCGAACGAGCGCGAACGCGAGCTGTATCGCCAGCTCGAGGGTGGGTCGGTGGAGGCGGGGCGAGAGCTCGCGCAGAGCCTGTCCGTCGACGCTGCGCGCTCCGGAGATGCGCTCACCGTGGGGCTGGCGCTGGTGCGCGCGAAGCCGGGCGAGGCGCTCGCGCTGGAGCTGCTGGAACGCTCGGCGACGGCGTCCGGTGATGCGGAGCACGCGGGCGCAGTCGCGCACGTGCGGACCTGTGCGGGGAGCGGCAATGCGGAGGTCGCTCCTCCGCTCGGCGTGCAGTTCGAGCGCGTCGACGAGCTGCGCGGTCTGCTGTTCAGCGAGGCGGACGGCCATCCACCACGCGCGCTCGAGGTGATTTGGGAGAGCACCCGGCGGGTACTGGAGTGGGAGAGCGTGCGTGACATCAAGTCAGCCCGGCGGGTCCGCGCAGACGATCCTTCGCCGCTGGCGCAGGCGTACTTCAAGGTAGCGCGGCTGCTCGGGCTCTCTGCCACGCCCCTCTTGCAGCTGCCGCTCGCGGGAGAGCTGCGCGCCAGCGTGATCATGATGGGCGAGCCCTCGGTGCTGGTGCGCGGAGAATACCGCGAAGACAGCCCGCAGCTGCGCTACGAGCTGGGCGCTGCGTTGGCGGGCACGCTGCCCGCCTACGCGATCATCAACGCGGCCACGTACGAGCAGATCGACGACCTGTTCCGGGCCGTCTACAGTGCCTTCGGTCCGCCCGAGAGCTCGCAGACGAACTTCACTTCGACGGCCCGGCTCTCGGCCTTGCTCTGGGAGAGCTTATCGCCGCGCACTCAGCGCCAGATGACGCAGTGGTGCCGGGAGGGCCGCCTGACGCGCGAGCTCGCCGTCGCCGCGGCACGCCGCGCCGCGCGCCGCGCGGGCCTGTTCGCGTCGGGCACGCTGGGCGTGGCCCTGGGACGGGTGATCGCAGAAGAAGGAATCGACTCGGGACTTCTGCAGGCACCGGACGGGCTGAGCCGGCTGTGCGCGCGCTCGCCGGCGGCCAGCGATCTGGTGCGCCTGGCTTGCGACCCGTTGTACGCCCACTTGCGCTGGCGTCCCGAGCCCGTACGGGTTGGAATCACGAGGAGAGGGCTGTGAACGCGCGTGCCATGAGCCGGCCCCTTCTGCCGCCGCTGCTCGGGGCCGGCGTGCTCTTCGGGTGCCTGGATGCCGCGCCCACCTTCTCGCCGCGCGGGCAGCGGCCACCCTTCGTGATCGCGGGCCAGGTCGATCCGCCATTGGGCGCCGTGTACGAGGGGCCCATCCCGCTCGATGTCTACGTCCCGTTCCACTCCGAGGACGTGAACATTCAGCTCGAGGCGCGGCTGTACCTCGATCTGGTGCCGGGCTCCGGCAGCGTGCTGACAGTGCAGCAACCCGTTCCGGCGGGCATCTATGAGGACACGCGCAACGTCACCATGCGCTGGACCACGCCGGTGCAGCCGGGCTGCCACAGCCTGACCTTCATTCTCACCTACTTCGACAACTTCGTCCCGTCGGGCCCCAAGGACGACTCGCTCGCAGCGCGTGTCGTGTGGTGGCTGAACAGCGACGATGCCGACGGCGAGGTACGGATGTCGACCTGCCCCGGCTCGAGCCAGGGCGGGCAGTGAGGCGTTGAAGCGGTCCCACTCCTAGTGGGCGCTTCCCAGCACCACAAAGGCCGTGCTGTCACCGCGCTGGATCAGCAACAGATGCCCGCCCGGACGCGCGGCGGCCAGCTGCTGCAGAGCATCGCGCGCGTTCTTCACGGGCTTGCGATCGACGCCCAGCAGCACGTCACCGGGGCGTAGTCCCGCACGGGCGGCCGCCGCGTCGGGCCGCACCGATGAGATCACCAGGCCCTGTGTGCCTGGCGCCACGCCGAGCCGATCCGCGAGCTCCGGCGTCAGCGGACGCAGTGCCATGCCCACATCGTCTTGCTTGCCGGGTTGATTCGGGGCAGGGGTCTGTCCCGGCAGCTCCGCGGTGCGCACCGCCATCTGTAGCGTCTTGCCGTCGCGCCAGACCTTGACAGCGACGTTGTCCCCCACCTTGTGCTGCAGCACCGCCTGTTGCACGTCGCGCGAGTCTGCAATGGGCTTGTCGTCGAGCGCCACGATCACATCGCCCGGCTGCACGCCGGCTTGATCTGCCGGTGATCCCTTCTGGATCTCTGCCACGAGCGCACCCTTCTCGGGAGCCTGCGCACCGATCGCCTCGCGCACACTGGGCGTCAGGGTCTGCATGCTGATCCCCACGTAGGGACGCACCACCTTGCCCTGGGCGATCAGCTGCTGCGCGATGGGACGGGCGATGGCCTCCGAGACGGCAAAGCCGACCCCTGTTCCAATGCCCGCGATCATGGTGTTGATGCCGATCACCTTGCCCTCGAGGTTCACGAGCGGTCCACCCGAATTGCCCGGGTTGATCGAGGCGTCGGTCTGCAAGAAATCTTCCAGCTGACCCGGCGCGAAGCCATAGCGGCCTTTCGCCGACAGCACGCCCACCGTGACGCTGTGGTCCAGGCCGAAGGGATTCCCGATTGCCATCACCCACTCGCCCACGCGCATGCCGTCGGAGCTACCGAACTGGGCCGGTTTGAGATTGGCCGCCTCGACCTGGATCACTGCCAGATCCGTCTTGGCGTCGCTGCCCACGATCTTGGCACTGAGCTCCTTGCCGTCGACGAACGTCACGCGCACGTCCTCGGCGTTTGCCACGACATGCTGATTGGTGAGAATGTGTCCCGCATCGTCGATCACCACGCCGGAGCCCATGCCCACCCGTGGTTCAGGGTTCACGCTCGGGCTGCCAAACTCCTCGAAGAAGCGTTCGAAGGGTGAGCCGCTGGTGGAGCTGGAGCCCCGCGCGTCGGCCGCCTGCTCTCGTGTCGTGATGCGCACCACCGCGGGCGCGAGTCGCTCCGCGACGCCCACGAACGCCTCGCCGACCTCGCGCGCCTGAGGCACGCGATCTGCTGGCGGCGGGGGCGCTGGACTGACAGCGGGCTCGGGGGCAGGTGGATCCGCCGCTCGCTCGCCGCTGCTGGAACTGGCCTTGCAGGCCCAGCAAGAGGCGAGGATCAGGCTGAAGACAGCGCGCGAGTTCAATGACATGCATCGGCTCCAGGCTTAGCTCGCCCGGTCCCGGCGTTGCCTCACGCATTCTGCCTCGCTGAGGCGAGAAGGCGTTGCGACGCCACGGAGGGCAGCGGGGGTTTCGCTTCGGGGGCTACGATTGCACGTGCCATGCCTGTAAACGTCCCGAGGTTTCGACGGGTGTCGTGCGGCGGAGGCCCGGCCCAAATCTCTAGAAAGCAAAAGGGGCGGTCTCTCGACCGCCCCTTCGCTCAGCTCAGCGTTGTTGCCGTTGCTTTACTGGATGCCGCCGCCGCACTTGCTGGCGACGCCGCCGCCACCGCAGGTGTTGCCGTTGCGGCACACGCCGCAGTCGACCAGGCCGCCGCAGCCGTCGGCGACGGGACCGCAGTCGATGCCGGACTGGCACTGGAAGGGCACGCAGCCGTTGCAGGGGCCGCAGTCCAGCGTACCCGAGCAGCCGTTGCTCTGGATGCCGCAGCGCGCGCCGCAGGTGGTCGGCGTGCAGGTGCCGCTGCCGCACTGGTTCGGTTGCTGAGCACCGCAGACCTGACCGGCGGGGCAGGTGCCGCAGTTCAGGATGCCGCCGCAGCCGTCGCTGAGCGTGCCGCAGTTGGCGTTGTTGGCGCTGCAGCTCGTGGCCGTGCAGCTGCCGCCGCAGACGTTGGCCACGCCGGGATTGCCGCCGCCGCAGACCACGCCTTCGGAGCAGGAGAGGCAGTCGAGCACGCCGCCGCAACCGTCACCGATGAAGCCGCAGTTCTTGCCGGCAGCCTGGCAGGTGGTCGGCGTGCAGACCGGGCCGCACTTGTTCGGGCCACCAGCGCCGCAGGCCGAGCCCGCCGGGCAGGTGCCGCAGGGCAGAGCGTTGCCGCAACCGTCGCCGATCGTGCCGCAGTTGGCGCCTTGAGCCTGGCAGGTGGTGGGGCTGCAGCTGGTAATGCCGCAGGTGTTGGCGCCGCCGCCGCCACAGAATGCGCCACCCGTGCACGTGCCGCAGTCGAGGGTGCCGCCGCAGCCATCGCCGATGATGCCGCAGGTGGCACCGATGCTCGCGCACGAGCGGGGCGTGCAGGCCGGAACACCGCACACGTTGGCGGTGCCGCCGCCGCCGCAGACCGCCGGCGAGGTGCAGGTGCCGCAGTTGAGCGTACCGCCGCAACCGTCGCCGATGATGCCGCAGGTGGCGCCTTCGGCAGCGCAGGTGGTCAGCGTGCAGCTCGATCCGCACTGGTTGCGCGTACCGCCGCCGCCGCAGGTGTCCGGGGCGCTGCATGTGCCGCAGTTCAGCAGGCCGCCGCAGCCGTCAGAGACGTAGCCGCAGTTGGCGCCGAGCTCGCCGCAGGTCTTGGCCACGCAAGTGGGCGGCGCGCTGGTGGAGACGCAGGAAGAGAGATCGAAGAGCATGAACTCCAACACGCGTTCCTGAGCGGTCAGCGGGTTGTTGTTGCATTCCTCGGGGAACACCTTGGTGTGTGTATCCAGGTTGGCGCCCGCGACGTGGAAAGCGCTGTACAGCACGCGCCCGCAAGCGGAGTCCGAGGCGGCGCCGACGGGGGTGTTAAACCCGTACTGCTGGACGCTGTCGGTCTTGTTCAGGCCCGTGGCGTAGTGGTCCTTCTCGGTGTACACGAAACGCTCGGTGATGCCGGGCGTCGCCGCCTTCACGAACTCGCGCGGATCGGTGATGCTGATGTTGCCGTCCCCGTAGGTCGGAGACCAGGCATTCACCTGACCGAGCCAGGTGTTGAAGGCCTGGCCCTTCGAGTGGCTGACGTCGATGATGCCCGTGGTGGTAGCGCCTTCGTCGTTATACGGGCCGTTCCAGGTCGCGGTGTCATCGAACGCGTACGAAGAGCTCTTGTTCGTGTACGTGCACGCGCCACCCGTACCGCAGTGCGAGGTCCTGCTGCAGCCACCCACGCAATGGCCGGATTGGCACGTCGCGTTTCCACCGCAGCCCGTGTTGTTGACGCAGGTGCCCGCGCCGCTACAGGTTCGATCCGAGGTCGCGCCATCGAGATAGGTGTACGAGTAGTGCGACGCAAAGATGCGGCCGCCCGCGTCCGCGTAGGCATTCAGAGCATTCTGGCGTGCAGAGCTTCGCGAATATGCGGAGCCTTCGCAGTCGAAGATCGCGACGTCGTAGTTGTTGAGCGTCGAGCCGCCGAACAAGCTGCTGTCGGAGGTGCCGGTCGCGTTATTGCTGCCGTCGCGCGAGGTGCCGGCGCCCTTCGTCGAGTACGTGCTGCCATCGCCCTGACCTTGGT
>JAICTU010000534.1 GCA_025936205.1 Polyangiaceae bacterium | reverse complement strand
GTCGCCGTCGCCGCAAATGCGAGATCCAGTCCCATCGCTGCTCCTCGCAACCCTATGGAGCAGACTTCGAGAGCGATGGAAAGGGTGGCTTTGATTCTAAAATAATATCGACCACTTATGCGCTTAAGCGATCGGCATTGGCACTAGGGCGACGCGCGACAACATTTGTGCCACCAGGCAACTGTATCCTCTCGGGCACCACCCGGCCACGTTCGCGGCCGACGCGGCGCAAGCCATCTGTCCGCGAAATTCCGACTCCGGACGGCAGGCAGGCACTTCCTGGGGTCGCCCTGCATGCTCTGGCTCCGAGCCATCACCCGCCCGAATGGCCCAGGAGCAGTGCAACGGAGGTCAGGGTCGTGGGTTCGGCAGGCGTTCAGATCGCCGTTTCGAGGATTTGCGCCAGCTCGTCGGGTGTGAGCACCAGCGGGTTGCCCTGCATGCTGCTCGCCTTTTGCGCGCGCGCGACGAGGTCGGGCACTGCGGCGGCGTCGAGCCCGTAAGCGCCGAGGAGGGGGATGCGCAGCTGTTCCACCAGCTCGTTCAGCCAGGCGACGGAGTCGAGCGCGTCGGCGTCGCCGCGGCCCGTGAGGATGCGTGCGATCTCGCGGTAGCGCTCCAGCGACGGGTGCTGGGGCGCGCGCTCGCGCAGCGCGCGGATGTTGCGCTCGACGACCGTCGGCAAGAGGCGCGCGCAGACGGCGCCGTGCGGCGCCGGAAAGCGGCCGCCGATCGGCCCCGCGAAGCCGTGCACCGCGCCCAGCTTGGCGTTGGCGAGGGCGAGACCGCCGAACAGGCTGACCAGCGCCATGTCCGAGCGCGCCTCGCGATCGCTGCCGTCGTGGAAGGCGCGGCGCAGCGCCCGCGCGCCGCGCTCGATGCCCTGGCGGCTGAGTGCGTCGCTGATGGGGTTGCTCTTGCAGGAGACGAACGGCTCGAGGCACTGCGTGAGCGCGTCGAGGCCAGTGGCGGCGGTGATCTCGGGTGGTACGCTGAGCGTGAGCTCGGGGTCGACCAGCGCCACGCGCGGCAACATCGAGTCGCTGCGCAGGCTCACCTTGACGCGGTGCTCGGTCGAGGCCAGCACTGCGTTCTTGGTCACCTCGGCGCCGGTGCCCGCCGTCGTCGGCACGGCGATGAAGGGCAGGGAGGGCCGCGTGAGCGCGCGGCCGCGGCCCACCACCTCCAGGAAGTCGAGCGGGTCGGAGGGGTTGGCGAGCAGCGCCGCGACGGCCTTGGCGGCGTCGATCACGCTGCCGCCGCCGATGCCCACCACCAGATCGCAGCCCGCCGCGCGCGCCGCGTGCACCAGCGCGACCACGTCTTCCACCGTGGGCTCGCCGCTGATGCGCCCGAGCTGCGTGCTGATGCCGGCGGCCGCGAGCAGCTCCTCCGCCCGGGCACGCTGCCGCTCGCCCGCGCCGAGCACCAGGCACGCGCGCTGGCCCAGGCCCTTCGCCAGCGTGGTCAGCTGGTTCAGCGCGCTGGCGCCGAATACGATCTGCGCCGCGGTCGCGAACTGGAACATGGCGGCGATATTGGCTTTGTTAGAGGCGTCCCTGAGTGGGCGCACCACTGCTCCAGCCTAGCGCAGCAGGAGCTGCGGCTCACGCGTGAGCTGCACCGCCGCCTTCAGGAGTGCTCGCCCGGGATTCCTGGACAGCTTCCGCGCGAGATCAAACTTCGTTTCCGCTGGAACTACCCAAGTTCCGTTTGCCTCCCACGGATACTCGACATTGTCAGGGCGCCTGCCACCATCATGGACCTGCGGATGCAGCAGATCTACGTCGCGGCACAGCGCCCGAATGGCTGCCATGTCTGGCCGCTGCCCCTGGAACGCCTTCAATCTTCTCCAGCGCTCGGCAACAAGGCGCGGAAGGACCGCACCCACGACCTGGTGCCGAGTCCGAAGATCCTCGGCTTGCACCTTTGGAAGCCAGAGATAGGCCTTACACAGCTTTTCGAGCCACATCTGCAAGTAGTGCAGCCGATGACTCGTTGGAAGTTGAGTAGGTACGAGAGCCTCGTATGCATTCAGGTCCGACAGCGCCTGATTGCGGAAAGCTTCAGCCGAGGTAGGCATTCGTCACGCCGCCGCGTATAGCTCGTCGCCAAGGCGCCAATCTCGAGGGAGAGCCAAGGTTTGCCTCACGATCGCATCGTACTCATCGGGGCTGACTTCGATGACGACTGAGCCGTACGGAATCTCTGGGGGGTCCGGCGTGAAGGCGATCGGCCAGATGCCGGTCGGCGCCGTCGCGCTATTTACCTCGAGCAATTTGATCGGCTCACCTCGTTCGCCTTCGTTAGGGCTAACGAGGCGAATGATGCGTGTAATCGTCGGTTCCAGGTCGCGGTGCGCTTGGGCGAGAACGCGCGCGATTTCGTCCTTCTCTGGCACACCATGAGGATAGACCTCCGGCGCTGCTGCGGCAAGGCCGATAGCCCCGACCCCTTTGCGCATCATTGAACTGAAACCCGTCCGCCGCTCAGCTCGGAACGAGGTCGTCGTACTGGCGGCCCACGCGCGGGCTGGCCATCAACGGCGCAACCGCGTCGCGCCAGGCCAGGTAGTGCGCGGTCTCCTTGTGCGCCGCCGGTGCCTGCGCGTCGCGATACACCTCGACCAGCACGAAGCGCGTCGGATCGTCCTTGCGCTGCAGCACGTCGAAGCGGGCGATGCCGGGCTCCTGCCGGCTGGCACGCGCATTCTTCTCGCTCGCCTCGCGGAAGGCCTGGACGCCGTCCGCCACCACGTGCACCTCGACCAGTACCGTCAACACGGCGCCAGCCTACAGCGCTGGTGTCACGGCGTCGAGGTCACGGCGTCGAGGTCCGCAGCACGCCGCTGCCCTCGTAGCCGGTCACGGTTTCCCAGGCCAGCTGCTGCAGTACCAGCGCCTGCTGGTCGGAGAGCCCGATGCTGGGATCGGGGGTGGTGTTGACCGGATTGCTCTGGAACATCGTCGCGTAGAAGATCAGCGTGATGTAGTAGGCGCCAGGCGGCGTCAGGTGAATGTCCAGGCCGTTGTTGCTGAAGATCTGCCCGAAGAAATCCGTGTACCCCGGCAGCTGCCCGGACTCGATGGCCGCGCGCAGGTGGAGTAGGCCGATGCCGCCCGGCACGATATAGGGCCGCGGAGCATTCGGCTCCATCGTCATCAGCACGTCGACCAGCTCTTCGTCATAGAGCAGCTCGTTCTGTACGGCGGCGTTCCAATCCGCCGGGGTCGAGGGCGCCCAATCGCCGCGCGTGTAGCCGCCGCCGGTGATGCAATTGGTGAAGTCGAGCGGATCCGGCCACTGCTGGTAGACCCAGAGCTGCACGTTCGGGTTCTGGGAGAGCGCGTCTTTCCAGGCCTGGTCGATGTAGCCGGAGTCGCTATCAGGACCGGGATCCGTCACGTTCCCGGTGCTGGGCGAGATCTGGCAGGGCTCGTTGGGGAAGGGCTGCATCGACAGATGATCGAAGGGGCGCGAGCGCATGGTCGTCTGCACGTTGTCGACACCGAAGCCGCCCGTCGGGTTCGTATCGTAGAGCCAGGTGCCAGCGCCGGGGATCGTGTAGCGGTTGAAATCGAGCTGGATGCCACCGCTTCGCGCCACGTCTTCCAGGTAGTTGACGATGGTATCCGTCAGGCTGTTGCCGATGTGCATCGAGGACTGGATCGGCTTGGGTTGCCCGGGCGGGGTGGTGGTGTCGGCCAGGTTGTAGATCGCCTGCGTGACAGCGCTGGGCAGGGCGCAGTCGTAGCTCGACACACTCTTCACGATCGTGGTCCGCGCGGGCAGCGCCACCGGGCCCGTGTACGTGACGCCGTTCGTCGAGGGGTCGCTGCCGTCGAGCGTGTAACGCACGGTGGCGCCGGCTTCGGCCTGCAGCGTGATGGTGGGCGCCGTGCGGAAGGTGCCGGGCGGCGGGGAGATGGTCGGCGACGCCGCGATGTGGCCGCCCGCCAGATCGAGCCCAACGTAGCCGTCATTCGGCTGCGAGCCTTCGAAGTAGGTGGCGGGGTCGCCGTCGAGCGCCAGCCCGAAGCCGTGCGTGTTGCTGTTCGTGTCCGAGATGCCGAAGTAGGCGCCAGTGAGCCGGGTGGCGCCCGAATACAGCTCCAGCTCCGCGAGCACGCCGTGGCTGCCCGGCGCACCGTAGTACTTCACGTAGCGATAGGCGGTGGTGTTGGCGAGCGGAAGCTCCACCCAGCCATCGGCACCCGGGGCCGCGCTGACGGCTCCGAGATCGGTGAAGCCGTTCATGGCGCTGCTGTTCGAGCCCATGATCTTGCCGCCGACCAGGTCCTGTCCCCGACCTGGTGCCGCGAGCAAGCGGGCGCGCGTGACCACGGGCAGCTGCCAGCAGGCGTTGCCGGGATCGGGCGGAGTGGCAGTGCCGCTCGACCCGCCGCTGCCACCGTTCGCCGTCGCGTCGCTCGTGTTGTTCGCGTCGGAGATGACGACCGGCGAGGGCGACGCCTCGGAGGAGTTGGGCGAGGAGGTGTTCGGTTTGTCGATGTCGTTCTTCGACGCGAGCGCGTCGGCGTCAGACACGTCCTGGGTGCCCGTCGTGTCGGGCTCGAGCGACGCGCTACCGTCGTCGGTCGCGAGGCTCATGGGCGTCGTTGGCCCATTCTGGCAGCCACCGATTCCGAACGCCGCGAGGCCCAGCGCCAGTACAGTTCCAATCGTGTTGCATGCCGAACGGGTCATTGGTGACACCTCCCTACCTGCGACTCCACCGAAGCATGAACAGCCAAGTGAGTGCAAGCAAGCATTCGGCCCGCCCGTACAGGGCTCCGTTGCTCTAGGCGCCACGGGGTGATGCCAGTCGCACCGGAACGGCGCAAAAGCGCACCGACAAAGCTGGACTTCCTGGCGTCGGATGGACCAAAACACCCCGCCTTACGTGTCGCTGAATCCAGATCAGATTCAAGCTGTTGGTACTCTGCGCGGGCCCATGCTCGTGCTGGCGGGCGCCGGGTCCGGCAAGACCCGCGTCGTCACGTTCCGGATCCGTGAGCTGATCAAGCATGGCACGGCAGCCAACCGCATCCTCGCGGTCACCTTCACCAACACGGCCGCGCGCGAGATGCAAAAGCGCACGACCGATCTGCTCAAGCCCCGCCGGGGCGCGCCGCGCCCGGAGGTGTCGACCCTGCACTCGCTGTGCGTGCGCATCCTGCGCCGCCACGCCGAGCGGCTCGGATTTCCCAAGCAGTTCAGCATCTGCGATCGCGGAGATCAGGAGAGCTTCGCGCGCTCCGCGCTGCGCGCGATCAAGGTGGACGATCAGAAGCTGAAGCCCGGCGACCTGCTCTCGCTGGTGGGCGGCTGGAAGTCGCGCGGCCTGAGCCACGAAGCGGCGCTCGAAGGCGCCTCGGGCGACCGGGAGACGCTGGCGGCGCTGGCCTACGAGAAGTACCAGGCGTCACTGTTCGCGCAGGGGACGCTCGACTTCGACGATCTGCTGCTCTGCACCGAGCGCTTGCTCTCGAAGTTCCCCGACGTGTGCGCGGAGGAAGCGAAGCGCTTCGATCAACTGATGATCGACGAGTACCAGGACACCAACGCTTCGCAGTACCGCATCATCCGAGCGCTGGCGCTCCGGCACCGCAATCTGTGCGTGGTGGGCGACGACGATCAGTCGATCTACGGCTGGCGCGGCGCGGAGGTGCAGCACATCCTCAACTTCACCAATGACTGGCCGGACGCAGTCGTGATCCGGCTCATGATGAACTACCGGTCGCGAGAGCCGATCCTGGCGCTCGCCAACACGCTGATCGCCAACAACACCACGCGCCACGGCAAGGTGCTCGAGGCCCATCGCAAGGGCGGCCCGGCGCCGCGCTTTTTGCGCTTTGAGGACGAGACGGCGGAGGCCAACGCGATCGTGCTCGAGATCGCGCAGAAGGTGAACGTCGAGAGCGAGGATCGCGTCCCAGCGCACCACTTTGCGAT
>JAICTU010000681.1 GCA_025936205.1 Polyangiaceae bacterium | reverse complement strand
GCGCGGTCAATCATCTGTTCCAGAGCTGCCCGCGCCCCTTCCTGCTCGACGAGATCCGCTTCGAGCCGGTGCAAGCGCGGCCGGGAGCCCAGGATGTGCTGCGCCGGGCGGACGGCGAAAACGGCTCGGGGCTCGAGATCCTGTTCGCCGATTCCGGCGCGAAGGAGGCGCTGAGCGCGGACTGGGTCACGACCGAGCTGCCCGCCTTGATCGCGCGTGAAGTGGCGGCGACGCTCGCCGGCTCCGTCACCACGGAGAGCGGGCGCTTGCGCCCGGGCGACATCGCCGTGCTCACGCGCACCAACGACCAGGCGTTTCAGATCCAGGCGGCGCTGCGCGCGCTCTCGGTGGCGAGCGTCGTGCTGGGTGACAAGAGCGTCTACGACTCGGCGGAGGCCCACGATCTGGAGCGCCTGCTGCGCGCGGTGATCGAGCCCACCAACGCGCGGCTGATCCGCGCCGCGCTGACCACCGATCTGGTGGGCTTGAACGCCAACGAGCTGGCGGCCCTGGACGAGGACGACGGCGACTGGGAGAACTGGCTCGCCGCGTTTCAGAGCTTCGGCAGTATCTGGGCGCAGACCGGCTTCGTGCACATGTGCCGGCAGCTGCTGTCGCGCTACGGCCTGCAGGAGCGCTTGCTCGGGCTGATCGACGGCGAGCGCCGCATGACCAACCTGCTGCAGCTGATCGAGCTGTTGCACGAGGCCAGCATGCGCGGGCACCTCGGGCCGAGCGGTGTGGTGCAATTCCTGGTGCAACAGCGGCGAGGCGAGCAGATCGGCATGGAGGCGGAAGCGGCGCAGATCCGCCTGGAGAGCGACGCCGACGCGGTCAAGATCACGACCATGCATCGCAGCAAGGGGCTGGAGTACCCGGTCGTTTATTGCCCGTATCTGTGGTACGGCACGTTGCTGTTCCAGAGCGACAAGCAGGCGCCCAAGCTGCATCGCGACGGGCGGCTCTGGATGGACCTCGGCTCGCCCGAGCACGCCGAGCACGTGGCGGCGGCGACCAACGAGGTGTTCGCGGAGAATCTGCGACTGGCGTACGTTGCGCTGACGCGCGCGCGCCATCGCTGCACGGTGGTGTGGGGGCGTATTCAGAAGGTGTACGCGACGTCGTCGCTCGGTTACCTGCTGCATCCGCCGCCGGCCGGTGAGGCCGCACCCGACGTGCCGCAGATCGACGCGCATCTCTCCGAGCTCGATGCTTCCGCCTTGCAAGCCGGGCTGGACCGGCACGCCGAGAGCGCGGCCATCCGCTGGCGCAATGCGCAGCACGCGCCGGAGCAGGTCCCCACGAGCGAAGCTCCCCCGTCCCGGCCGCTGCTCGGGCCGCGCGTGGCCGAGCGCCGCATCGATGATCGCCACCGCATCAGCAGCTTCTCCGCGCTGACCAGCCACGGCCCGACAGCGGAGCCGGCTCAGGCAGAAGAGCAGATGCGCGACCACGATGCCCGGGCGCCGGCGCCGCCTCCGACGGCGAGCACCGTGCTCGGGCCTCCGCTGCGGCTCGTGGACTTTCCGCGCGGGGCCAAGGCCGGCAGCTTCTTCCACGACGTGCTGGAGCACTATGATTTCACCAGCCCGCGGCCGCTGCTGCTACGCGAGCTGGTCTCGGCGCGCCTGGCGGAGTATCGCTACCCGGTCGAGGAGTGGCGCGATCGCGTGTGCGAGCACCTGTACGCCGTGCTGGATACGCCGCTCACCAGCGCCGATCCCAGTGAGCCGGTGCGGCTCGCCGAGGTGCCGCTCGGCGCGCGCTTGAGCGAGCTCGAGTTCTGTGTGCCGGTGGGCGGGCGAGGCCGTGAGCCGCGCGGGCTCGCGGCTCGCGATCTGGCGCGCGTGTTCCGCGAGCACCCGAGCGAAGAGCTCGCCCGAGAATACGCGGCAACGGTGGCGCGGCTGGATTTCGTGCCCCTGCGCGGCTATCTGCGCGGCTTCATCGACCTGGTGTTCCGGCACGGCGAGCGCTACTTCGTCGTCGACTACAAGGGCAATCACCTGGGCGACCACGCCTCCGATTACGGGCCGCGCGGGCTCTCGGACGCGATGCTGCGCGGTCAGTACTATCTGCAGTACCACCTGTACGCGCTCGCGCTGCATCGCTACCTCGGGCGGCGCCTGCGCGGCTACGACTACGCACGGCACTTCGGCGGGGTCTACTATCTGTTCCTCAAGGGCATGGGGCCCGAGCTGGGCTCCTCGGGCGTGTTCTTCGAAAAGCCGCCGCTGGCGCGGCTGGAGGCGCTCTCGCGCTTGCTGGAGCAGGCGGCATGAGCGCGACGCTGCTCGAGCAGCTGTGGAGCTACGGCGTGCTCTCCGCGCTCGACTACCACTTTGCCCGCTCGCTGGAGGCGCTGGGCGGCGCCAACGAGGAGACGCTCTTCTGCGCTGCCCTGGCCAGCCGCGCCGTGCAACTCGGGCACGTCTGCCTCGATGTCACGCGCGTGGAAGACCTGCGCTTCGTCGATCGAGCACCGCACACCGAGCCCGGCGGCGCTCGCGCGGAGTTCGTCTGTCCGCCGGCCGAGCGCTTGCTCGGGGCGCTGCGCGCGAGCCCGCTGTGCGGCGACGGCACGCAGGCGACGCCGCTGGTGCTCGATGCGCGCGGCCGGCTCTATCTGCAGCGCTACGCTCAGCACGAGCGCGAGCTGGCGGCCGCATTGCTCGCCCGCGCGCGACCGGCTCCGGGCGTCGATCCGGAGCGACTGGGAGAACAGCTGCGCCGCCGCTTCCCGCGCCCAGCAGAAGAACGTGCCGCGGCGCTCGGCCCCGACCCGCTCGAGCTCGCGGCCGCCGTGGCCGCGCTGCAGCGGCTGGCGATCATCTGCGGCGGACCTGGCACCGGCAAGACCACGACCGTGGTCAAGCTGCTGGCGCTGCTCCAGGAACAGGCGCTGGAGCAGACGGGAGCTCCGCTCGGCATCACGCTGCTCGCGCCGACCGGAAAAGCTGCACAACGGCTCGCGACGTCGGTCGGAAACGGACTTGGCGCGCTGGCGCTCAGCGAGCCCGTGCGCGCTGCGATCCCGGCGCAGGCCTCGACCATTCACCGGGCGCTCGGCGGCGGCCGCGGCGCCTCGGGGCGCTTCTGGCACGATGCGGAGAACCCGCTGCCCGCGGATCTGCTGGTCGTGGACGAGGTCTCGATGGTCGATCTGGTGCTGCTGCGGCAGCTGGTGAGCGCGCTGCGCCCGGAGGCCCGCCTGATCCTGCTCGGGGACAAGGATCAGCTCGCCTCGGTCGAAGCCGGCGCCATCCTCGGCGACATCTATGACGCGGGTGCGGCCGCGCAGTGGTCCGAAGATTTCGCGCGCCGCCTGCAACTCGCCACGGGACAGACCGTCAGCGCGACGGCGGGCGCTCCCGCGCTGTGCGATTGCCTGGTGAGCCTGGAACAGAGCCACCGCTACGCGGCGGACAGCGGCATCGGGAGGCTCGCGCGCGCGATCAATCGCGGCGATGCCGAGAGCTCGCTGCAGTTGCTCGAACCGGGAGCGGACTCGCCCAGCGATTGCCGGCGCTACGAGCCCGAGCCCCAGACCGCGGGCGGCGAGTCCGCGCTGGAGCAACTGGCGCTCGCCGGCTATCGACCGTTCCTGGAGTGCGCGGATCCGGCGGAGAAGCTGGCGCGGCTCGAGAGCTATCGCGTGCTCTGCGCCTATCGCCAGGGAGCGCGCGGCGTCGAGCGGCTGAATGCCGAGATCGAGAGCTGGCTGGCGCGCGCGCAGCTGATCGACCCTGAAGCGCGCTTCTACGAGAATCGCCCGGTGCTGGTGACGCGCAATGACTACGGCCTCGGGTTGTTCAACGGCGACGTCGGCGTGGT
>JAICTU010000440.1 GCA_025936205.1 Polyangiaceae bacterium | reverse complement strand
GGTTCTGAGCAGCCTTGCGGTGTGCTTCGGCGGATGTGCTCCGCCGGATGTGCTAGGACGGGGCGTAGATGGCGCCGCGTTTGCCGACGAACCGCTGGGGTCGCCTGGCCCGGCTTGCCGCCGTCGGTGCACGCACCGGCGCGGGGCTGCTCTCGACGGGAGAAGGCGCGGCCGAATACGCCGCCGAGGTGCTCGGCACGATGCGCGGGCTGGCGGCCAAAGCTGGCCAGACCTTGAGCTACGTCGACGGCATTTTTCCCGAGGCACAGCGCGAGCAGTACCAGGCGGCGCTCGCCGCGCTGCGCGCTGCCGCCCCGCGTTCCTCCTGGAGCGAGATCCGGGCGCTGATCGAGGCCGAGCTGGGGGCGGCGATCGGCGAGCGGTTTGCCTCGATCGAGCCGGAGCCGTTCGCGAGCGCGTCGATCGGCCAGGTGCACCGCGGGCGCACGCACCAGGGGCAGCCGGTAGCGGTGAAGGTGCAGCATCCCGGCGTGGCCACCGCGATCGACGCGGATCTGAACAATGCCCGCGCCTTGAAGAGTGTGCTGTCGCGGCTCGCGCCGCGCAGCGTGGATGTCGAGGCCGTGTTCGCGGAGGTCGCGCTGCGCTTGCGCGAGGAGCTCGATTACGCGCTGGAGGCCGATCACCAGCGAGCCTTCGCCGCGCTGCACGCCGGTGATCCCACCATTCGCGTCCCCGCTGTGATCCGCGAGTGCAGCGCACGGCGGGTGCTCACCAGCGAGCTCGCGTCGGGTGAAACGCTCGAGGTCGCCGCCACTCGTCCGGAGGCGATGCGCCGGAGCTACGCCGAGACGCTCTGGCGCTTCGTGTTCAAGTCGAACCTGAGCGCGGGCATGTTCAATGCGGACCCGCATCCAGGCAACTACCTGTTTGGGGCGGCTGGCGACGTCACCTTCCTCGATTTCGGTTGCGTGCAGCCGCTCGAGCAGCGGCTCTTGCCGAGCGCCCGAGCGCTGCACCGGGCGGCGCTCGAACGTGACGAAGCTGCCTTCGAGCGCGCCGTCATCGAGCATCTGGGGTTGCGCGGGGGCGAGTATCAGGCGCTCGCCGTGGCTTATTCGCGGCGCTGCTTTGAACCCCTGTTCGCGTCGCCGTTCCGGCTGACGCGCGAATACAGCGCCTCGCTGGTGAGCGAGATCCAGCGGCTGAAAAAGGCCATCTGGAGCAAAGACAAAAGCTTCGTGCAGCTGCCGCCGACGCTGATCCTGCTCAATCGCCTGCAGTTCGGCTTCTACTCGGTCCTGGCGCGGCTCGATGTCAGTGTCGACTACGCACGCCTGGAGCGCAGCTTCCTGGACAGGACGCGGTGAGCGGGCAGCAGAGAGGCGTGAACTGGCCCTGGCTGATCGCCGCGTTGGCGGTGGCGCTGGAGCTGGGCGCGGCCGTGCTCGGTCCCTATGGCTGGTTCATCGATGAGCTCTATTACCGGGCTTGCGCGCAACGGCTCGCCTGGGGTTACGTCGATCACCCGCCGCTGTCGATCGCCGTCCTCGGGTTCTCGCGCGCCCTGTTTGGCGACTCGCTGCTCGCGATGCGTGCGTGGCCGGCGCTCGCGCTCGCCGGAGCGGCGGTCACGTCGAGTGCTCTCGCTCGGCGCCTGAGCGGCGGTGGTTTCGCGCGAGCGCTGGCAGCGCTGTGCGTGCTGTCGAGTCCGGTGGCACTGATCCTGGGCAGCTTCTTCTCCATGAATGCGTTCGAGCTCCTGCTCTGGCCTGTCTGTGCCCTGGTCTTCGTGGAGTTGCTGGAACGGGGCGGCGCCCTCTGGCTCGGCTTCGGCGCGCTGCTCGGCTTGGCGGTCCTGAACAAGCACACCAGCGCCACCTTCGCTGCGCTGCTGTTCCTCGGCGTGCTGCTCACTCCCGCTCGCCAGCAGTTTCGCACGCGCTGGCCCTGGCTCGGCGCGCTGATCGGCGCGCTGATGCTTGCTCCGAACCTGCTCTGGCAGCTCCAGCACGGCTGGCCTTCGCTCGAGTTCTATGAGCAAGCGCAAAAGCTCAAGAACATCGAGACCCCCGCGCTCGTGGTGCTCGCCAACCAAGCGCTGGTGGCAGGCCCGACGGCGCTGCCGGTCGCCGTGCTCGGCGTCTTCGCATTGCTGCGCGATCGCTCCCGGAGGGCCTCGCTGGCGCTCGGCGCCGCTTTCATGGTGCTGCTGGCTGCGCTGATGCTCTCGCACAGCAGCCGTTTCGAGCGCCTGATCGGCTACTACCCGATCCTGTTCGCCGCGGGCGCCGCGGCGCTGGAGCGCGCCGCGGACCGCGGGCGAGCCTGGCTGCGCGTCGCGTCGCTGGTGCTGGTTCCGCTCGGAGCCAGCGCGCTCACGCCGATTTCGCTGCCGCTCTTTCCGCGTTCGCTGACGGGTGCCTATGCGAGCAAGCTGGGCATCGTCCCTCGGATCGAGAAGAACCGCAGCAGCGCGCTCCCGCAGTGGTTCGCGGATCGTCTGGCGTGGCCGGAGCTGGCGGAAGACGTGGCCCGGGTGGTGCGCGCGCTCCCGGCCGAAGACCGCGCGCACGCGCTGCTGCTCACTCCGAGCTACGGAGAGGCTGGAGCGCTCGAGCTCTGGGGACCAGCGCTCGGCCTGCCGCCGCTGCTCTCGAGCCACAATAACTACTACCTGTGGTCGCAGGAGCTGCTCGCCGCGCGCGAGGCGAGCACGCCGGGGCCAGCGTCCCCCACCGTCGTGGTCAGCATCGGCATCGCGCCTGAGCGGCTGGAGCCCTGGTTCGAGCGCGTGGAGCTGGCCGGCGCGTTTGAGTGCGCGGAGTGCGTCGACTGGCGCCGCCATCGACCGATCCTCTTGGCGCGTGCCCCACGGGTGCCGCTGCTGCAGATCTGGCCGAAGCTGAAGCATTTCGAGTGAGCGCGAGCGAGCCAGTCCGCCGCGTCTCGGCGCCTCGAGGCTTGCGAGTCGATGCTCGCCGCACTAGACCCGCGCCATGACGCAGCGCTTGATCACGGAGCACCATCCACTTCTGCCCGGTGATGCGGAGCGGAAGCAGCGCGTGCTCGCCAGAAACGCCGAGATCGGGGCGCGCCACGGCGACGATCGGCGCGGCTACTACAGCGAATTGACGGCCCTGACGCCGATCGCCGCTGGGGTTGCCATAGAGCAGGTCCAGGAGCACGATGCCCGGGGCTGGTGGCTCACGCCGCAGGGAGCGCGCCCCGAGCGCGCCATCTTGTTCGTGCACGGCGGCGGCTATCACCTCGGGGACGCCACCTCGTACCGTGGCTTCGCGAGCCAGCTCGCGGTCGCCGCTCGCTGCGCCGTGTTCGTGGTGGACTATCCGCTCGCGCCCGAGCAGCGCTTTCCTGCAGCCTACGATCACGTGCTGCGCGCGCGCGACTGGGTCGCGGCGCGCGGCAACCGGCAAATCGCCATGATCGGAGACTCGGCCGGCGGCGGGCTCGTGCTGGCGCTGCTCGGAGAGCCGTTGAAAAACGCCGTGGTGAGCTCGGTGGTGACCTTCTCGCCGTGGACGGATCTCGCTCTCGCGGGGACGTCGTTCAGCGATCCTGCAACCGTGGATCCGATCTTCAAGCCCGAAGTGCTGGTCGGGCTGGCGCGCTCCTATCTGGGCGGCGCCGATCCGCGAGACCGCCGGGCTTCGCCGCTCTATCAGATCCCCGACAGCTTACCTGGCGTGATTCCCGCGGCCATCGCGCTTCAGGTCGGCAGCGACGAGATCCTGCTGGATGATGCGCGCCGCTATGCCTGGGCTGCGGCGAAGAAGGGGCGCGAGGTGCGCCTCGATATCTACGACGGGCTGTATCACGTGTTTCAGCGCGACATCGGCGCTCTCGATGCTGCCCAGCAGGCGACAGAGAGCGCGGCGGCGTTCGTTCGCGCGCACTGGCTGTAGGGCTCGACGCTGGACCCGCTCGAAGGCGCCAGGAGGGGCCCTCCTGGCGAGCCCCGGCGCCGCGCGGACACGAGCCTCACTCGCACCGGACGTCACTGCAGCACGCGCTGGCCCGCGAGGAACGCATCCTGGAGACCATCTTCCAGCGCTTGAACGACGCCGTCACGGCGGCTGCCGCACCGGTCGCCGCACAGCCTGGCGCGTGACGTCAGCGCTGGGCAGGTAACGCGCGTGGCGCGTTCGCTGGATCCGCACGTCTGGGCGACGGAACGGCGCGCTCCAGGTTGGGCCCGTCGAGTGGGCGCCCATCGAGGTTGTCATCGCTGCGCGCGTCCCGATACTCCGTCAGCCGCTGGGTGAACTCGGCGCCCAGCAGCAGGATGGAGGCCGAGACCTGCAACCAGAGCAACACGACGATCACCGAACCCGCCGCGCCGTAGGCGGCCGCGACGCTGGCCCTGCCGAGATACAGACCGGTGAGCACGTTGCCGATGTTGAACAGCACGGAGGTCAAGGCAGCTCCGCGCCAGGCGCTGCTCCAGGGCACCACCGTATCCGGAACATAGCGAAAGAGCAGCGCCGCCATCAGCAGGACCAGGCCGAGTGACAGCAGGATCTGCAGACCCTGCACGGCGACCCCGGACCAGGCGGAGGACTCGAACAGGTAGTGATGGAACGCCGTGAGCAGCGCGCGCGAGGTGCCCACCAACAGCAAGAGCGGGCCGGCGGCGAGCACCAGCAACAAAGCGAACGCTCGCTGCTTGAAGAAGCCCGCCACGGCGAGCGCAGGTCCAGCAGCTGGCGGCGCCTCTACATTCCAGATCTGATTGAGAGCGTTGCGCAGCTGTGTGGTGAGCCGAGAAGCGGCGATCAGACTGAAGGTCAGACCGATGACGGAGGCAGCGGCACCACCTCTCGCGGCTTGCTCGACCCACTTCATCACGGACGTGGCCGCCAGATGGCCCATGGAATCCTCCAGCAAACGGGTCACCTCCTGCTGTGCGGAGCCATCGCCCAGGGCAAAGCCGGCGATGGCCACAGCGATCAGGATCAGTGGCGCGAGCGAGAGTAGCGAGTAGAAGGCCAGGGCCGCCGCTACCAGATCGCCGCGGTCATGCGAGAAGCCCTCGAGCGTCTGCCGGGTCAGATGCCAGGCGAGCGGCAACACTCCGGTACGGCCGATGCGAGGGGCACTGGTGGGCTGGAATTGCATGCATCCTCCCGGGCTGGGAAGCCTGCGTATGCGAACTTCGCGCCAAGTCAGCGCTCCGCGTCGACCGCTTACACGTTGTCGCGCGCACGGCGCGGGTTCGTGGGGCGCGCCGTGCTCCAGGCATCGCCGCGGCTGCGCGCCTTGATCGGCTTTCTGAACACGGCCTTCGCGCGGCAGGCGAGGGGTGGCGCCAAGTAGCGGATTTCGCAGGCCTGTGCGGATCGACGATTCCGTGCTAGCGTGTGCTCGTCAGAACAGCGCAATATCGTCCGCTCATGTCGGGGGAACCTCACGCGCTCTGGAAGGTCGTGGAAGACGCGCCGATCCCGGCCTATGCGTTGCGGGCCGTGGAGGGCGACTTCATCCTCGAGAGCTGCAACGCCGAGGCAAGGCTGCGCAATCCGAGCCTGGTCAATGTGCTCGGTCTGCTCTGCTCACAGCTCTATCGCGATCAGCCGGAGATGCGCGAGGCGACGGAACGCTGCATGCGTGAACAACGCACCGTCCGGCAACGCTGGACCGTGCGCAGGCACAATCAGCTGGAGGCGACGCAGCCCCAAGACCTCGTCTACGTGTGGGTCCCGCCGGACCGGATCATCGTCTACGGGCAAGACGTCTCGAGCCGCGACGAAATGGCGGCGGCCCTGCAAGAGAGCGAAGCGCGCTATCGCAGCGTGGTCACGTCGCTGCCGGATGCGGTCGTCTTGCGCGGCAGCGACGGGCGCGTGCTCACCTGCAACGACGCGGCGGTGAAGCTGTTCGGGCAGCGCACGCAAGGCGACATTCTGGGCCACGTCGAGATGCTGGCGCCGGGCTGCCGGGTGGAGACCGAAGCAGGGCGGCCGGCGGTAGCTGAAGAGCTTCCGAGCCGGCGCGTGCTGCGCACAGGAGCGCCCGTCACGGAAGAGCTGTATCAGGTGTGTCGCGCGGACGGCACGCGGACCTGGTTGCTGGTCTCCGCGCAGCCGGTCTTGGCGCGCGGTGGTGCCGTGGCAGGGTCGGTGACCCTGTACAAGGACGTCACGGAGCGCCGCCGCCTGGAGGAAGAGCTGCGCCAGGCGCAGCGCCTGGAGAGCATCGGGCGGCTCGCGGGGGGGCTGGCACACGATTTCAACAACCTGCTCACCGCGATGCTCGGGTCGCTGGAGTTGCTGGGCGACGTGTGCCCCCCGAGCGCCAGCGAAGATCTCGAGACGATCCGTCACGGTGCCAATCGAGCACGCGAGCTGACGGCCCAGCTGCTCGCCTTTGCGCGCAAGCAAGCGATCTCGCTCGAGGTCGTGGATGTGGGGGCGCTCGTGCAAAAGGTCGAGCGGCTCCTGCAACGGCTGGTCGGGCCCAGCGTGGAGCTCACCATCAGCGTGCAACAGGGCGCCCGTGTGCGCGCCGATGCGGCTCAGCTCGAGCAAGTGCTCGTCAATCTGGTCGCCAACGCGCGCGATGCCATGCCAGATGGAGGACGCATCGATGTGCGCGTGGCGACCGCGCTACGGCCGGATCAAAGCCAGTGGGCATTCCTGGAAGTAGAGGACCGTGGCGTCGGCATCGCGCCCGAGGTCCTGCGCCACATCTTCGAGCCATTCTTCAGCACCAAAGTCAACGGCACCGGGCTAGGCCTTGCCAGCAGCTACGGTGTCGTCAAACAACATGGCGGCGACATCGACGTGCAGAGTGCGCAGGGCAAGGGCACGCTGGTGCGCGTTTGCCTGCCCTGCGTGCCGGAGCCGGTCAGCCCGGCCGTGAACGTCGCAGAGGTGCCCAGCGGCCGCGGCTGCGTGCTGCTGGTGGATGACGACGAGAACGTACGCACCACCACGGCGCGCTTGCTGCACAGGATGGGTTACCAGGTCCTGGTCGCAGCCGATGGCGCGGCCGCGCTGGAGCTGGCTCGCCGCCACATGGGCAAAATCGACGTACTGCTCTGCGATGTGGCCATGCCGGGCCGCAGCGGCCCAGAAGTGGCGCGCGATGTGCTCGAAGTGAGCCCCGAGATCCGCGTGCTGTTCATCTCGGGATACCCTCAGGGGGCGGAGGGCGCGCTTGCCCATCATGCCTTCCTGCAGAAGCCGTACACGCGGGCGATGCTGGGGGAAAAGCTGGATGCGCTGCGTGCGTCGCCCCATCCGCGGCGCTCATGATTCGTCACATCTCGGGATGACAGCGGGCGCGCCGCGACTGAGCGCGATACTCGCGGCGGGCTCCGGATCCGGCGAACCTGCTTGTCGCTGCGCGTGGATTGCACCGCGCGAGAAAGGCCGCCCGAGAAAGGCGCGCGAGAAAGGCGCGCCTCAAAAAATGGCGTGTGCGCGGTCGATTTCGCTCGACGCGAGCTGCACGACTCGAGCGCTCGCGATCGGCGGTGGCCCTCGAAACTTGCGTTCCTTCGCCTGGAAGCCCGTGAGCAGAGCGCGTGAGCGCGTTCAGGGCAAAAACGCTGTCGGGCTCGCTGCGAGCAGAGCTGGGCGGCAATACAAGCCTCGAAAATCGCCATGATAGAGTGCTGTCCGAAGCGGGAGGGAAGCATGGGCGAATGGAAGATCGCGCACGAGACGTTGTCGCGGCTGGCGCGGGAGCGGGCCGCCGCCGATGTGCTGGAGGGCCACTGGCTGCTGCGCGCGCGGCGGGCTCGAGCGCACGTGCACCTGGGTTTCGGCAGCTTCGTCAGT
>JAICTU010000597.1 GCA_025936205.1 Polyangiaceae bacterium | reverse complement strand
GATCGTCATCCAGTGACGCTTGGCGGGCTCAGCGACGGGGCGCTGCAGCTTCGCTCGCGCCCGAGACCGCCGCTCGCAGGCGTTCCGCCAGCCCCGTCGAGCGCCGTTCGCGCCGTAGCTCGCCCAGCGCGATGCGCAGGGCGCGCGGATCGGCCACCAGCACGCACAGGCGCTTGGCGCGGGTGACGGCGGTGTAGAGCAGGTTGCGCGAGAGCATGGGGAAGTGGCTGGTCTGCAGCGGGATCACCACGGCGGGGTACTCGCTGCCCTGGCTCTTGTGGATGCTGGTCGCGTAGGCCAGGCGCAGGGAGTCGATCTCTCTGCCCACGTAGCGCACGATGCGCCCGTCGAAGTCGACGCCCACGCGGCCCGACTCGAGATCGAGCTCGGCGACGCGCCCCAGGTCGCCGTTGAAGGCTTCCTTGTCGTAGTCGTTCTTCATTTGCATCACTTTGTCGCCGATGCAAAGCGTCTCGCCGCGGTTCTCGAGGCCGCGCTGGCCGGGATTCAGCGCTTCTTGCAGCAGCTGGTTGAGCGCGATGGTGCCGGCCGCGCCGCGGTGCATGGGCGATAGCACCTGGATGTCGCGGCGCGGGTCGAGACCGAAGCGCTGCGGGATGCGCTTGGTGAGCAGCTGCCGGATCACGTCCGCCGCTTCGTCGGGATCGCGCTTGGGGATCACGAAGAACTCCGCGTGCTCGCCGCCGGCGTCATCGCTGCCGGGCTCTTCCCCCTGCAGGATGGCGTGCGCGCTGCGTACGATGCTGCTGGCTTCGCTCTGGCGGAAGATGCGCTGCAAGCGCAGCGTCGGCACGGCACGGCTCTCGATCACGTCATGCAAGAACGCGCCGGGCCCAACCGAGGGCAGCTGGTCGACGTCGCCGACCAGCACCAGTCGTCCATTGCTGGGCAACGCCGCGAGCAGGGCTTGCGCCAGCTGGATGTCGACCATCGAGGCCTCGTCCACGACTACCGCCTGCGACTCCAGCGGGCTGTCCGCGTCTCGGCGAAAGGCGTGCAGGTGCGGGTCAAACTCCAGCAGCCGGTGCAGCGTGAGCGCCGAGCGGCGCGTGGATTCGGCGAGCCGTTTGGCGGCGCGCCCCGTCGGAGCCGCCAGGCTCACCTCCAGCTTGGCCTGCTCGAACAGCTTCAGCACGGCCAGCACGATCGTGGTCTTGCCCACGCCGGGGCCACCGGTGATGACCAGCACCTTCTCGCGCGCGGCGCTCTCCACGCTGCGGCGCTGCTCGTCGGACAAGGTGTGGCCCGACGCCTTCTCGAACAGGCTGACCGCGCGCTGCCAGTTCGGCAGCTCCCGCCCGGACGCGCCCAGCAAGCGCCCGAGGTGCTGCGCCACCTCCAGCTCCGCGCGATGCAGGTAGCTCAGGTAGACCGCATCGCCCTGTACGACGACGCGCTCCGCCGCCCACAGCGCATCGATGCCGGCATCGATGTGGCCCTCGTCGACTTCCAGCAGCTGCGCGCACTGCACCGCCAGATCCGCGCGCGTGGCGTAGACATGCCCGGAGTCGGCGAGCACGCCGAGCACATGCAACACGCCCGCCTGCACCCGCTCCGGATGGTCGCGCTCAAGGCCCAGTGATGACGCCAGGCGGTCGGCGGTCTTGAAACCGATGCCCTGTACCTCGATCGCCAGCCGGTACGGATGCCGCTCCACCATCAGCGCGGCGCGGTCATCGTATTTCTGCACGATACGGTTTGCCAGGCTGAGCGACGCGCCGTGCGTCTGCAAGAGCAGCATCACGTTGCTGAGCCGGCGCTGCTCCGACCAGCCGCGCTGGATGCGATCGAGGCGCCGCCCCTTGAGCCCGGGCACTTGCCGCAGCTTGGCGCTGTCGCTGTCGAGCACCTCCAGCGTCTTCAAGCCGAAGGTCTCCACGATGCGCTTGGCGAAGCCGGGACCGAGCCCGGGGATCACACCGGAGCCGAGATAGCGCTCGATGCCGTCGAGGGTCTCCGGCGCCATCACCACCAGCGAGTCGGCGCGGAACTGCTTTCCGTGCTTGGGGTCCTCGACATAGTTGCCAGTGACGCGCACCTGGCTGCCCGCGGCGACCGGCGCGAACACACCCACAACGACCACACTGGCCGCCGAACTACTCAATCCGAAATTGCCCGCCCCAAAGCTCCCCGAAGCGGCAGTCCCGGACGGCGCATTGCCCGGCGAGCGCGCCGCCGCCAGCTTGAGCACGCGAAAGCCCGTCTCCTCGTTCTCGAAGGTGACGCGCTGGACTTCACCGCTCAGCGTGGCCATGTAGGTACTTTTACCCCGGGTTTCTCGGCAGGAGAAGCTATAGTGCCAGCATGGCTGCAGGCCCGCTCGAGATCCGTCGCCAGGACGGCGCCCTGATCCTCACCATCCAGCGGGAAGAGCGCCGCAACGCGCTCGATCTCGCCACGCTCCAGGCCTTCGGCGACGTCTTCCGCCACCACCTGGGCAGCGAGGATCGCGCCGTGGTGGTCACCGGCGCCGGCAGCAGCGCCTTCTGCGCCGGCGCCGACCTGAAGGAGCGCCGCAATATGAGCCTCGATCAGGTGCGCGCGCAGCTGCTGCGCTATCGCAGCGATCTGATCTGGCTCTCCACCTGCCCCGTGCCGACGGTCGCGGCCATCAACGGCGCGGCGCTGGGCGGCGGCCTGGAGCTGGCGTTGCTGTGCGATCTACGCGTCGCCGCGCCGGCGGCCAGCTTCGCGCTGCCGGAGACGAGCCTGGGCATCATCCCCGCCGCCGGCGGCACGCAGTTTTTGCCGCGCATCGTCGGCGCGGCCAAGGCGCGCGAGCTGATCTTGCTCGGCACGCGCATCGACGCGGCCGAGGCGCTGCGCATCGGGCTCGTGCACCGCGTGTCGGCGCCCGAGCAGGCCGTGCTCGAAGACGCGCTGCGCTGGCTGGAGCCGGTGCTCCGGGGTGCGCCGCTCGCGCAGCGCGCGGCGCTGCGTGCGCTGCGCGCTGCGGATCGCCTCGATCTCGACGCCGGGCTGGAGTTCGAGCGCGGCTGTTACGAGGTGTGTCTGACCAGCGAGGACCGACTGGAAGCGCTGGCCGCGTTCGCGGAGAAGCGCAGGCCTGTGTTCAAAGGGAGATAGGGGTCGCACACCCTGACACGAGAGGCGGGGTCGCGCGCGGCCCCTCGATTGCGAGCCCCCGGGGCGCCTGCTATCCCGAACGGGATGGGAAACTCGGGGCTGATGGGGTGGCTTCTGGTCGGAGCTCTGATCGCGGCGGCGCCGGCGTGCGCTCCCGCGGGCAACAGCGCGGGCAGTGCCGCATTGCCCGTCACGGATCATCCGCTGCGCGGTGAGCCCGCTCCCGAGTTCAACCTGGCGGCGCGCAAAGGTCAGGCCGCCAGTCTGGGCGCCTACGCGGGCCATGTGGTGCTGGTCGACTTCTGGGCGACCTGGTGTGAGCCGTGCCGGCTCTCCTTCCCGCAGTACCAGGCCCTGTCCAGCCGTCACGGCAAGGACCTGGTCATCCTCGGCATCTCGGAGGACGACGAAGACGCGGGCAGCGATCGCTTCAGCGAGGAGACGGGCGCGAGCTTCCCCGTCGCCTGGGACGGCGATAAGTCGCTCGCCCAGCGCTACCACATCAGCAGCATGCCCACCCTGTTCATCATCGACAAGAATGGCCTGGTTCGCTACGTCCACTCCGGGTTCCGCCCCGGTGACGAGAACCAGATCGACAACGCCATCAAGTCTTTGATGTGAGCGCCCTGGCCCGCCGCTCCAGGCTGGCGGCGGACCAGACCTCGCTGCTGCGGTAGTACTCGGAAAAGGCGCGTGCCCCCGGGGGGAGCACGACCCAGGGCTGCTTCGACGAGGTGAAGACGTGCACGTCGGGCGGCCAGCGATCGGGCTCGTCCAGCGTGCCGACGCGCACGAACCGGATCGCGTCTCCAGCGCCCGCATAATGGCTCCAGACGGCGACCCTGCACGTCGGACAGCGCGCGATGCGCTGCCCCTTGCCGCTGTTCGACGGGGTGTTCACCAGCTCGAACTCGCCCGCGAGCACTTCGACCCGCGCGGCTTCGATCATGGCGTTGAGCGCGAAGGACGCCCCCGTCTCGCGCTGGCACCAGCGGCAATGGCAGCAATGCACGATCAGCGGCTCGCTCGTCATCTGGTAACGCAGCGCGCGGCAGGTACAGCCGCCGGGGTAAACAGCCTCGTGGTCGCTCATGGCGCGAGTCGACGCCGGGCGGGCCCCGGACGCAAGCGGATCTATGCGCGCTGGCTCGTCCGGCTCGACATGCGCACGATCTCGAGCGGATAGCGCTCCCGCACGCGATCCACCTGCGTCTCCAGCAACTCCACGGCCGGCAGAATGTCCACGTCGGGCTGCGTGCGCAGGCTGCGTTCGATGCGGCGGCAGGCGTCGGCCACGCCGGCCGCGCCGATGCTCATGCTCGCCCCGCGCAGTGTGTTGGCCACGCGGCGGCGCTGATCGGAGGGCAGCGGAGACTTGAGCTGCTCCAGCGCGGTGGCAGCGTTGGACAGGTACTTGGCGAACAGGTCCTCGAGGAAGTTCGAGCCGTCGTCGATCAGATCTTGCACCTGCGCCAGCACCGAGCGGTCGAAGACCGGGTTCATCGTCGGCACCGCGCCTGCGGCGACTTCCTCCACAGGCGCCGCCTCGACGTCCGGTACCGCGAAGCTCAGCCGGCGGCTGCCATTTCGCTGCGACACGCGCAGCGAATCCTCGCGCTTGGAGCCCGGTGGGTGCGTGCTGTCCTGCTTGGCCAGCTCGATCCGGTTGCGGCCCCCGGCCTTGGCCCGATAGAGCGCACTGTCGGCCGCGTCCACCAGCATCTCCAGCGAGGTGTGCGGCTGCGCCGAGCAGACGATGCCAAAGCTGGCCGTCACTGCCAGCTTGTGACTATCAACCTCGAACGGCGCATCCGCCAGGCACCTGCGCAGCCGCTCCGCCACCACCTGCCCCGCCTTCAACTCGCAGCCG
>JAICTU010000692.1 GCA_025936205.1 Polyangiaceae bacterium | reverse complement strand
CGCCGTCTTGAGGCCCGCTTCCGCTTCGGAGAGATTGGCGCTCGTCGTCTGCACCTGCGTGTTGCGCACGTCCAGCTCACGCTGGGAGCCGGCGCCATCCGCGACCAGCTTCTTCGAGCGCGCGACCTCGGTGTTGGCCAGGTTCATTTGGCTCTTGTGCTTGCTGATCGTGGCCTTGGCCTCGGCCAGGCGCTGCTGGGCGGCGGCCACCTCTTGATTGGCGTGCGCCAGCTCCGCCTCCAGGGTGACAGTGTCCATCTTCACCAGCACCTGGCCGGGCTTCACCAGAGCCCCCTCGTCGACCAGAATCTCCTTCACGCGCAGCGGTTCGCGCACCGCCACGTCCACCAGCTTGGCTTCGATCCGTCCGTTGCCGGAGGCGATGCCCTTGGGCAGCCCCTGCTGCGATTGCCAGTACCAGACGCCGGCGAACGCGATGACCGCCGCCGCACCGAACAGAGTGATCCACTTGAGAGTCGGCTTTGAAATCTTGGACATGATGCTTCCTGGCTGCTACTTCGCTGGTGGTGGAGGGTTCTGCTTGCTCGGCGTGCTGGGTGGCCCCGCAGAGGTCTCCGGCTTGCTGGCTTCGGTGAGGAGGTCGCTCCAGCCGGTCCGATCCTCCATTTCCTTCTTGGTGGGCTCGTTAACGAAGGGCTGCCCCCTGCGGAACTCCCAGCCACCGCCGAGCGCCTTGTACAAGGCGATCACATTGGTGGCGACGGAGGAGCCCGCTTGCGCCAGATCGTTCTGTTGCTGCAGCAGCGAGCGCTGCGCGTCCAGCACGCGCTGATAGTCGACCGCGCCCTCGCGATACTGCGTCATCGCAATCTCGGACGAGCGCTGTGCGGACACGACCGAGTTCTGCTGGAACACCACCCGCTCCTGCGAGCGCAGATAGCCGGCAAGCGCGTCTTCCACCTCCTGAGCTGCCTTCAGCACCGTCTCCCGGTAGCCCACCAGCAACTCCTGCAGGCGCGCGTCCTGCACGCGCACGCTGTTCTCCAGCCGGCCGTAATTGAAGAACGGCCAGGTGATGCGCGGGCCCACCGAGTAGACGAGGTTGTCGCCTGAGAACAAGTTGTTCGAGCCGATGCCGCTGGTCGAAGCCTGGAAGCCGATGCTGCCGAAGAGCGAGAAGCTGGGATACAGCTCGGCCTTGGCCACGCCGATGCGCGCGCATTGCGCAGCCGCCACCAGCTCCGCCCTGCGGATATCGGGGCGGCGCCGCAGCATCTCTGCCGGCACGCTGATCGAGACCTTGGTCGGCGCCTTCGGGATCTCCTTCGGACCGTCCAGCAACGTGTCGACCGTGCCGGTGGTCTGCCCGAGCAGCGTGCCCAGGGCGTTGCGCGCCTGCTGCGCGCCGACCTGCAGCTGCGGGATCGTCGCGCGCGTGCTCTCCAGCAACGTCGTTGCCTGCGTCACGTCCAGCTCGGAGGTCGCGCCGTTCTTGAAGCGCGACTGCGCGATATTCAAGCCATCTTCCTGCAGCGTGACGTTGCGTTGCGTCTGGTCGATCAGCACCTCGTAGGTGCGCAGCACGGTGTAGGTGCGGGCCACCTCGGCATTCAGCGCGACGATCGAGTAGTAGTAGTCCGCGACCGTCGCCAGCAGGTTCGCCGCCTCCGCCTCTACCCCGCGGCTGTACTTCCCCCAGAAGTCCAGCTCCCAGGCGGCGTCGAAGCCGACCTGATAGGAGAAGAAGTTGCGGTCGACGGCCGCATAGGTAGAGACCGACTTGGTGACGCCTTCCGCGCTGGCGCCGGCGGCCAGGACCTGCAGCTGCGGCCACTGCTTGCCGGTGGCCACGCCCAGCTGCGCGCGCGCCTCCACGATGCGCAAGCCGGAGACCTGCAGCGACAGGTTCTGATGGTAGGCCAGCTCGACCAGCTTATCGAGCGTGGCGTCGTTGAACTCCTTCCACCACAAGCTATCGGCGGCCGTCTGTGTTGCGATGCGCGGGTCGTCATTGCCGCTCCACTTGGCAGCGACCGGCGCCTCGGGCTTCTTGAAATCGGGGCCCACCTGGCAGCCCGCGGCAGCCAGTACCAATCCGACCAGGGAAGCCCCCAGGGCGAAGGTTCTTCGCCCCCGCCGAGCGCTCCGGTCGCTCACGTCCTTGCTCGTCATGTCTGACTCTGTCCTCGTGCGTGCTCCGTCGAGACGTTCCTTCATTTCAGCAAACTCAGCGTGTGTTGCGCGATCATGAGCTCCTCGTTCGTGGGGATGACCCACACCGCAACACGGCTCTGCGGGCTGCTGATGCGCTGCTGACCCGCCTCGTTGGCGGACCGTTCCAGCTCCACCCCCAGCCAGCTCGCGCGCGCGCAGATGCGCGCCCGCAGCTCGGCGCTGTTCTCGCCGATGCCCGCCGTGAACACGAGCCCGTCGAGCCCGCCCAGCGCCGCCGCCAGCGAGCCCAGCTCGCGCGACGCGCGATAGGTGAAGTAGTCGAGTGCCAGCGCGGCGTCCGGCTCCTTCGAGTCGAGCAAGACGCGCACATCGTTCGAGATCCCCGACAGCCCGAGCAGGCCGGACTGCTTGTAGAGCAGGGCCTCCAGCGCCTCGAAGCTCATGCCGCGCTCGCGCGCCAGGAAGATCACCACTCCCGGGTCCAGCGACCCGCAGCGGGTGCCCATGGGCAGCCCTTCCAGCGCCGAAAAGCCGAAGCTGGTGGCCACGCTCTTGCCCTCGCGCAGTGCGCACATCGATGCGCCGCTGCCGAGGTGCGCCACCACCACGCGCCGCAGCGCGATCGCGGGCGCTTGCACCATCAGCTGCTGCGAGATGTATTCGTACGAGAGCCCGTGGAACCCGTAGCGCCGCACGCCCTCATCGTAGAAGCGCTTGGGCAAGCCGAAGAGCTGGGCCAGCAGGGGCTGGCTGGTGTGAAATGCGGTGTCGAAGCAAGCCACCTGAGGCAGCTCCGGCCTGGCCTCGAGCAAGCTGCGGATCGGCGCCAGGTTGAACGGCTGGTGCAGTGGTACGAGCGGGATCAACTCCTCCAGGCGCGCCAGCACCTGGCCGTCGACGCGCACCGGCTGCGTGTAGTCGCTGCCGCCATGCGACACCCGATGGCCCACGGCGGCCAGTGAGACTCCGCCCGCCACCTTCTCGCGCAGCCACCCGGCGAGGAAGGACAGACAGGCCGCGTGATCGCGCCCCTCCGACTCGGTCAGATCGATGGCCGCGAGCTGCGTCCCCGACGAGTTCTTAGCCACGAAGCGCGGCGCGCTGCCGATGCGCTCGATCTGCCCGCGCAGCCGCGCCGAGAGCCGCGTCGCGAGCTCGAACACCTGAAACTTCAGGCTCGACGAGCCCGCGTTGAGGACGAGAATCCCGTCGATCATGACAAGGCGCTCCCGGGTTGAACCGCGGCGCGCGCGGCCCGGTGCTCATGCGCGACCAGCTTGAGCACGGCAGTGGAGGCGAGCCGGACGCGCACGGTGTCTGCGCGGCTGGTGAGCACGATCGGCACGCGTGTGCCGAGCACGATGCCGGCGGAGTCCGCCCCGGCGAGGTACTGCAGCTGCTTGGCCAGCATATTACCAGACTGCAGATCCGGCACGAGCAGGATGTCCGCGCGACCCGCCACCTCGCTCTCGATCTTCTTGGTCTGCGCGGCCCGCTCGCTGATCGCGTTGTCAAATGCCAGCGGACCATCCAACAGCCCCCCCGTGATCTGACCGCGATCGGCCATCTTGCACAGAGCCGCGGCGTCGAGCGT
>JAICTU010000207.1 GCA_025936205.1 Polyangiaceae bacterium | reverse complement strand
TCCGGATGGACACGCCCGAGCGCCTCGATTGGGAGGTGACGCCGCTGGAAGGTGACGAGGAGACCTTCCCGGAAGAGGTGGTTGCGGAGTTGCGCATCATCCGCTCCCACAAATATTCGTCGCTGGCGCTGGTGACGGAATCCCGCGAAGAGATCGAACCTGGCGATCAGGCCGTGACGCGCAAGGGGATGTGAGCAAACGCGCGCGGGCGGTTCATCCGCACTGGGCTCCGCCCGGCAGCGCTGTTATAGCTCTCCAGTGGCCCAACCGGTGCCGGAGAGTGTCCCCGTCGTTTCCGTCGCCGATCTGGCGCGGCGGCTGAAGCGCGCGGTCGAGAGCCAGGCGGGGCGCGAGTGGGTCGAGGGGGAAATCCTCTCTTTCAAGCGGGCAGCGAGCGGTCACGTGTATTTCACGCTGAAAGATCCGCGCGAGGACGCGTGCATCGAATGTGTGATGTACCGTCTGGATGCCCTGCGAGTCCGGCACCACCTGTTCGACGGGGCGCGCGTGCAGACGCTGGGGCGGGTCACGCTCTGGGCTCCCCGCGGGCGCCTGCAGTTCATCGTGCAGAGTCTACGCCCCGTGGGCCGCGGGGCGTTGCTGGAGCAATTGGAGCGGCTCAAGGCCCAGCTGCGCTCGGAGGGGCTGTTCGAGCGCGAGCGCAAACGGCCGCTGCCGGCGAGCCCGGGCGTGGTCGGCATCGTCACCAGCGCTCACGGCGCGGCCCTGCACGATATCCGCACGGTCGCCTTTCGGCGTGGCCCGGTGATCCTCGTGCTGTCCCCGGCGCTGGTGCAAGGTGAGCTGGCGCCAGAAAGCCTGATCCAGGCCCTCGACCGCATCGAGCGCGACCGGCGCGTCGAGGTGGTGATCATCGGCCGCGGCGGCGGAGCCAGCGAGGATCTGATGGCGTTCAATGACGAACGGGTGGTGCGGCGGGTGGCTTGCCTGCGGGTGCCCACGGTGAGCGCCGTGGGGCACGAGGTCGACATCACGCTCACCGATCTGGTCGCCGACGTGCGCGCGGCCACGCCCTCGCAAGCCGCGGAGCTGGTGGTGCCGGAGCAGCGCGAGCGCGTTGCGCAACTGCTCGCCTCGAGCCGGCAGCTGGTGCGCGCCATGCGCGCGCGCTGGTCGGAAGATCTGGCGGCAGCGCGAGCGCTGCGCGCACGCTTGAGCGACCCCCGCTTCGTGATCGCGCAACATCAGCAGGGGCTGGACGAGCATCGGTTGCGTGCCGAGCGCGCGATCGGCAGGCATCTGGCGCGCGGCTCCGCCCGCCTGGAGGGCCTGGAGCGCCGCCTGCTCGCCCGTCATCCGCGCGTACTCGTTCTCGGCTCCAGGAGCCGGTCCGAGCCGCTGGCAGCGCGCCTGCACCTGGCGCTCTCGAGGCGCCTGGAGCGCGAGCGGCACACGCTCGCGCGTTTTCCCGCGCAGCTGCGCGGAGCGCTGTTGACGCAGCTGCGCCGTGAGCAGAGCCAACTGGCGACGCTACGTGGCCAGCTCTCGGCGTTGTCGCCGCTCACGGTCCTGAGCCGGGGCTATTCGATCGTGAGCACGGAGAGCGGTCGGGTGCTGACCTCGTCGAGCGCCGTTGCGCCGGGCGATGCCCTGCGCATCCGGCTGGCGGAGGGGCGGCTCGCGGCGCGCGTCGAGGAGCGTGACGAGGAAGCGCGATGATCGAGTCGAAGCTCTTTTTATTGCTCGGGCACCCTGTCGGCCATTCGGTGTCGCCGGCCATTCATGGCGCCGCTTATCGTGAGCTGGGTCTGCCGCACCGTTACGAGCTCGTCGACTGTCCCAGCGAAGCGCAGGTGCGCGCGCAGGTGGAGCGCCTGCAGCGCGGCGAAGTCGCCGGTATGAACGTCACGGTGCCGTGGAAGCGCCTGGCGTTCGAGCTGTGCGATCAACCCGATGAATCCGCGCAACGCACCGGTGTCGCCAACGTGCTCGCGCTCGATGCGCGCGGGCGCCTGGTGGGCTCGAACACCGATGCGCGCGCCCTCGCGGAAGAGATCGCGGAGCTGCATCCAGCGCCGCGTCGCGCAGCGGTGATCGGCGCAGGGGGCGCCGCGCAGGCCGCGGTCGTGGCCTGTCAAAGCCTGGGCATCAGCGAGGTGCTGCTCAGCAATCGTGGCTGGACGTCCGCGGAGCCGCAGGCGCGCTGGAATCGGGCGCCGGCGCTGGCTGCGCTCGGTGCCCAGCTCTGCCCATGGCCGGAGAGCGCACAAGATCGCAACCCGGAGGGCATCGCGTCGCGGATCGCGCGGGTCGACGTGATCCTCCAGGCCACCAGCGCTGGCATGCGCGGCGCCGGCCCTGGCGAGGCAGTGAGCGACTGGATCCCATGGCGTCAGCTCGCGCCGGGCGCGATCGCGATCGACGTGGTCTACAATCCACCGTCGACGCCGTTCCTGGAGGCGGTCCGCAGCGCGGGGGTGCGCTGCGCGGGTGGGCTCGGCATGCTGGTGCGCCAGGCGGCGGCAGCGCTCCGCATCTGGCTGGAGAGCGCGCCGGGGTACCGCGATCTCGACCTCGGCGCACTGACGCGGGCAGCAGAACAGGCGCTGGCCGCCAGGCACTCGGGCGGGGATACCCCGCGTCCCTTCCGCGGGGGGGACCCCGCACCCTCCGGGGGGGCGTGAGCGATCCAGGCTCGAGTCGGCCGGAATCCGCCTGGGCGCGCGTCGAAACCAACGGCGAGCTGGAGCCCGCAGAGCGGGAGTGGCTGCACACCAACGGGGCAGGTGCGTACGCCATGAGCACGCTCGCGCTCATGCACACGCGCCGCTACCACGGGCTGCTCGTGGCGTGTCTCGAGCCGCCGCTGAAGCGCTACGTGATCGTCAGTCAGCTCGACACGGTGGCCTCGGTGGGGCGTCGCATCTACCGGCTCGCTACGCACCAGTTTCCCGGCGTCGCCGCCACGCCCGGCTATCGTCTGCTGGAGAGCTTTGCGCAGGACCCGATCCCGCGCTGGCATTTTCGCCTCGGGCGTTCGCTGCTCGAGAGCCGGCTCTGCCTCGCGCGCGGCGAGAACGCCACCATCATCTCTTACACCTGGCACGGCCAGCGGCGGGCCCGCCTGTCGGTGAAGCCGCTGTTCGCGATGCGCGCCATGCACGAAGTGCTGCATGAGCACGGCGGTATGATTCAGACCGTGAGCATGCGCCACGGCGAGGTGGAGATCCAGCCGGTGCCCGAGCTGCCGCCGGTGGTGTTCGGGCACTCGGGCGTGTTCATGGGCTCGCCCGATTGGTGGCGGCGCTTCGAATATCCAGTGGATCGCAACCGCGGTGTGACGCACCAGGAGGATCTGTGGACGCCGGGCACGTTCGAGATCGATCTGGAGCCCGGGCAGACCCAGTACCTGGTATTTGGGCTGGGGAAGCTGCCGAGGCGGACGGCGCGCGACTGCATGGCGGATGTTTGCCAGCAGCTGGAGGCGCTCGATCCGGGGGAGGGACGCTCGCTGACCGAGCGCCGGCTCGCGATCGCAGCCGAGCAGTTTCGTGCTGATCTCGCGCCGCGGCCGGGCGTGATCGCCGGCTATCCCTGGCTCGATATCGGCACGCGGGACGCGCTGATCTCATTGCCCGGTCTGTATCTGCTCGGGGGGCGTGTCGAGGGCGCCAAGCGCGTGCTGCGCACTCTCTTGCAAGCGCGCGTCGATGGGCTGCTCACGCAGGGTTTCACGGAGCTGGGAACGATCTCGCCGCAAGTGACGGCGGATGGCAGCTTGTGGCTGTTCGATGCGACGCAGCAGTTGCTCGCGCAGACGGGGCCGGAGGACGAGTTCGTGCGCAGCGAGCTGTATCCAGCGCTGCGGGTGATCTTCGAGCGCTGCTGCGCCGGAACCTCCGGGGCTGCGGGCAGCATCATCTGGCTGACCGCTGACGGCTTGCTCGCCAGCTCCAGCAACGCCTCGGCTCCGCTCACCTGGATGGATTCAAAAGCCGACGGCGTCGCCGTCACGCCCCGCGGCGGTGTGGCCGTGGAGCTACAGGGCCTGTGGGGACGCGCCTGCCAGACGCTCGCTCTGCTCAGCGGTCACTATGGCGAGCCGGCGTTGCGGGCGCGCGCCGAGGCGGCCGCGGCCCAGCTGCGGCAGAGCTTTGCCCGGCGCTTCTGGTGTACCGAAACGCGCTACCCCTTCGATTGCATCGGCGCCGACGAAGCGGGGCCGGGCGCTTTTCGCGACCCGAGCATCCGTCCCAACGCCCTGATCGCGCTGGCGCTGGACCCCGAGCTCTTCTCGCGCTGGCAGGCGGTGGCGATCATCGAGCGGGTGCGTGAGCGGCTGCTGACGCCGCGGGGCGTACGCACGCTGGAGCCCCGGCATCCCGACTATCGCGGGGACTTTCGCGGCCCGATGCACGAGCGCCGTGCGGCTTACCATCAGGGCACCTGCTGGGTATTCCTGCTGGGATTCTTCGCGCGCGCCGCGCTCGCGCTGGAACCGAACGACTTCGAGCTGCAGCTCGAGCTCCGGCGCACGATCGATCGTCTGCTGGACGGGAGCCCGGTATTGGGCCAAATTGCCCAGGTCGCTAGCGGCGATCCGCCTCATCACCTGGGCGGTTGTCCAGCCCAGGCCTGGAGTGTGGCAGAGCTCTTGCGCTCCCTGCGCCAAGTGCTCGAGCCGTGACGCATCTGCCGCAGCCAGTGCCTATGGAATAAATATAGGCGTCGCTAGACTCTACTGCGGGACATCTCTCATCCGGAAACCCCCATGGCGCATGACATCACCACGTTTGGGTACCGGCGCATCGTCCTGCTGCTGGTGAGCCTGGTGATCGTGCCGACCGGCCTCATGCTCGCGGTGGGCGTCATCCTGCTGTTCCGCGGTGAAGCAGAGCTGAACGTGCTCATGGGCATCCTGGTGCTGGCCCTGAGCGGAGCCGCCGTGACCGGCGTGATCTTGGTCTGGGTGTTCGTGCGCCGCGAGGCGAACCTCTCGCAGCTGCAGAGCGACTTCGTGTCCAAGGTTTCGCACGAGTTGCGCACGCCCCTGACGTCGATTCGGCTGTTCTCGGAGACGCTGGCGCTGCGCCGCACGGACGAGGCGGCGGTCGACACCTGCATCGCGGGCCTGAATCGCGAAGGGGCGAGGTTGCAGGACCTGATCGATCGCCTGCTGGACTGGGGCCGCATGGAGAGCGGGCGCAGGCCGTTCCACATGGAGCCGACGGAAGTGGGCTCGATCGTGCAGCGGGCGATCGCGGCATTTGAAGGCTTCAGCAAGCGGCAGAACGCTCGGCTCAGCGTCAGCGTGCCGGAGGCGCTGCCCACGCTCTGGGCCGAAAGCGCATCGATCAGCGACGCGCTCCTGAACCTGCTGACCAACGCCAGCAAGTATGGCGGCCACCCTGCCCAGATCGCGCTGCGCGTGAGCGCCGGAGGCGGCCTGGTGCGGATCGCCGTGCAAGACAACGGCATCGGTATTCCGCGCCGCGAGCACAAGCGCATTTTTCAGAAGTTTTACCGGATCGACGATCGGCTTTCGCGCGACATGCAGGGCTCCGGCCTGGGCCTCGCCATCGCGAAACACGTCGTCAAGGCGCATGGCGGCCGCATCGAGGTCGAAAGCACGCTGGGCAAGGGCAGCGTCTTCACCATCGTACTGCCCGTGTTGCGCGCCGAGCAGGTTCCCGTCACGCTGGCCCGCACCAGCCGAGCTTGATGCAAAGGCAGCGGCACCCGAGACAGCATGACCCAGGAAGTTTCCATTCCGAGCACGGCCGGCAGCGCAGCGGGCAAGCGCATTCTGGTGATCGAGGATGATCCGAGCATCGTGCTCGGGCTGCGCATGAACCTCGAGGCCGAGGGGTATAGCGTGCAGGTGGCCGAAGACGGAGAGTCGGGCCTGTCGCTGGCGCGCCGCGACGAGGCCGATCTGATCATCCTCGACGTGATGCTGCCGCGCCTGAATGGTTTCGAGGTGCTGCGCCAGCTGCGTTCGGAAGGTGTTCGCATCCCCACCATCGTGCTCTCCGCGCGAGACGCGGAGCTGGATATCGTGATGGGGCTCGAGTTCGGTGCAGAAGACTACGTGACCAAGCCGTTCGGGTTGGCCGAGCTGCTGGCGCGCATCAAGGCGGTGCTGCGCCGGCCCGCCCCGGAACGAGCCGCTCGCTCCGGCGAGGTGCCCCCGCGGCAGAAGCCCGCTGCCTGGGCCTCCGGAGCGATCGAGCTCGGCGAGCTATCGATCGATTCGCGCGCGCGTCAGGTCAAGCGGGCAGGGGAGGAGATCTCGCTCACCGCCACCGAATTCGACATCCTCTGGTGCCTGGTGCAAGCCGACGGGCGTGTCCTGGCGCGCGAGGAGATCCAGTCGCTGGTCTGGGGACCACGGCACCACGGCACCCTGCGCACCATCGACAACTTCATGATGCAACTGAGAACGAAGCTCGAGCGCGATCCTGCGGCACCCGAGCACTTGCTGACGGTACGTGGCGTGGGCTATCGGCTGGCGCAGTGACGGATTCGGTTGCAATGCGACACGAAGCGTTCGAGTTTCCGTCGCTTGAACAGCTGTAGATTCAAAGAGATGAGACTCACATGTCGAGAATGGTAAACTGTGTGAAATTGGGCACCCAGGCAGAGGGCCTGGAGAAGCCTCCGTTCAAGGGCCCGCTGGGCCAGCGCGTCTTCGACTCGGTCTCGAAAGAGGCCTGGCGCAAGTGGCTGGAGCACTCCAAGATGCTGATCAACGAGTATCGTCTGGATCTCGTCAGCGAGGCGGGGCAGCGCATCTGGATGACGGAGCTGGAGAACTATTTCTTTGGCGCAGGCAGCGCAGCGCCGCCCGACTACAAGCCGGAAGGGTGAAGCGCCGCAGCCTCGGGCTGCACGTTCACAATGAAACAAGGGCAGGCCCCCCGACGTGGAGAGCCCAGCGTTGTCGCTGCGCTTCCGCGTTTTGTGATCGAGTTACGGTCAGCCGCCCGGCGGCGTGTCTGAGGGCGACGTTGCGTCGTTCGCTCCCAGACTTCATACACACCTGGGGGTGCCTGGTCGTTTGTTGTTGAGCCTGGTCCGAACTGGGAAGGCTCAGGGGCTCTCGAGAAGGGTGGACCCGACATGGGACGGGAAGAGGTCGAGCAGCAGATCCGTCAGTGTTGCACCGCCGGCGACTATCACGCAGCGGCGACCGTGATCCTGCAAGCGTACGGCCCGGAAATCTCGAGTCTGCTGTGCGCCCGGCTGCGCAGTGAAGCGAACGGCAACGAGGTCTTCGCAATGTTCTGCGAAGATCTGTGGCGGGCCCTGCCGGGGTTCGAGTTCCGTTGCTCGTCCCGGACCTGGGCCTACGTGCTGGCGCGGCATGCGGAGCTGCGCTTCCGCAGCGAACCGCAGCGCCGCCCCGATCGAAATCTGCCCTTCGCGGGACAACTGGAGGAAGTGCCTGCCCTCCGGCGCACGAGCACCTCCCCCTACCGGCAGACGCAGGTGCGCGAGCGGTTGCGAGCTTTGCGGCAGCGGCTGCACGAGCAAGATGAGCTGCTGCTGCTGTTGCGTGTCGATCGGGCGCTCTCGTGGCGCGAGATCGCGCGCGTGCTGCTGGCCGAAGCCGGCGGCGAGGCGGGCTGCGGGGACACGCCACACCCCGAGCTCTTGCTGGAGCGCGAGGCGGCGCGCTTGCGCCAGCGCTTTCAGGTCATCAAGCAGCGGCTGCGGCACTGGGCCGAGCAAGAGGGGCTGCTGCCGAAAACCAGCGCGGGCTCAGCCGAGCGGGCTTCCCCGGTGTCGCTCGAGTAGTCGGTGAGCCGCGGCATGGAGGGTTTCTCGAGCCGCGCCGGCCCCACGTCATCGTGGCTCGAGCAGCTCGCCTCCACCGCGCGTGACAGCGCGTTGAGCGAGCTGCCTCAGGGGGTCGAGCTGTGTGCAGGCCGCTATCTCGTGCGGCGCGAGGTGGGGCGCGGGGGCATGGGCATCGTGTACGAGGCGTGGGACGCCGAGCGCCAGGAGAGCGTCGCGCTCAAGACTCTGTCGCGCAGCTCACCGACCTCGATCTATCGCATCAAGCAGGAGTTCCGCGGGCTGGCGCATCTGACGCACCCGAACCTGGTGCGTCTGCACGAGCTGTTCGAGGACGCCGGCCGCTGGTGTTTCACGCTGGAGCTGGTGCCGGGCGAGACGCTGCTGCGTGCCTTGCACGGCGCGCCGGCAGCGCCGGTGCTGGCGGCGCTGCGCCAGCTTTGTGATGGGATTTGCGCGCTGCACGCAGCGGGCAAGTTGCATCGCGACCTCAAGCCCAACAACGTGCTGTGTACACCGAGCGGGCGCGTGGTGATCCTGGACTTCGGCCTGGCCGAGGACATCAGCGCGCTCGCGGGCCCGTCGGAGGCGACCGGGCACAGCGGCACGCCGGGCTATATGGCCCCGGAGTTGCTCACGGGAGGCCGCGCCAGCCCGGCGAGCGACTGGTACTCCTTCGGTGTCATCGTCTGGGAGCTGCTCACCGGCCGCCTGCCTTGGGAGGCAGAGCGCGCGCCCGTCCCGAACCGCAGCGCGGCGCCACCGGGACTGGATCACATCCCGATCGAGCTGGTTCCGTTCTGCCGGTCGCTGCTCGCGCTCGACCCTGCGCTGCGTCCCGGCGCTGCCGAGGTACGCGCCGTGCTGGAACCGAAGCTGCTGCAGGGTGCCCGCGCAACCGCAGCGCCGCGCGCGCCGAGCTCCGCGCCGGGCGCCGGCTCGGCCCCGCCGCGCGGTTTCCTCGGGCGCGCACGCGAGCTCGACTGGCTGCGCCAGGCCTACGCCGCTTGCTGCCGCGGGCAGAGGCCCGTCGTGTTGCTGCTCTCCGGTGAGTCGGGCATCGGCAAGAGCGCGCTCGTGCAGTCGTTCCTGAGCGAGCACGAGCAGGCGCTGGTGCTGCTCGGGCGCTGCTACGAGCGGGAGTTCGTCCCATACAAGGCCTTCGATGCTGCGGTCGACGAGCTGTGCAGGTACCTGCTGCAGCTGCCGGAGCCAGAGCTGGAGGCGCTCTTGCCCGACGACTTCACTGCGTTGTGCTTGCTCTTCCCGGTGCTTGGCCGGGTGCGTGAGGTGGGGACGCCGGCGCAGCAGAGCGAGGACGCGCACGAGCTCCGGCGCCGCGGGTTTGTCGCCCTGGAGCAGCTGCTCGGGCGGCTGCGCGAGCGCATGCCGGTGCTGCTCTGGATCGACGACCTGCAATGGACGGACGGCGACTCCACGAGCTTGCTGCTGCACCTGCTACGTCAGCCGAGCGCGCCCAAGATCTTGTTGATCGCGTCTCATCGCAGCGACCTCGGAGCCCAACATCGAGGGCTGCGTGAGCTGTACGAGACGCTGGCCAGCGACGTGCGGCTGGACGTGCGCGCGCTGGAGCTCGGGCCGCTCGCGCGCGAGGATGCGCTCAGCCTGCTGGAGAGCGTCGCGCCCCGAGCCCCGCGCGAGCTGCTCGAACAGGCGGCGGCGCAAGCTCAGGGGCATCCGTTTCTGCTGGAGCAGCTCTCGCGCTATGCAGAGCGCAGCGCCCCCGACCCCGATGCGTGGCCCTCGCTGGAGGAGGCGATCGCCGCGCGCCTCGAGGTGCTGCCGCTCGAGCAGCGCAAGGCGCTCGAGCTGCTGGCCTTCGCCGGGCGGCCCCTGCTCGAGCCGGTGGGGCGCGCGGCGGCTGGCGCGGGCTGGCACTCGGCGGTCCAGGCGTTGTGCAGCACACGGCTGGCGCGCCGCTCTCCCGTGGACGGGAGCGCGAGCTGCTACCACGACTCCATCCGTGAAGCGGTGCTGGGTACCGCGTCGGCGCGGCGCGCCCGGCAGTGTCACCGCTCGCTGGCGCGCGCCATGTTGCGTTGTGTTGCCCTGCAGCCGGAGCATCTGGCGCTGCATCTGGTGGGCTCGGGCCATCCTGCGCGCGGCGCAGAGCAGATGGCCGTGGCCGCAGGGCGCGCGGCAGCCGCACTCGCCTTCGAACGCGCCGCGCAGCTGTATCAAGGTGCGCTGGAACAGGGGCGCTTCGCCGCGAGCGATGCCCGACGCTTGCAGGTGGCGCGCGCGCACGCGCTGGCGGCAGCTGGGCACGGCTTTGATGCTGCGCAGCTCTATCTGGCGGTGGCCCAGGCCGGCTCCTTCGAGCCGAGCGAGCGCAGCGCGGAGGTGCTGGAGCTGCGCACGCGCGCGGCCGAGCAGTATCTGCTCAGCGGGCGCCTCGAACAAGGGCTCGAGCTGCTGCGGGGCGCGCTGCGCTCGCTGGGGCTGCGGCTACCCAGCAGTGCGCCCGGCACCATTGCCTCCTTCGCGTATCAGCGCACGCGGCTGCGCCTGCGCGGATATCATTTCGAAGCGCAGCTCGTGCCCGAGCCGGTCGCGCGCCGGCTGCAACTGTTGCAACGCGCGAGTGCCGCGCTGGCTCGGCTCGATCCACTGCGGGCCAGCGAACTCGCTTCGCGCGCGCTTCTGCTCGCCCTAGAGAGTGGCAGTGCCGAGGCGATCAGCGGCGCGCTGGTGAGCGATCTGGTCATGGGCACGTTGCTGCGCGTATCCGATGCGGAGCTCGGGCAGCGCCGCGAGCGAGCGGAGCACGCCTGCGCACGCCACGGGAGCCCGCAGGAGCGGGCGCAGCTGCACAGCGCCCTGGCGACTGTAGCGCGCTTGAAGGCTCAACCCGACCTGCCGGCGGCGCTCGAGCAATTCGAACGTTTCTTCGAGATCCATCGGGCGCACGTGCTGCCGCGCGCCTCTTACGAACGCCCCTGGGAGGAATGGGCGCGCTCGGTGGTGCGCTGCCTGCAGGGCCAGCTGGCGACGGTCGCCCGCGAGGTACCGGCACGACTGGACGAGGGCTGGGCGCGCGGCGACCACTGCATCGTCCCGCTGTGGGCGGGGGGAGATCAACTGCTGGCGCGGCTGGCCGTCGGTGATGTCGAAGCTGCCGAGCGCGATTGGGCACGGGCGGAGCGCGCCTGGTCTTCGCGATCGTTCACCCTACAAGATTTGATGCTGGCCCTGGGCGCAACGCACCTGCAACGCTATCGCGGCAACCCGCGTGGCGCCTGGCAGATCGCCGAGACGGCGCGCCAGCGGCTGGAGAGCTCGCCGCTGCGCCGGATGCCCAACGCGGTCGACGCGATCCAGTCCATGCGTGGCCACGCGGCGCTCGAGCTGGCGGCGCGGGCCGAGAGCGCGCAGGAGCGTCGGCAGTGGCTCGAGCTCGCGCGAGGCATCCAGCGCCCGCCGCCGCCGCAGCTGCATCTACCCACGCTGTTTCGGTGCCATCTGCTGGACGCTGCCCGGCACTTCCAGCAGGGAGACGAGGAGCGCGCGGCGCTCTTGCTCGGTCGCGCGGAGCCGCACCTGGAGTCCATTCCGCTCTATGCGCAGGCCGTGCGCTATCGGCGCGGGCTGTTGATGGGCGGTGCGCGTGGCGAGGAGCTGGTCGTGCAGGCTCGGGGTTTTTTCTGCCACGCGGGAGTCGTGGAGCCGGAGCGCTTTCTGGAGCTGCTCGTCCCCGGCTACACTCCCAGGCAAGCGGCGCGCTCCGCGCGCGCGCCCTCCGCCGTTGCGTGAAGGCGCGCGCCACCCACCGGTCAGCTATCAGCCGAGCAGCTTCTCGATGCCGTGCACGCTCTGGTCGCTCAAGAAAGCCCCATCGAGCTTGCGCTCCACGAGCAGGCGCGAGAAGTGGGCGAGCAACGTGGGATCGAACACCTTCGGCGTCTGCGCGCGGATATGGTTACAGGCTTCGAGCGGGCTCACGATGCGCCCCAGCGTGTTGCCGGGGTTGAGCGTGAGATCGGCGATGCTGTCGCAGAGCGCGAGCACCCGGCTCTGAAACGGAATCGCCTCGCCGGCCAGACCATCGGGAAAGCCCTGGCCGTCGAAACGCTCGTACATGTGCAGGATCGCGGTCTTCACGGTGTCCGGCACGTCCGCCTTTTCCAGCAGGCGGCTCGGATTCTGATACTGGGCGCGCGCCAGAGTTTCGTGATCGCGCAGCTGCCAGACATTGAGCGCGGTCAGATGGTGCTGCTGCGTCTTGCCGAGATCATGAAAGAGCCCGCTCGCCCAGCCATGCGCCGCTTGCGGCTCGCTCAAGTCGAGCTGGCGGCAGAGTGAGTAACTCAGCCGCGCCACGCGCACCGAATGGCTCTTCAGTGGACCGCGCGAGCGCTCGTGCAGCACCATCAGACATTCCGCCAGACGCGAGGCATCGCCGAGTGCGGCGCTGCGCCCGCGCGCGACGTTCTCATCCAGCTCCGCTTGCGGGTCGCCGGAGGGCAACCAGCCGCTCGCGCTGGGCGCTGGCGAGGGATAGTTGCCGCCCAGGGCGGCTGGTAGCTGCGAGGAGGGCGGCCCCTGCGCCGCGTCGAAGGACGGGCCAGAGCCGCCATCAAACGCCGAGGTGTCGACAGCAGGCTCCTGGAAGCTATCCTCCAGCGCGGCGCGCGGCGCTGGCGCGACCGGCGGCGGGGCGCTCTGGCGATTGACGTCTCCGTCTTCCAGGCTGCCGATGCGGTCGAACGCGTTCACGTCGCCGCGATAGAACTTGGAGATGGCCGCCTGCACGGCAGATGGGCGAGCCACCAGCCCTTTGACCTGGCGAGCTCCCGCAGCGACGCGCACGTTCTCGAGCAGATCGGGGTTGCTCAGATCGCCGACGACCACCGTCAGCGTTTCGTCCTCCGCGAAGCGCAAGGGTACCACTTGATAGCGCTCGGCGAGCCGCTGAGCGAGGCGGTGCAACGCCGCGCGCGGAACGGCAGCGCTCTGCAGCGTCTTCGTGCTGATGAATTTGGTGCCGAACATCTCCGCCAGATGCCGCAGCAGCATCGACTCGGGCAGACCGCATTCGATCAGCGCTTCTTCGAAGCGCTCTCCTCCCGCGTTGTGGCGCTCGAGAGCGGCGTTGGCGAGGGCGGGAGAGATGCGACCTTCCCGGAGCATGCGTTCGGCGAGAACCGAACTGGGATCGGAATTCACTGGAGTATTCAAGGCGCTGAATGCTAGCCGTGGCTGGTGTAGGGAGCAAACATGTCCTCACGTACCCTGAGTTTGGACGATCGGCTGTATGATTACCTTCTGGCTGTTTCGGTCCGGGAGCCACGGGTGCTGCAGGAGCTGCGGGAGGAAACCGCGAAGCTCCCCGGCGCAGGAATGCAGATCTCGCCGGAACAAGGTCAGCTCATGCGCCTGCTGGTCGAATTGATCGGCGCGCGGCGCTGCATCGAGGTGGGTGTCTATACCGGGTACAGTTCCATCTCGGTCGCCCTGGGCCTGCCCGACGATGGGCTGCTGCTGGCGTGCGACGTCAATGCCGAGTACACGCAGATCGCGCGGCGCTACTGGCAGCGTGCCGGAGTGGAGCAGCGCATCCGGCTGGAGCTCGGTCCGGCGCTGGGCACGCTCGATCGGCGTATCGCCGAGGGCGAGTCGGGAAGCTTCGATTTCGCCTTCATCGATGCCGACAAGGACAACTACCAGGCCTACTACGAGCGCTGCCTGCAGCTCCTGCGCAGGGGCGGGCTGATTGCCGTCGACAACGCGCTCTGGGGCGGCGCTGTCGCCGACCCTGCAGATCAGAAGGCGTCAACGCTGGCCATCCGGGCGCTCAACTCGAAGATCGGCGAGGATCCGCGTGTGTCCGGCTCGCTCCTGCCGGTGGGCGACGGGCTGTTTCTGGTCAGAAAACGCTGAATTGCAAAGCTCCGGAGCGGCTCGCCCCCAGGGGTGGTGGAGGCGCAAATTTGTGCCTATATTTCCCGCAGCACCGAGTCGTTCGGGTACCTGCACCGGGGCCCTTCCCAAGCATTCGGCCGTGGTTCGGCCGGAGGGGGGCCAACGGGTCAGCTTCGCATCCGGTTCGGCTGTCTTTTCTGGACAGCCGAACTCCAGCCTACTTTAACGCTGCCCAGCGAGTCCCAGCGCGCTCCCCCAGAGGATCCATGTCCAATTCGTCCACGGTGCTCGGCACCGACAACCTGGCCTTCGTCGAGTTACTCTACAGCCGCTTCCTCGAGGATCCGAACTCGGTTCCCGAGGATTTCCGTCGCTACTTCGAGAGCGAGCACCCGGCCACGAACGGCAGTGTGCGGCTCGGCCCGTCCTTCGCGGCGCGCTCGCTGTTCGATCCCAACGGTTCGGCTTCGATCCACGTCTCGGTGCCGCGCGCACCGGCGGCTCCGAATGGAGCGAACGGCGTGGCCAACGGAGTGCATGCCAACGGCGTGGCGCGGGCCAAGGGCGCGAGCAACGGCAACGGTGCTCACGCCAATGGCGCTCTCGAGAACGGCGTGGCCCAGTCCTACGCGCGAGCGCCGCTCGCGACGCCGCCCGGGACTGCGCCCGCGCCGCTCTCGGCGCCCAGCCCCGCGGCGACCGCGAGCGGCAGGGCGCTCGCGCCCGAAGGCGCGTCGGACGTCCTGGTCGCGCTGCAGGACCGCGTGGATCAACTGGTGCGCGCCTACCGCGTGCGCGGTCACATGATCGCCAAGGTCGATCCGCTCGGCTTGCCGCGGCCTCATTATGAGGAGCTGGATCCGGAATACTACGGCCTCGGTCCCAGCGATATGGACCGCGTGTTCTCGAGCCGCACCATCACGGGCACGCAGCGCCTGACGCTGAACGCGATCCTGGAGCGGCTGCGCAACACCTACTGCCGTTCGATCGGCGTCGAGTTCATGCACATCCACGATCCGGCGGCGAAGAACTGGCTGCAGGAGCGGATGGAAGGCTCCGAGAACCGGCTGGAGCTCGACGCGGACACGCAGCGCTACATCCTCACGCTGCTGACCGACGCGGTGATGCTGGAGGAGTTCATCCAGCGCAAGTACGTGCGCGCCAAGAGCTTCTCGCTGGAGGGCTCCGAGAGCCTCCTGCCCCTGCTGCACCTGGCGATCGATCGCGCCGCCGAGCACGGCGTGGACGAGGTCACCCTCGGTATGGCGCACCGCGGTCGTCTGAACGTGCTCGCCAACCTGATGGGGAAGAGCCCGCGCGAGATCTTCC
>JAICTU010000704.1 GCA_025936205.1 Polyangiaceae bacterium | reverse complement strand
TCAGCGTCTCGCGCACCGCGGCCTGTACCTCGCCGTTCCAGCGCGCGTTCAGCTGCCAGAATAGCCCCGCCAGCGACACCGCGGTCAGCGCCAGGAGCCAGGGGAGCAAGCGGAGGCGAGACACGTCGGATCCGGAAGCGTGAGCCGTCGCAGGATAAGACGGCGTTTCGCGCGCGCAGTGATAGTCGGGCCTGGAACTCGGCGCGCTGCACCCCCTCGCAGGGTGAGGGGGTGTGCCCTCAGTGACCGCGCCAGGAGCCCGTTCTGCTCTCTCAGAACTGGCTTGGCGGGTCGTTCCAATTCGGAGCAGGCACGCGCAAAATGGGCTGGAGAGGGCCCTTTCATCGCACGATGACAGCGAAAGGTTGGCTGCCGTCTCACCGGCGCAGAGAAGACTTCGGCAAGGGCGAGCACCAGCTCGACGCACGCACCTACGAGCTGGCGCCGGAAGCGCTGGTGGCCTTTCTCCGCGAGACCCTCGAGTCACCGAACTACCGCGCTCCGGTGCTGCCGTCCGTCGCCGTCGAGCTGATGAAACTGACGCGCCAGCCCCAGGTCCAGCTGAGCGCCGTGCGGCAACTGCTGGAGCGCGATAGCCTACTGGCCGCGCGGGTCCTGCAGCTGGCGCAGTCCGCGCTGTACTCGCGCGGCGCGCCGATTCGCTCGCTCGACGAGGCCATTTCGCGGCTGGGGCTGCGAACGCTGGAGGAGCTGTTTCTGCAGACCGTGCTTTCCATGCGCGTGTTCCGCGCCAGCGGCTTTGAAAAGCCCATGGAAGACCTGATGCGCCACTCGATGCTGACCGCACACCTCGCCCGCATCGCGTGCCGCCTGACGGCGATCCCGGACGAATTCGCCTTCCTGTGCGGATTGCTGCACGACGTGGGCATGGCCGCCGGGTTGCTGATCGTCGCGGAGCAGAAGGGCTCGGGGGCACGCCGGCTGACCCCGCCCGCGTTTGACGAAGTCGCCTTTGCCCTGCAGGTCGTACACGAGGAGGCTTCCGGGGTGCTGGCGGATGCCTGGAACCTACACCCCGAGGTCCGCTTAGTGATCGGGATCCATCATCACTTCCAGCAAGGGCGCCGCATTCATCCCATGGCGGCTGTGCTGTGTGTGGCAGACTGGGTCGCGTCGGAAGCGGGCACCGCCATCGGCACCGAGGTGGACGCCGGCAGGGCGCAGCAAGCGCGCGAACACCTGGGCTTCTCACAGCAGGTGATGTCTGACCTGGCGATACGCGCCCGAGAGACGCTCGAGCTCGCGCTCTGAGCGGCGGCAATCACCCCTCGGGCGCTGGGGAAAATTGCGGCGTTTCCGCACGTTCCTGACCCGAACCGCAATTGCGCGATCGGCGCGCTGACGTCAGAACGATCGACGGGACACCGTCAACTCATGGAAACGATCAGCGCTCGACGCATGGCCACCTTGCGCAGGCTTCGGCAGCGCGACCCCGAGGTCCAGGACGTCGAGAGCGCTTGCCGGACCTTCGCCAGGCTCCTCGGAGAGGACCCCTACGATGTCCCGTTCGCCGCCATCTATGCGCTGGACGAGAACGGTTCCGAGGCGAAGCTCTGCGCCTGGTCCGGCCTCGATCCCGCCCCGCTGCCGGCCGTCGTCTCCAGTGCTCACGGGGCCCACGACCCGTGGTGCCTGGCGCGCGCGCTGCGCACCCGCCGCGCCGAAGAGTTCGCGCTGACGACGCGCCTCGTGCCCTGCGCTGGACCCGAGACGATCACCCGCGCGCTGGTGCTGCCCATTCCCGCCAGCGCGCCGGATCGCATCGCAGGCGTCTTGCTCACCGGCTTCAGCCCACAGAGTGTCGCCGACGAGCACTATCTCACCTTTTTCGAGCTGCTCGCAGGGCAGCTCGGCAGCGCGATCGCCGATGCGCGCGCGCTCGAGGCGGAACGCCGGCGCGCCCAGTTCATCGCGATGCTCGGGCATGAGCTGCGCAATCCGCTCGCGCCCATCCTCACCTCGCTCGAGCTCATGGATCTGCAAGGCAGCGACACCTTCCAGGCCGAGCGCGAGATCATAGCGCGGCAGGTGCGGCACCTCGCGCGCCTGGTGGACGACCTGCTCGAGGTCTCGCATCTGACGCTCGGCAAGCTGCATCTCTCGCGAGGCCACGAGTCGATCCAGAGCATTCTTTCCCAGGCGCTGGAGATCGTGAGCCCCCTGCTCACGCAGCGCCAGCACCAGCTGAGCGTGGATGTGGCGCCGGGCCTGGGCGTGTACGGAGACAGCCAGCGCCTCTCGGAGGTGTTCGCGAACCTGCTGATGAACGCGGTCCGTTACACCCCGGAGGGCGGCTGCATCGCGGTGGAAGCCACGGCCGAAAGCGATCAGGTGCGGGTCAGCGTACGGGACAATGGGGTCGGCATTCGACCCGAGATCCTGCCGCGCATCTTCGAGCTCTTCGTCCAGGAGCAGCAGGACCTCGACCGCGCGCAGGGCGGTCTCGGTCTCGGCCTCACCATCGTGCGCTCGCTGGTGGCCCTGCACGGCGGCAGCATCGAGGCCCACAGCGATGGCTACATGAAGGGCAGCGAGTTCATCGTGCGGCTGCCGGCAGCAGATCTGCCGCTCCGGCGCGAGCCGCCCCCGCCCGAGGCACCTCGCAAGCGCGACGCCTGCCGGCGGCACGTCCTGGTGGTGGACGACAATCAGGACGCGGCGGAGTCACTGGCGGGCGCGCTCAGCATGCTCGGCTACTCCGTCGAGATCGCTCACGATGGCCAGAGCGCGCTGCAAAAGCTCCACGAATTCGCGCCCGACGTGGCGCTGCTCGATATCGGCTTGCCGGTCATGGATGGCTATGAGCTGGCCAGGAAGATCCGCGAGCGCGGCTCCTTGATCCGCCTGCTGGCGCTCACGGGCTACGGACAGCCGCGCGACCGCGAGCGCAGCGCTGCGGCGGGCTTTGACCAGCACCTGGTGAAGCCCATCGATCTGGCTCTGTTACAGGGCGCGATCGAGGGCACGGATTCGCGCGGCAGCGCGAGGCGCTGACCGCGCCCGAAACCGAGCGAAACAGAAGCGCGCAGCGATCAGCGTCGTCACAAGACATTAGTCTTGTAAAGTAGACCAACGTCTGACAAGACTCCGGGCGTGAAACTCGCGTCGAGCGGCAGCACGAAGCCGGCCTCTTTCGGGGTGTACTGCCAGACAATTTCCAGCGTGGTGGGGTCAATCTCCAGCACACGCGAGTGATCGCGCAGCGCCGTCTCGAGGCCGGCGAGCGCGCTCGGGTGCGGGGCGCCATGGCCCGCCCAGCCGCCGTTGTCGAAGACCAGTAGATTGCCCTCCCCGGGCAGGCCCCGTGGGATCAGGTGCGCGTGGTGCTGTCCGATGATCCAGCCCAGCTTGCGCTCGGCCTCGTTGCCGTCGTAGCGCGGCCCCAGCTTGCAGACGATCTTGCCGGCGCGCTTGTCGACGATGGCGATGATGTTGGCCTCGCGCGCGTCCCAGATCAGGTTGTCGGGCTGAAAGCGCTGATCGCCAGCGTCGTACCAGCGGTTGGGGCCGAGCGCCGAGAGCGAGTTGATG
>JAICTU010000612.1 GCA_025936205.1 Polyangiaceae bacterium | reverse complement strand
GAGGCGAGGGCACGGCCGTGCCCCCATCAGCGACGTCATCTTCCAACGCCGGGAGCGGGATGGGCCTACCCCAGTTGCTCTCCGTCGTCGCGACGCGGATTACACCGTCCTGCTCATCGAGAGAGAACTGGCTCTGGATCGTACCGGCAAAGCTGCCGGAGGCGGTGTACCGGGTATCGGCGCCGGAGATGTCGAAGCGATGGATGTTTGTCTGCAGGCTGGTCTGCTGCCCGGTGTAGTAACGGTAGTCCGTCTGCGTGATGACCACGGCTTCGTCGTTGGCGTAGACGCGATCGGCGTAGCCGACCACCGTGGTGTGCCGCAGCCCCCCGTCGAGGTCATCGAGGTCGAGGGTCAGGACGGTGCTGGCCCCTGCCTGCGTGAGACCGGGCCCAGGAAGCCAGAAGTCGCCGCAGTGCAGCGGCTTCTTCACGAGCGCGCCGTCGACGCGCTCCAGCTCGCTCGGCACGTAGTCCTCGATCACGGAATCCTGAATCGTGTCGGTGGCGAGCGAGACCCACAGATCGACCTGTCGATCGATCTCGCTCTGCTCGTACGGATGCCCGAGGAAGTCGGCATAGGAGACGTTCGGGTAGTCGAGCTGGGCCTTGGAAGCCTGCTGAAGAATGGCCCACACGATCCCGTCGTGGCGTCGCGAGGAGCTATAGTTTCCCTCGACATACGACTCGCGCAGCACCTGGGGGGCTCCGCTGGCCACGTCCACCACGGTGAGCTTCGTGTAGGTGGGATAGTAATAGTAGTTGTACGGGTTCGTGCTCTGGTCGGTGCCCGGCAGGGGCCCCGAATAGCGTGAGAACACCACGACCTCGTCGCCGCGCGCGAACAGCTCGATCGGGTCGCCCTCGATCGCGACGTTTCCCTGCAGCTCGGTCGCGTTGGCGGACGCCGCGCCGAGCACGTACAGCGCAGGACCGTGCAACAGGTAGATATGGTCGCCCTCTGCCTTCACGAAATCGGCTTCGTCGACGCCCGGCACCTGGACCGTGGTGTCGGAGAAGCCGGAGGACGCACCGCCTGCCTCCTGCGTGGGAGTCGAGGCGTTGCCACTCGACGGCGCGATCGGCGCGGCGTCGACGGGAACTCCCGGGGCGGGAGCCCCGTAGTAGTAGCCCTGCCCCTGCCGTGCCTGCTCGGCGCGCTCGCGCACCTGGTCGAGCAGCTGGGACTGGAAGCTCTGCAGCAGCCGTTCGCAATTGTTGCTGGAGCGAAGCGCGGCCTCGAAGGTGGCGCTGGCGGAAGAGTCCTGCGAACCCGCCGCACCGTTCGAGTCGGCATTGCTGCCCGTCGCCGCCTGATCGACGAGCTGCCCGCTGCAAGCGATCAGCCCCAAAGCATACGCCCACCCCAGGGTTGATGCGCCGCGCCGGCGCGCACCTGTTCGAAGCTCAGACATGCATTCCTCCTCGCTGGGGCTCCGCCCTCCCTCCGCCGGCAGGGGGGCCCGCGGGCGCTCCGGTATGGAGGTGGCCCAGGCCGCCACCAAAGCAACCGACATGCCACCGAGGAACACATCCGTCCTCGCGCGGAGCGCCCGCTCGCCCAGACAGAAAACAGCCTTGGACCGCCTCTGCCGCAGCGCGTGACGTCGTTCCACGGGTGTGCCAGCTGTGCCAGCGGCGTGCTCACCCGGGTGCCGGGGTCGCGGTCACGCTGCGCCACTCGGCGCTGGCTCACCCGGTGAAACACTCAAGGCTCTGCGCGCGGCAGATGACGGCGGCATGGCGCACGGCGCGCCAAAACCCGAGCCTATTCGAACTGCATCTCGGACCTCACGACGGTACACGCACGCGGTTCACAAAATCCCCGAGCAAGCCTCCCTACCCCTCGGCGCGCTGGAACTGGATGTCGACTTCCAGGTCCCAGGTCTCTCCGTCGACGTTCAGGATGTGCCCCTGCCAGACGAAGGAATCGGCGCGGATCTGCGAGAAGGTCCAGCGAATGGGCCGCCCGCCGCGTGTGCCGATCTGCACAATGTCATCGCCCTGGCGGCGGCCCAATAGCTCGATGCGCAGCCCGGAGACGGGGTCCGTCCAGACGGTACGCCAGCCGCCGCTCCCGGGCTCGAAGACGCGCAGCGTGCTGCCGTACCAGTCGAGCGCAGGTGAGCCGCTGCCCCGATCGGCTCGGGCCGGTGTGATCCACACGTCTTGCACGGCGCGGCCCTCGAGCACCCAGGCAAAATGAGCCTCGATGCTCACGGGCGGCACGCTGCGGCCGAGCATGTGGTTGTGCAGCAGCCCGCGCCAGCTGCCCATCACGCGAGAGTAGGTCTGGGCGTGCTCGCCGAGGCTCGGATGGGGGCCGCGAGCGAGCAATGTGTCGGTGAATCCCTGGTGCATGACGGAAAGCTAGGTGCCGCGACGCCGGGCGGCTTCCAGAATCCTGCTCACTTCCTCCGATACGCGCGCGCCCCGCAGATTTCGCGCCTGCGAGGGAGAAAGGCCGAAAGCGGCGCGAAATGCGGCGCTGAGGTGGCTGTGGCTTGAAAAGCCGAGTTCCAGCGCCAGCGCGCTGAGGTCGGTTTCCCCCTCCGCGAGCCGCCGCAGCGCTTCACGCAGCCGAAGGCGGTGGCGATACTGGTGCAGGCTGAGTCCCGAGTGGGCGCGAAATACGCGCGCGAGGTGGAAGGGCGAAGAATGCACCGCCCGCGCGATCGCGGAGAGTGACAGCTCCTCCCCGAAGCGTGTCGCGAGCAGCAGGCTGGCCCGTTGCACCTGCTCGGCGTGCAAGCGGGCGGTGCCGGCGCGAGCGCGCCGCGCGGTGACTGCCGCTTGCCCGCGATAGCTGCTCGCGAGCAAAGCCCGCAGGAGTTGCAGTGCGGTCTCTTCCAGGCCGAGCGGATCGAGTTGGTCTGCCAGTGCACCCTGTCGCAGCCGGTCCTGCCACCAGAACGCCCTCTGGTCACAGGCGACCCGTGCGGATCGGAACGGCTGGGTCGACTCCGCTGCAGCTGGATCCCACTCCGCGATCGCCTCGCGTGCCAGCGGCTCGTCGAACGCGAGCACCGTGCAGTCGTCGCCGCAGCCTGCAGGATGCGAGACGCGGTAGGCCTCATCGCGATTGAAAAACAGGGCATGATTGGGGTCGGCGAGCAGCTCGCGACCGCCCGCCTCGATCGAGAAAACCCCGCGGCGGGGAAACACGACTTGATGCGCGCGCACACATTCCTCAGCGCCGCGCGCGAAATCCGTGGGGCGACACTGCACATCGTAGACGGAAACGCCGGCGGAGTGACACAGCGCGCAGATGCTCAGGGTCTGCAAAGGATCGTGCAACGCCCGGGGGTTGTGCTCGGAAGCTCGACTCGCCATGTGCTCCGTTGTGCTCCTTTCCACCCGTGGGCGATGCCGGCCCAGGCGCGGCTCGGCGGGGTGAGGTGCGCCTGGCACGGTTCCCGCTACGGGCATTCGGAAAAGGCCCGTACATTCATCTCGTAGGGCAGACGAAGGGACAAGAACGTTCATGCGAACCGGATACAGGTTGCTCTGGAGTGGGATGTTGGGCGTATTGGCCGCTTGCGGCAGCAAGGCGCCATCGCAAGCCCTGATTCCAGGCGCCGGGGATCCGGATCATGGGACCGGCGGTGTCGGTGGCGGCGGCGGCTCGTCCGGCGTAGCTGGCGACGTCGGCCAGGCGGGCAGTTTCGTGCTCGACAATGGCGACGTGAACTGCCAGCGGCAGACCTGCGCGGAGCTCGGCTTCGCTTGCGGCTACCTGCTCGATCACTGCGGCAAGGTGATCAACTGCGCGGACGAGGGCCTCACCTGCGGCGCGAATGAGGTCTGCACGGGCGGGCTCGGCACGCCGACGCAGTGCGTGGCCGGCGGACACGCCGATTGCAGCGTGTGCAACGCGATTCCGGACTGTAGCGCTGCGGCACAGCCGACGCGCCTGACAGGCCGAGTGATCACTCCTGGTCGCACCGATGGCGACACGGGCAACCAGATCGGGGTGCCGAACGCGATCGTCTACATTTTGCGTGGTACCGACGCGAGTGTGCTGCCGGCGATCTCCACTGGCATCCCCACAGACGGCACGAGCTGCGACCGCTGTGAGGACCAGGATCTCGGCCCGGTGCTGGTGGGCGGGGTCACGGACTCCAGCGGAAACTACACGCTGGAGGGGAACATTCCCGTCGACCAGGACTTCGTGCTGGTGGTGAAGGCTGGCAAGTTCCGGCGCGCGATCACGCAACACCTGGCAGCTACCGCAGCCTGCACCACGAGCAGCTTGCCCGCGGCCTTGCCGAACAACCCGACGCGCTTGCCGCGCAGCAGCAGCGACGGGCTCGCCGTGCACCTGCCCCACGTGGCGGTGACCACGGGCCAGATCGACGCCATGGAGTGCGTGCTGGAAAAGATGGGTATCGCGCATGGCGAGTTTGGCAACCCGGGCGCGGATGGCAACGCGACGCCGCGTGTACACCTGTATCGCGGTGGTGATTCGGCGTCACCCGCCGGCGCAAAGATCGACGGCAACACGCCGCACGATTCGACGCTGTACACGAGCCTGCCACGCATGCAGACCTACGACATGGTCGTCGCCGACTGCGAGGGGCAAACGTGGGACCAAGACTTCTCGGAGCGGAATGCGTCGGGGGCTAACGTGCGTGAGTTCGTGAACCGGGGCGGGCGCCTGTTCGCGAGTCACCTGAGCTATAGCTGGCTGGATGGAAACGGCAGCG
>JAICTU010000112.1 GCA_025936205.1 Polyangiaceae bacterium | reverse complement strand
GTTCCGGCAACCGGCGACGCGAGAGCGCCGCTCGTCCCGGCGCAGCACCGCGCGGCGCAGCGCGGGCGGGATGTCTTGCCGGGGCCCGCGTGGCCTTGGGGTCGGAGCGCGGTCAGTGCGAGCGTCGCCCAAGATATGAGTCGGCAATGGAAGGGAGCATCGCCGGATCTGCGCCATCACCAAGCAGGGCAACAGCTCTGCGCGCGCCACCTTGATGCAAGTTTGGCGGATGGATGAGCACGATGCCCACGACGATGAGTCGGCACGCCGTCTTCGGATGTCGCAAGCCGAGCCCCAAGAGTGTGCCGCCCCCGCCTCTTTGAATTCCAGATTGCGCCTCGGGTCAGCACAGGCAACGGATCACGTCGACTCGATGAGCGCGGATAGGTGCATCTCCCGGCCGCTTGCCCGCGACCAGCTGTTCGAGCTGGCGCACCGGGAGCCTCAGTGCGGCGTCCGGGCGATCAGCGCCTGCGCCAGCCCGCGCATCAGCGCGAGCGAGTTGTTCTTACCGCGGAAGTACACCTCGTACCAACCGACATCGCCCTGCGTGTCCTGTGGCACGAGCCCGACCAGCTGGATGTTGGCCGTGCGCAGCGCGGTCAACGTGGGCACGATCTGCGGTGCGGAGAGCACCAGCGTCCCGCTGATCGCCGCGCGCGCGTCGCTGCCGGACATTCTGGCGTGGAGCAAGGGGGCTGCCGGTACCAGCGCGCCGGTCGCCGCCGTCCCGTTCGCGCTGGGGGCCATTTCCTGCGCCGGTCGTGGCACCTCGAAGGTCACCACGCCGTCCGCGGTCGTCGCCGTCACGCCCAGCAAGCCGCCCAGCGCCTCCCCATCGAGCGTGCCGGGCTGAGGCGCATCGCCGGGCAGCTCAGCCAGCGGTTTGCCGGAGCGCAGCCGTGCGTCGCGCAAGACCGAGCTGATCGACTGCGAGCCGGAGGCGAGCAACGCCGGGTTGCCGCGGCCCTCGAAGCGCAAGACGAGCACGCGCGGCGCGTCGTACAGCTCGCGGTTGTACAGGCCCACCACGCGGATGCCGTGCGCGAGCAGCGTGTCGAGCACCGGGTTCACCTCGTCCTCGAGCAGCTCCACGCTGCCCGACAGCGCCGCGCCCTCCGCCACGGGCCAGAACAGCAACTCGGTGCTCAGCGCTTCGGCCACGGCGCTGCCCTCGACTTTCCATGGCACGCCGCCGCGCGGTAGGCTCACCACGAGCGCGCCGTTCGACAGTGCGCGCGGCGTTGCGCCGAGTCGTTCGCCGATCATCTGTGCATCGAGCGCCGGCGCGCTGGGCGGGGCGGGAGCCGTTACAGCAGCCGGCGCCGTGGCAGCCGGCTCTTTGTGCTGCGAGCACGCGCTCAGGAGCAGGGAGAAGAGCAGGGGAACGCGCGACAGGCGCAACGAGGACATCGACATCGGGCGCGACTCTGCCAGGATGGGCGCGTGACGACCAGTCCCACGGCCTTCGAAGCGATCCGCGACGCCCGCCCTGATGACGCTCCTTGGGGCCAGATGTCCTGGCCTCCAGCGCCGGGTGTGGTGCTGCGCGGAGGCACCGTCTCGTTGGCGCCCTGCGTGCCAGAGGCGGACGCGCCGGCATTGTTCGAGGCGCTGAACCGCGACCAGGTGTGGCAGCACCTCGCCGGCCGCCCGCGCACACCGGAAGCTCATGTCGCCACGCTGAAGAACCAGCTGGCGCAGGGGCGCTTCGTGTGGATCGTGCGGCTCGTGGCGGAGCAGGCGGGGCTCGCCGCGGGCAGCGTCGTGGGCACCACGTCGTATCTGGAGGTCGGAGAGAAAGACGCTCGGCTCGAGATCGGCGGCACCGCGTACCGCCCCGAGGTGTGGGCGACGCGCGTCAATCCTGAAGCCAAGCTGCTGCTCCTGCGCTTCGCCTTCGAACAGCTGGGCGCGGGCCGCGTGCAGCTGAAGACCGACGTGCGCAACCAGCGCTCGCAACGCGCCATCGCACGCCTGGGGGCGCGCTACGAGGGGACGCTGCGCCGCTACCAGCGCCGCGATGACGGTACGGTGCGCGACACCGTGCTGTTCTCGATCCTGGCCGAGGAGTGGCCGGCGGTGCGCGAGCGGTTGCTGGCGCGCGTCGCTCGGTAGCGGCGAAGGTGTGCCACCGGCTCTGGTGGTGGCACAGCGCGGGCTCGCCCAGCGGTTTTGCTCGATGATTCTCGCTGTGCGAGGCGTGGCACGTCTCTTGCTGAGAGCGGGGCATGGCGGACATGGCCCCTGTATTCTCGGCTCGGTCACACTGGAGAGCGCTGACTGCCACGGTTTCCGCGCTCGCTCTCGTGCTTGCCTGCGGCTCTGGAGCGAGCCCCGACCAGCGGGGGGAGGGACCCCCCGCCGGCGATCCGGCGAAACCGAGCCCTCTCGCCCCCGGTGACTCTCGGGTACCCGGGCTCACGGGCGACGCGGCCTCGCTCGCGCACTTCGCCGCGCTGCAGGCCGACATGCAGCGTCTGCGCGGGTTGAAGGCCTCCGAGCTGCTGGATGAGTACCCGATCCAGCAGCTCACGAAGCTCGATTACGTGCCGTCCGGCGCGGAGTTCATGGATCGCATGCAGGCCTCGGCGCTCTCGCTCAACCCGGGCGAGCTCGCCGCGCTCGACCGCAACGGCTTCGTGATCTCTTCGCGCCAGCAGTTCCCGACCTTCCTGCGCGGCTATGCAGCGATCTACATGGAGCACCTGCCGGTCTACGTGTCTGCCGACGCGCTGCTGGAGGCCGTCCACAGCTCCTACGATCTGATCCTGGCCACCCTCGAGCAATCGATCCTCGCGCCGCAGCTGCGCGAGCTGCTCGCCTCGATGCTGGCGCGGGTGGATAGCATCGATGGCTCGGCGCAGACGCGCGAGGACCTGCGCTTGTACCTGGAGGTGGCGGCGGGTCTGTTGAAGGGCTCGGGTGCGGGCGCCAGCTCGGAGGCGCGCTCATTGATCGAGCAGGCGCGCGCGGCCCAGGGCATCGCGACGCGCTCCCTGTTTGGCGTCGACCGAATGATCGACTTCTCGCAGTTCACTCCTCGCGGCCACTACACCGACGATCTCCAGGACTACTTCCGGGCCATGATCTGGCTCGGCCGCATCGACCTGCGCCTGATCGAGACGCTGCCGGACGGTACATCCGTGTTTCGTCGCTCGCAGTATGAGGCGATGCTCGGCATGCAACAGTTGCTCGACCAGCGCGCCCTCGAGCAGTGGAGCAACATCGATGCCGTCGTGCACGCGTTTGTGGGCGAGAGCGACTCGATGACGATCCCACAGGTGACCTCCCTGGTCGCAGATCTGGGCGGACCCGAGTCGGCCCGCAGCAAGAGCGATGCCGCGGTGGCGCAGGCCATCAGCGAGGGCGGCTACGGACAGCAGCGCATTGCCAGCCAGCTGATGATCAATGACGGCACCATGAAGACGCTCCCGCTCGACCGCAGCTTCTTGCTGTTCGGGCAGCGCTATGTGCCGGACTCACACGTGTTCAGCGCGGTGGTCTACGATCGCATCGCCGACCGCCTGCTCCCGAACCCCCTCGATGCGGCGTTTGCCGCCTTCGGCAACAACCAGGCGCTACGCCTCGAGCCGGAGCTCCAGACCGTCGCCGAGTTGCCGGGCGCGCTCGGCGGCGTGCGCCGCCTGATCGACGACTACGACGCGGGCTTCTGGAGTGGCAACCTGTACAACGCCTGGAGCGCGGCTTTGCGATCACTCTCGCCCGCCGGCGATTTGACCGACCCCGCGAGCGCGGGGCTACCGCGCATCGCGGGCACGGAGGCCTGGGGCCGCCGCCTGTTGAACACCCAGCTCGGCTCCTGGGCAGAGCTCCGCCACGACACCCTGCTCTACGCGAAGCAATCGTACACGGGCATTCCAAGCTGCGAATTCCCGGATGCCTACGTCGAACCCTATCCTGAATTCTTTGCCGCGCTCGTCCGCTACGCCGAGCGCGGTGCTGCGCTTGCCGGCGTCGCGAGCTCGAACGAATTCCTCGAGCGCGCCATCACGGCCTACTTCACCAAACTGCGCAGCACCGCCGCTTTGCTCGAACAAATGGCGCAGCAGCAACGCACCGGCACGGCACACACCCCGGAACAGCTCGCCTTCATCAACGACGCGGTGCGCGTGGAGCAGCAGTCCGCGGGCTGCACCACGATCGAAGTCCCCGACGGCTGGTACGCGGACCTGTTCTTCGACCCCAACAAATCGATCGAAGCGGGCCTCACCGTTGCAGACGTGCACACGCAGCCTGCCGACGCGGCGGGCAACATCGTCGGTAACGTGCTGCACGTCGCTACGGGGTATCCCCGCCTGCTCACCGTCACCATCGACACCTGCGCGGGCCCGCGCGCGTACGCGGGCATGGCGTACTCGTATCACGAGCTCGTGAAGGGCAACTTCGAGCGGCTGAACGACGAGCAGTGGAGTGCGGTGGCGGGCGAGGCGGCGGAGGTGCCGTGGGCGGAGGGTTTCGTGGCGGAGTGAGAGCGCTTCTCTCTACGGCTGAGAAACGAATGGCGAGGATCCATCGAACCTGGTCGCGGCGCTCATCGACCGTCGCCTTCTGGATTGCTTGTTCGACCATCAGCTGTGGAGAGGCCGCGACGCAGGAACAGAGCATGAGCGGCAGCGAGGCCGCGGAGATTCCGTCATCGATGACTCCGCCGCTGGAAGTGATCGCCGATGACCCGATGTGTCAGTCGTTTCGAGACGACGTCCCGCTCCCACCGTACCTGCCATCACCATCGTCAATACTGGTGCCAAGCCGCTGTATATTCAGCAGGCCTTCCAGGATTGTTCGACACCGACTTCGCTGCTTCTGGTGTACCGCGATGGTCAATACGTGAACGTACTGGGCCCGGGACCGCAGCCCGAACTCCGTGGTCAGCCCGTTCAGACTCTGGGTGGTGGGAACTGCACCACCAGTTGTCAACGCGTACTGGACAGCGGTCTGGGCTATGGGAATGGCCTCGGTTGCGGGATAGCCGACTGCAATAGGCCTCGGCCCGTGCTCATCGGGCCGGGTCAAAAGCTATTGCAGCCGTGCCAACTCGAGGTGGTGGCGAAGAAGCTTCCGCTGGACTGCGCGGAAGGGATTTTTGGCGACCCTTTGAATTGCGCCTCCCTGGCGATCCCACCAGCTGGAGCGTACACGCTCACCATTTCTGCTTCTTTGACGCCGGAGTGCAACTCGATGACCGATTGTGACTGTCGTCCAAGCGCGAATGGGGTGTGCACGAACTCGGCCGTGGTGTTGCGCACCGCACCGCTCACCTTCAGCTTGTCGACCTCGTCGTACTATCGAGATCAAACGTTTTCGATTTCTGCGACCTCCCCGTGACGGCGGTGCCCGTTCGTCAGCGTGGAAAAGTCAGCGGAACGTCAAAAGCGCGCTCACGCCCCGCGCGCAACGCTTCCGCCCACCAGAGCAGCTCGCCGAGCATCGCCGTCCCGGCTTGCTCCAGGTGCGGGAAGTCCGCAAACGTCTTGCCGTCGAGCAGCATGCCGACGAACTGCTCGCGGCTCAGGTGCACGGCCCCGCGCAGCGGCGCGACCTGCAGCTCGACCAGGCTCAATCGCAATTGCTCGATCGCGCGCGCGCCGCCGGCATTGCCGTAGCCGACGAAGCTGGCGGGTTTGCGGTTGAACTCCCCATAGACGTGATCCAGCGCGTTCTTGAGCACCGCGGGGATGCCGTGGTTGTACTCACCGGTCACGAAGATGAAGCCGTCGAGCTCGCCGAGCTTTCGTGCCCAGCGCTGCGCCACCTCGTTCTGCGACGGCTCGCGCAGCGGCGACTTTGGCTGGTCGAAGAAGGGCAGGGGGTAGTCGCGCAGGTCGAGCAGCTCGAACGCCGCGCCTTCGCACCTCCGGGCGAGGCCCATCACCCATGCCGCCGGTTTGTCGGCGAAGCGCCCGGGCCGCGTGCTGCCGAGAATGACGCCGATTTGCAGTGGCTGGGTCATGAGGGTAGGGTCGCGCTCCGCGCGAATCTGCGCAAGGAGGCACAAACTTGGGCGTCACGAACAAATCGGTGCGCATGGAAGCGAGCCAGTGCGCCGCGGTCGATCAGCTGGTCGCGCTGCTCGGCGAGAAATGGACGCTGTTGGTCCTCGGTGCGCTCAGCAAGGCGCCCACCCTCCGCTACAAAGAGCTCCAGCGCGCGATCAGCGGTATCTCGCAGCGCATGCTCACCCTCCGGCTGAAGAGGCTGGAAGAGAACGGCCTGGTCAAGCGCACGATCTTTCCCACCGTGCCGCCGCGCGTCGACTACGAGCTGAGCGCGCTCGGGCTCACGCTGATCGAACCCGTACAGGCACTCCTCGACTGGACGGTCGCGAACCGGGCCGCGATGGCGGAAATGCGCCGTGTGTACGCGAAGGCTTCGAAGAAGAACGGCTGACACCGACGACGACCGGTGCCCAGGGGGCGGCCTCACTAGACCCAGGCTCTGTCGGTGCCTGACGACGTGGCGCAAACTGCCACAGAGACCATGCGACATGAGCCTGTGCTAGCTTTGGAAGACGCATGCAGACGGCCGTGTACTTTCTCGGGCTGCTCGTAATCTTGGCGGCCTTGGCCTGGGCGGCGCTGTTGCTCGATGTACCCAAGAGCTGGATTGGCGTCGGCCTACTGCTGGGCATCGGTGTCATCTTGATCAAGGGGACGCGTTTTACGTCTCGTCCACGGTAGGGCCCAACCGCCGTACGTTGGGGCGCGAAGTACTAAACCAGCGTCCCCAACAACCGCTCCAACCTCGCCGCCGAATCCGCAAGCCCGCCCTGCCGGTTCCGCGCCTGCCACAACGCCCGGTGCCGTTCGATGAGCTTGCGCAGCTCGAGCGCCAGCGCCGCGCGCGTGCCGTTCCGTATGGATCCTACCGCATCGCGGTCGGCAAGCCCCGCGCGCTCGATGCCGAGCCGGCACGCAAAGCGCAACACGTCGTGCGCCCAGCTGAACTCATCGCGCAACAGCGGACCATCGTTCACAGCAGGCCGCGCTGAAGCCAGCGGCTGACCCGCGCGCTCCACGAACTCCAGCGTGCGCTCCAGGCTCTCGCGCGTGACACCCGTGGGCTCGAACAAGCGCTCGGGCTTGATCAACGCCCAGAACAGCACCGACGAGTTGGCGCGCAAGCTGCCCGCCTCGCGATAGGCGTTGCCGAGATCCCGCGCGACGGCGCCCAGAGCGCCCTTGGGATCGGCGAACGCATGGCGATCGAGCAGCCCCGCCAGATCGAGCTCCGTGGCCCGTTCAGCGCTGCCGACGTTCCAGCTGAAGCCGGCACCGAGCAGCAGTCCCAGGTAGCTCACCGGCAAGGGTTGCAGGTGGCCATGATCGCCCCAGTCGGTGGTGAGCAGGCCCGTTGCGCCCGCCGCCTTGCCCTGCAGGGCCGCGCGCGCGATGTTGAGCGCCGCGTTCTCCGTGCGCCCGGCGATCGAGTTCCAGCTGCTGGTGCCGGGGCAGACGTAGAACTCGAGCCCCGCGCGCCGAAACAGCTCCAGGTGCTCGGCGAAGGGGTGGTCCGCCTCGTAGCCCCACTCCAGCGCGATCGCTTCCCGCGGCAGCTCGGCGATCAGCTCGGGCCGTTTCACGATGATATCGCCCCAGAACATCATGCGCCGGCCGCGTGCCTGCACGCGCTGCTGCACCTCTTGCAAGAACTCGAGGTACACCCGCTCCGTGCCACGCGCCTCGCACGCCGCCCTCGAGCGGCCGGCACCGAGGTCGATCGTCTCGTCGAGCCCGACGTTGAAGAGCCGGCTGCGGAAATGCGGCAGCAGCTGGTCGTAGAGCTCCTCCAGCAGCGCGAGGCTGCCCGGATCGGTGGCGCACAGTCCGTATGGCTCCTTGCTCCAGTTCCAGGGATGGTCGAAGCCGTCGGGGCACTCCGCGAGCTGCCGGTAGGGCTCGTGCACCAGCCAGCGATGCATGTGCCCGAAGCTGTTCTGGTTGGGCACCAGCTGGATGTGGCGCTCGGCGCAGTACGCATCCAGCTCGTCGATATCGTCGGCGGTGAGCGGGCTCGCGTGCTGCCACACGCGCTGATGTCCGCGGTACGCGAAGGTGTGCTCCATGTACAGCTGCAGCTGGTTCACCTTCCAGCGCGCCAGGCGGTCGATCAGCATGCGCAAGGTGCGCTGCGCGGGCACTTTGTCCCGGCTCACATCGAGCATCACCCCGCGCTCGGGAAAGTCCGGTGCATCTTCGATCTCGAGTTGCGGCAGCTCGACTTGCCCCGGCGCGCCCGGCCCGACCGCAATCAACTGCGCCAGTGTCGCGAGCCCATACTGCAACCCTGCCGTCGAAGTCGCGGCGAGCGAAATGCCCCCCGCCCCGACCCGCAGCTCATACCCTTGTTCCGACTTCGGATCGGAAGAAGGGCTCGGCTCCAGGCGCATCTCGAGCCCTCCAGGACCGCCCACCGTACGCTCGAAGCCATGCCCCCGCGCGTGCAACCCTTGCTCCACCCACTCCAGCGCCGCCCGAGGCACCGCCTCCGGCCCACTCCACCCCAGCTGACGGGGCACAACCCAGCCCGCCCCCAACACCCGACAAGCCCGCGGCCGCGGAAACAACCACTCGACAGCCTCCGAAACCATCCCCCAAGCGTCACCTGCCTTCCACGCCGACGCAACCTCACAAGGCGGGTTCGATCCGCTAGTCTTTCCCCCCGTGGCCGATCCTCCTGTCCTGCTCCTCCTCGCGCACCCGTACCCCGACCGCTCCCGGGCAAATCGCCGCCTGCTGCGCGCCGCCGAGGGCCTCGAGGGGGTGGCGGTGCGTTCCCTCTACGACCTGTACCCGGGCTTCGACATCGACGTGGAGCTGGAGCAGAACCTGTTGCGGCGCGCGCGGGCGCTGGTCTGGCAGCACCCCCTGTACTGGTACTCGGTGCCGGCGCTGTTCAAGCACTGGTTCGACAAAGTGCTGGTGCACGGCTTCGCTTACGGAGCGGGGGGCACGGCGCTCACGGGCAAGCGTTGTCTATGGGTGGTCACGACCGGCGGGGATGAGACGGCATACGGCCCCGGGGGGATGCACCGGCTGCCGTTCGGGGATTTCTCGCCCGTGATCGAGCAGACGGCGCTGTTCTGTGGCATGCACTGGGAGCCGCCGCTGGTGTTGCACGGCGCACATCGGGTGCCCGAGGAGACGCTGGACGATGCCGTCGCGCGCTACCGCGGGCGGCTCGTGGATCTGGTCGAGGCCGTGGGCAAAGGAGCCAGGCCATGAGCGAGCACTCGCTGCTGATCGAGGCGGTCGTGTACCTGGCAGCCGCGGTGGTGTGCGTGCCGATCGCGAGCCGGCTCGAGCTCGGCTCGGTGCTGGGCTACCTCGCCGCGGGCTGCATCATCGGCCCGTTCGGGTTGCACATCGTGCCGGAGGCGGAAGCCACGCTGCACTTCGCGGAGTTCGGCGTGGTGCTGATGTTGTTCGTGATCGGGCTGGAGCTGGATCCGAAGCAGCTCTGGAAGCTGCGCCGCGCGGTGTTTGGCGGCGGGTCGTTGCAGTTGTTGGCGGCCGCGCTGCCGCTCGGAGCCGGCGCGTTGTTGCTCGGCTTGCCCTGGCAGGCGGCGCTGGTGTCGGGGCTCGCGCTCGGGCTGTCCTCGACGGCCGTGAGCATGCAGACCATGTCCGAGAAGAACCTGCAGGCCACCCCGGTCGGGCGTATCGCATTTGCGGTGCTGCTGTTCCAGGACATCGCGGCCATCCCGCTGCTCGCCGTCGTGCCGCTGCTGGCGGCTCCAGCGGGCGCGAGCAGCGGCAGCGCCGGGCTGTGGCCCGCGCTGCGGGTGCTGTCCGCGGTGGTGGCGGTGGTGGTGATCGGCCGCTTCTTGACACCGCGCATCCTGCGCGCCGTGGCCAAGACCGGGCGCGAGGTGTTCAGCGCCTTCACGCTGCTGCTGGTACTGGGCATCGCCGCGCTGATGGCGAGCGTGGGCATCTCGATGGCACTGGGTGCGTTTCTGGCCGGCGTGCTGCTGGCGGGCTCCGAATATCGTCATGCGCTCGAGACCGACATCGAGCCGTTTCGGGGCCTGTTGATGGGCCTGTTCTTCATCGCCGTGGGCATGAGCATCGATTTCGCGCTGCTCTGGAGCGAGCCCGGCTTCGTGGTGCTGCTGATCCTCGGCTTCCAGGCCATCAAGGCGCTCACCCTGGCGCTCGTGGCGCGCCCGCTCGGGGTGAGCCGGCGCCAGAACTGGCTGTTCGCGGCGCTGCTCTCGCAGGGCGGGGAATTCGCCTTCGTCGTGTTCGGCGTGGCGCGCTCGGCGCGGCTATTGCCGGGGCGCTGGGACGCGCTGCTCACGCTCGCCGTGGCGCTCTCGATGGCGCTCACGCCGCTCGCACTGATCTTGCACGACTGTGTGCAAGCGCGCCTGGAAAGCAAGTCTCCGCGGCGCGAGGCCGACGAGATCGAAGATCAGCACGCGCAGGTGATCATCGCCGGCTTCGGTCGCTTCGGTCAGATCGTGGGCCGCCTGTTGTTTGCGAGCGGGGTCAAGGCCACCGTGCTGGACTTCGATCCCGACCAGGTGGAGTTGCTCAAGCGCTTTGACTTTCGCGTCTACTACGGCGATGCGACGCGCCTCGATCTGCTGCACGCCGCCGGCGCGGAGCACGCACGGCTGTTGGTGGTCGCGATCGACGATCCGGACGCCAGCGTGCGGCTGGTCGAGTCCGTGCGCGAACACTTTCCCAGGCTCGCGATCGTGGCGCGCGCGCGCAACGTGCCGCACTGGCAGCGGCTGCGCTCGGCAGGCGTTCAGATCCTGGAGCGCGAGACCTTCGAGTCGGCGCTCTCGATCGGGCGCCGCGCGCTGGAAGTGCTGGGCGTGCGCGCCTTCGAGGCGAAGGAACGGGCGGATGCCTTCCGGCGCCACAACCTGGCTTCGATGGAGCAGATGCTGGCGATCTGGGCGGACGAAGCGCAGCGCACGAACCTGGCCCGCTCGGCGCGGGATCAGCTGGAGCAACAGATGGAGCGCGACCGTGCCACGCTGGATCGGCAGGTGGGAAAGGGCTGGCACAGTGACGCGGAAGCGCAGGAAGAAGGCGGCGATCGGCGCACGCCGGCGCTCGCGAAACCCTGATCATCGGGCCCGCAGCCTCTCGCGAAACAAGTGGAGCAGCGCCATTCTGCCACAGCCGCTGCGTGGCGTTTCTGCGCGGACGGTCTGTGACAACAGCTGAGCCTTGCGCTTCAGTCCGTTCAAGGCGTAACGCTCGAGAATAGGGCCTCGCCCCGGAGCAGCACCGGTATGAGCGCATCTCAGCTTTCTCCATTCGACGAGCCCGCGGCCGGCAGCAAGCCGGAGAGCGGCGCGATCGGGCCGGAAGAGAGCGCGCGCCGCACGGCTCGAATGGATGCCTTTCGCGTGCAGCTGTCAGACGCGCTGCGGCCCTGGAGCGATCCCTTGCGAGTCCAGAGCGAGGCCGCGCGCGTGCTGGGACAGCACCTCGGTCTGAGCCGCGTTGCGTACGTGGAGGTCGATGCCGACGGCAACGGCGTGCGGGTTCAGCGCGAGTATTGCGTGCCCGGGATGAAGAGCCTGCTCGGGCGCTGGCGGCTGGACGACTTCGGCCCGACCCTGATGGCCGAGTACCGTGCGGGGCGCACCTTCGCCATTGCCGACCTGCACGCGGTCGATCTGCTCACCCCGGAGGAGCGTGCCAGCTACGCCGCGCTCGACGTCGCGGCCTTCGCCAGCGCGCCTCTGCTGGAGCAGGGCCGCCTGGCCGCGATGCTGACGTTGCACAGCACCGTGCCCCGGCCATGGAGCAACGAAGAGCTGGCGCTGATCGAGGAGACCGCGGAGCGCACCTGGGCAGCGGTGCAGCGCGCGCGCGCCGAGCAGGCGTCGCGCGAGTCGGCGGCCAAGTATCGCAGCCTGTTCGATTCCATCGACGAGGGGTTCGCGATCCTGCAGGTGCTGTTCGACGACGCCGGCATGGCGCGGGACTTCACCTTCGTCGAGACCAACCGCGCGTTCCAGCGGCAGACCGGAGTGGTCGCCACGGGCAAGCGCGCGCTCGAGTTGTTGCCGCACGTCGAGCAGCGGTGGATCGACGTGGTCGGTAAAGTGGCCATCACCAAGCAGCCGGTGCGCTTCGAGCAGTACGTGCAGGTGACGGGCAGATGGTTCAGCGTCTATGCCAGCGCGCTCGGCGAAGGCGAGAACCATCAGGTGGCCGTGGTGTTCTCCGACATCACGCAGGGCAAACGGCGCGAGCAGAACGCGGCGTTCCTGGCCGACATTCAGGACGAGCTGGCGCGCCTGAACTCCGCCGAGGAGATCCTGCGCGTGGTCAGCGCCAAGCTGGGCGGCTTTCTGAAGCTGTCGGGCTGCTCGCTGGCGGAGCTGTACCCGGCACGGGATGCGCTGCGCGTGCGTTCCACGTGGAGCAGTGGCGGCCTGCTCGGGACCCCCGCGACCCAGCAGCTCTCCGAGGTGGTGCCGAAGGAAGTGCTGCGCCTGTATCAGACAGGTCGACCGCTGGTGGTGTTTGACGCGCTGATCGACCCGCGCGTCGATGTGCAGAGCTGTCGAGATCGGGGCATCCGTTCGCTCGTGTGCGTGCCGGTTCAGCGGAAGGACGAAGGTATCGTCGTCTTCTGCGTCGGTGCCGAGTCCGCTCGAGACTGGCGCGACGACGAGATCGAGCTCTTGCAAGATCTGTCGGAGCGCCTGTTCCAGCGGCTGGAGCGTGCGCTCGCAGATGCCAGCCTGCGCGAGACGGAGCTGAGGCTGCAGCAGGCGCTGGAGGCGGCGGGCATGGGCGCGTTCGCCTGGCATGTCGCCGAGGATCGCACCGAGGCCGACGCCCGCATGCTGAGCCTGTTCGGGCTGCCCACGGAAGGCTCGCTGAGCCTGGAGCTCGCGCTCAGGCAGCTGATCCACGTGGACGACCGCGATCGCTACGCGGACGCCGTAGCGCGCGCGCTCGACCCCGACGGCTCCGGTCGATTGCGCGAGGACATCCGCGTGGTGCACCCCGACGGCGGCGTGCACTGGCTGACGATCCGCGCGCAGGCCAGCTTTGAGCAGGGGCGCCCGCTGCGCTTGACCGGAGTGGCGACGGACATCAGCGATCGCAGGTTCGCAGAGGACGCGCTGCGGCGCAGCGAGCAACAGCTGAAGGAGAGCGATCGGCGCAAGGACGAGTTCCTGGCCGTGCTCGCCCACGAGCTGCGCAATCCGCTGGCGCCGATCCGCACCGGCCTGGAGCTGCTGCGCCTGACCAGCGATTCGCCCGACGGCGGCGCCCGGGTGCGCGGTGTGATGGAGCGCCAGGTGAACCACATGGTGCGCCTGGTGGACGACCTGCTCGACGTCTCGCGCATCAACTCCGGCAGCATCCGCCTGCAGCGCCAGGCGGTGACGCTGCAGTCGCTGGTCAGCACTGCGCTGGAGGCTCATCGTGCGGCGCTCGACGCGGGGCAGCTGCGGCTGGAGCTGGAGCTGCCGTCGGCGCCGCTCGCGCTCGACGTCGATCCGACGCGCTTCGTGCAAGTCCTCTCGAACTTGCTGCACAACGCCATCAAGTTTACCGACCCCGGCGGGCAGATCCGCATCGCCGCCGAGAGCGCTGGGGTAGCAGGCCCAGCTCCCGAGCTGATACTGGCGGTGCAGGACTCCGGGGCGGGCATCTCGCGCGAGCTCCTGCCGCGCGTGTTCGAGCTGTTCACGCAGGGCGAGCCTGGTTCCCAGCGTGCCTCCGGTGGTCTCGGTATCGGTCTGGCGCTGGCGCGGCGCCTGATCGAGATGCACGGTGGCTCGATCGAAGCCTTCAGCGGCGGCCCGGGGCGGGGCAGCCGGTTTGTGATCCGCCTGCCGCTGCCCGCTCCCGTGGTTGCAGCGCAGCCCTCGGAGCATGCGGCCCGGCCCGCCGCCGTGGACCGGCGGGTGGTGGTGATCGACGACAACGCGGACGCGGCCGATACGCTGGCGCTGTTGATGGAAGCCATCGGCGGCCGGTGCAAGGTGGCCTATGACGGCGAAGCCGGGGTGCGCGCGGTGTGCGAGTTCCAGCCGGACGTGGTGTTGCTCGATATCGGCATGCCGGGCATCGACGGCTACGAGACGTGCCGGCGCATCCGGCGCGAGCATGGCGCGAGGCCGCTGATCGTCGCGCTCACCGGCTGGGGTCAGGCTCGCGACAAGGAACGCGCGCTGCAGGCTGGCTTCGACCTGCACTTGACCAAGCCCGCAAGTCCCGCCGCGTTGCAGCAACTGCTGGCCAATGCGCGGCAAGCGCCCTCGGATGCCGCGACGGCGATTGGCCCCTGAGTCGAAGGCCTCTCGGAGCTCGAGACCATGGTCCCGCGCGTTTGCGCTACAAGTCGTTGCCATGAAGATCTACACCAAGACCGGCGACGACGGCCGTACCGGGCTGTTCGGCGGCGAGCGGGTGCTCAAGAACGACGCGCGCGTCGACGCCTACGGCAGTATCGACGAGACCAACGCGCTGCTCGGCGTGGCTCGCGCCGCCGGCCTGGCCGGGGAGCTGGATGCGTCGCTCCAGCGCATCCAGGCGCAGCTGTTTGTGCTGGGCGCAGAGCTGGCCACTCCGGCTTCGCACCGCCCGCGGCTCAAGCTGCCGCTGCTCTCCGCTGCGGACGCCGAGCAGTTGGAGAGGGAGATCGATCAGCTGGAGGCGGGCTTGCCCCCGCTCACCAGCTTCGTGCTGCCCGCGGGCAGCCCCGGCGCGGCAGCCTTGCACCATGCGCGCACGGTGTGCCGCCGCGCCGAGCGCGCCGTGGTCGGTATCCGCGAGAGCGCGCCCGGGGTGCGGGGTGCCTCCGCAGAAGAGGTCCGTGACGAGCTCATCGTCTATCTCAATCGCCTGAGCGATCTATTGTTCGTGATGGCGCGCCATCAGAACCAGAGCGCGGGCGTGGCCGATGTGGCCTGGGCGCCGCGAGGGGCCTGAGCTCAGCCCGCCGTGACGGCGGTCAGCGTCTCACGCACACCGCCATAACCCTGGAAATACCATGCCCACCAGGCGACCATCATGGTGCCGTGGCCGACCAGGATGCCGACGTGGCTCCACATTTCCACGCGATCGGAGTGGCGCTGCACGTACCGGCGCCAGTGAAACGCTTCGTCCACCAGGCTGTAGACGAAGGAGAGAACGGTGAGCACCGCGGCCGGGATCCACAGGCTCGAATGCGAGTAGGCGGCACAGAGCAGCACGCAGCTGCCGATGCCGCAGGCGATGGTGATGCCGTGCACCAGACCTTCGGCCTTGCCAATCTCCTGCCGGTAAATGGTGCGGTGGCCGATGGTATCGATCGCGATGCTGAGCGAGAACAGCAGCGCGCCATACGGTACCCACCAGGCCAGCGCGGGAAAGTGGACACCCTGCAGCGTGCCCGCCAGGAGAAAGGACCCCGTGGCCACCACCAGCCCCAGCATCAAGCCGACCCACGCCAGGTAGATGAGCCAATCCCTGGCGTCAAATTCCCGAATGCGCCCGACGTAGATCGAGAGCTCAGAGCCGAACGAGCTCGGGGCCATGGCTCACCGTTCCCAAAGCTGTGGACGAAAAACTTGGTCTGAACGCTTCGCGCCAGCGCGGCGCTCGACTCGCCAGCGCGGCAATACAGGCGCACAGCTTCTCGTGCCGCGGCACCCGGGCGCGACCGGCGCCGACGTCGTAATTCTGGCGCGCGAGGTGCCGGCCAATCCCCGAGTAGACACGGCGCGACACGTCCACCGCGAGCGCGCAGCGCGGCGACAGGTAGGGCAATCCGGAATCGCTCGAGCAGTAGTAGCGATCGGCGATTCCGAGCAGCTCGCGCAGCACGCCGCGGCAACCTTCGATCGCAGCGCTCGGGAACGCGCCTGGGCGCAGACGCAGCGCAGGCAGGCCGTGACGGTGCAACACGTCCGCCGGCAAATAGAGGCGGCCATTTTCCCAATCTTCCGCCACGTCCCGGCAGATGTTGGTGAGCTGCATGGCGATACCCAGGTGCGCGGCGGGGCGCAGTGCGTCGGGGTGACTGACGCCCATCACGTGGCACATCATCAAGCCCACGGTGGAGGCCACCCGGTAGCAGTACTCGAGCAGCTGATCGAGGCTGCGATACTCCACGCCTCGCACGTCCATTTCCATGCCGTCGAGCAAGTCCAGCGGGTAACGCAGCGGGATCTGCCGAGCCTGCAGCACGTCGCGAAAGGCCGAGAGCAGCGGTTCCTCGGGCTTGCCTCCCGCGTGCAACTCCTCGAGCTCGCGGCGCAGCCTGCGGAGCGCCTGCGCCGGCGGCTCGCCCTGCGCTCGATCGATGGCGTCGTCGGCCCGCCGGCACCAGGCATAGACCACGACCGCGTCTGCCCGAGCGTCCGCTGGCAACAGCCGGGCTGCCAGCGAGAAGCTCCTGGAGTGGCGTTGAATCGTCGCCCAGCAGTCCGGGGCAGCGGAGCTCATGACCATCCCATCGGCGCCGCAACGGCGGGCGGAGTCTCCCGCCGTTGCGCTGCTCCGGCGGCCTGCTCGAGGATCAGGGCGACGCTGGCCTGAGCGGAGTTGATCACGCCGGGCAGGCCCGCGCCGGGATGTGTGCCTGCACCCACCAGGTAGAGTCCTGGAATTTTCGCATCCTGGTTATGGGGACGAAACCACGCACTCTGGCTCAGCTTGGGAGCCAGTGAGAACGCAGAGCCCTGGAAAGCGCCCAGATCCCGCTCGAACGTGCGTGGCGTGATGAAGTGCTGGGTGAGCAGACGGCTGCGCAGACCGGGCAGCAGCCTGCGCTCCAGTGCCGCCAGGAGCCGCTGCGCATATTCAGGACCGACGGCGTCCCAGTCGATCGCGGCCTTGCCGAGGTGGGGCACCGGGCTGAGCACGTAGAACGACGAGCAGCCGGGTGGTGCCAGGCTCGGGTCCGTCACCGTCGGCGCGTGCAGATACAGGCTGAAGTCGTCCGGCAGCTGCGGGCCCTGGAAGATCTCCCGCAGCAGCTCGCGATAGCGCTCTCCAAACAGCACCGTGTGGTGCGCCACTTCCGGCCAGCTCCCGCTCGCCCCGAAGTAGAGCACGAACAAGGACATGGACCACTCGAGCCGCTCCAGCCGGCGTACCATCTGCTGCGCGCCGGCCGTGCCGCGATAGAGCTTGCCGTACGTTTGGTACAGGTCGGCGTTGGAAACGACCAAGTCGTAGTCGCGCTCCACGCCTGAGCAGCGCGCTCGATGCACGACTGCCCCGGGCCCCGGTAGTACGCGGATGTGCTCGATCGGTGCGGACAGGTGCAGCTCGCCTCCGAGCTCCTGGAACAGCCGTACCAGAGCTTGCACCAGCGCGCCCGTCCCGCCGCGCACGAAGAACACGCCCCAATTTCTCTCCAGATAGTGGATCAAGGAATAGATGGCGCTGGTGTCGAAGGGGTTGCCGCCCACGAGCAGCGAATGAAAGCTGAAGGCCTGCCGCAAGCGCTCGTCCTCGATGAAGCGAGCCACCGTCGCGTACACCGAACGATCGGCGCGCAGGCGCAGCAGATCGGGTGCCACTCGCAACATATCGGAGATGCGCCCGAAGGGTTGGGCGGCGAGTTCTTCATAACCCTTCTCAAACACCCTGCGCGAGTAGTCGAGGAAACGGCGGTACCCGGCGACGTCACGCGGATTGCGCTCGGCGATCTGCGCCTCCAGCTCCGGCCCGGCTCCGGAATAGTCGAAGCGGTCGCCGTCCTCCCAGAGCAAGCGATAGAAGGGCGACACCGGCAGCAGCTCCACGGAGTCGCTGAGCCGCCGCCCCGCCGCGGCGAACAGCTCCTCGAGGCACTGCGGCGCGGTGATCACCGTCGGCCCGCCGTCGAAGCAGAACCCGTCCTGCTCGTACACGTAGGCCCGCCCGCCCGGCTTGTCGCGCGCCTCGAACAGCGCGCAGCGGTAGCCAGCGGCTTGCAAGCGGATCGCGGCAGCAAGGCCGCCAAAGCCGCTGCCGACGATCAACGCGCGCTGGGCGCGGGGCTCAGCCATAGCTCTGCTCCAGGCGCCGGAGTTGGGCGCGCACTGCCTTCAGTGCCGGCTGGCGCCCGCACACGGTCTCCAGGCGAGCGCAGGCGTGCTGGACGTGCCGTCGGATGCGCAAGCGTCCGGAGCCGTGCAGCTGTTCGCGCACGCGGCTCGCGAGCAGCTCGGGGTGCCGATCGCGCTGCTCGACTTCGCGACCCAACTGCCGCAACTCCTCGAAGGCAGCAGGCGACAACTCTTCGCTCAGCCAAGCCCAGGGCCAGGTGGGCCGTGCGAGCATCAGATCCTCATGGCCCTTGTGGCAGCGCCGCTCACTCACGATGCCGCCGACGTCGTCGAGCATCTGCAGCGCCACGCCCAGGCTGCGCCCGAACTGCCCGAGCTCGCGCACCAGGCTGGGCTGCGCGCCAGCAGCCAGGGCGCCGAGCACCGCGGAGAGCTCCATCAAAGCGCCCGTCTTCAGCTCCGTGGAGGCGAGCACCACGGCAGCCAGCTCGGCTTGGGGGAGCCGGTACACATTGCTGGTCAGGTCCAGCGCCTGGCCATGATGGCAGCGCAGCAAGGTGCGATGCACCCAGCGGTGCATGTTCAGCTCCAGCTCCGCGCTGGTGGCGACCTGCTCGATCAGCCCCAGCGCCCAGAAGTACATCCAGTTGCCCGCGTTCAGCGCGATCGGCACGCCGTGACTGAGATGCAGCGCGGGTGCGCCGCGCCGCGAGGGAGATTCGTCCTCGATGTCGTCGATGATCAACGAACCCGCGTGTAGGACCTCGACGATCGCGCTCAGTCGCGGCGGACAGGGGCCGCTACCGCCCGCGAGCTCGAAGCTCAGCGCCACCAGCTCGGCCCGGAAGGACTTGCCGGGATGTGCCAGGAAGCGCGACACGGGCGACTCCAGGCCGGCGTGCCACAATTCGCGGTCGAGCCCGCCCGAGCGGGCTCCGAGCAGCGCCGCCAGCGCGGGCCGCGAGAAGTGCTCATCGAGCAGCAATTGCAATGGGTTCGGCGCGGGTTCGGCGATGGACGGGTCATTCATGCACTGGTTCCTCTGCTGAGCAGCCGGGAGAGGGAAAACCCCGAAGGCGGCCTGCCGCACAGAATTCGGGCGCGATCGAGGCGTGTCGTCTGCAGCGCGTAGAAGCGCCGGATCGTTGCCTCGGGTAGACGATAGAAGCGTTCGAGCACGTGGTAGCGCTGCTCCGGTGCGAAGGCGTCGAACAAGAGGCGATTCAACCCGACCGCGTAGCGAGCCTGGCGCGCGTGCGCCGCGAGCCACTCGCGATGGGTCTCTGCGGACGCGTCAGCGGCCGATCTGCTGGCGATGTGCAGCGCGAAGCGCAGCGCGACCGGCAGCGAATAACCGGTCGTTGGGTGAAACAGGCCTCCAGCGTAGCCCGCCTGGATCAGCCCATCGGCAGCGGCCGGCAGCGCGGAGCGCAGAGGCAAGGGGAGCACGCCGGATTCCTCGCGCAACGCCCGCTGCACGTTCATTCCGCGTTCGTTCGCGTACTCCAGGATGCGCCGGGTGAGAGCCGCACGATCGAGCCGTTCGTGCTCGGAGTAGTAAGTATCCTCGAGCAGCACGCGGTCCGGCGCCAGAGGCAGGACATAGAGGAAGCGGAAGCCATCGAGCTGTTCGACCGTGGCATCCATGAGCAGAGGCACGTCGGGCGCGCTGGCCGATGCCAGCTGCAGCTCCAGACCGAGAAACTTCTGGTAGGCCCGCGGCGCGGCGCCCGGCGTGAAGAGGGGTCCGCGCGCGTCGATCACCAGCCGTGCTCGCCGGCGCCGACCGTCCTCGAGCGTGACACTGCCCGGCGCCGTCGAACGAACAGCCGCCGTGACGATGCGAGCATGGGCGGAGCGCTGGATGCGGTCGCTGACGACCTCATGCAGGCGCTCGCTGGTGAGCGCGCAGTATTCCTGATTCAGGCGGCGCCGATAGCCCGTGAACCGCACCTCGTGGCTGGGCCAGCGCTGGACGACCAGGGGCTCGATCCAGGAGCGCGCCTCCGCCGGCACATCGCCGGCGTGAAAGCACCAGGTATGATTGCCGCCAAGTCGCGGCTCCCGCTCGATCAGTGTCAGCCGCGTCTCAGGGCGTCGCTCGAGCAGTGCCAAGGTGACCAAGGCATTTTGCAGACCGCCGCCGACCAACAGGTATTCGTCCGCGGCGGCAGGAGCATCCACTCTTCACTCGTAGAGAGGAGCAGCGCACCGTCAAGTTGCGCTCTCTGAAAAGTCGTTCGCGATCTCTTGCCGACCGCAGATGGCGCCGCATGAAGCTGATGGTGCGGTGCGCGATGAAGCAACGAGTCTTGTTTGTGAGCGAGAATGTAACGCTGGCGCAGGTGGTGCGTCTCGTCACGCTGGCGCGCGCACTGGAAAGTGATGGCCTGGAGGTTCACTTTGCCAGCTCGGGCTTTCCCCAGCTGGTCTTCGGCGCCAC
>JAICTU010000531.1 GCA_025936205.1 Polyangiaceae bacterium | reverse complement strand
GCAGCAGTACACGGCCCTGAACAAGGCCAAGCTCGATCATCTGATCAACAACTCGCTGGAGGTCGGCATCAACACGCTGGTCGTCGACCTGTGGTGGCCCTCGAACAACTACAAGGCCGCGGTCCAGCGCATCCAGGAGCACGGCTTGCGCTATGTGCCGCGCATCACCATGTTCGAGGGTGGCGGCACGCGCGAGCAGATCACCAACCAGCAATACTGGGAGGAGCGCTGGAAGCTGGCGAAGTACGCCATCGACCTGGGCGCGAAGGACGTGCAACTCGACTACATTCGCTACAGCTCGAAGAACGCCGCGTCGCCCAACAACGCGCTCGACATCCGCGAGATCCTGCGCTTCTTCAAGAAGCGCATCAACGAGCACGGCGCGCAGCTGCAGATCGATGTCTTTGGCGAGGTCGGGCTCGCTCCCTCGATGCACATCGGGCAGGACATCAACGTGTTCGCTCCGGAGATCGACAAGGTCTGCCCGATGGTCTACCCCTCACACTACGAGCCCTACCAGGAGCATGCGCTCAAGCCCTACGAGACGATCTACACGTCCCTGATGGGGATGAAGCGCCAGATGGGCAATCAGCAGGTGCCGATACTGGCCTACATCGAGCTGTTCAACTTCCGTCATCCGATGAACACGGTCGAGCGCGTCAAGTACATTCGCGCACAACTCAAGGCCGTACGCGACGCGCAGGGCGAAGGCTGGCTCGCCTGGAGCGCCGGCAATCACTACGATCTGCTGTTCGAGATCCTGCGGCAGTTCAAGGACGACACGGCGAGCTGACGAGCGTCGGCAACGCAGCCCTCACCCCGAGTTGCTCTGGTGCGGGCTCGAGCCCCCGCTCCGGCGGGGGTTTTGCCATTTTGCTCGGTGCAACTGGCGCGAGCCGGCGGGGCGCGAATGCTGCCGGGGGCAAGTAGCCGGATTGATACCGATAAATGCCCACAAAAAGCAGCCGAGCCAGATAAAGAAGCGCTTTGGTTGGGTCGTTCGAGGATGACGTGGCGAACCCCCATCGTGCCGACCCGGAGACAGACGCCGAAGCTGAGTCCGCGCGCAAGACGTCCGGGGTGCGTCGCGCTTCCAAAGAAGAAGAGATCCAGCGGCTGTACCGCCAGCTGAGCGACGGCAGTCTCGACCTTTCACCCCCCAGCGTGCCGCCGATGATGGGATCCCGCGATGAAGAAGACGAGCCCATTACCGAGCAGTTCGAGCTGCCCGCCAGCGAAAGCACACCGGCCGCGGCGCGCGATCGCGGGGTGCTGGTGCGCGTGGATGGGCCCGCGAACGGCCAGGTCTTCTCGCTCGAGACCGCGGAGCTGTTGATCGGGCGCGGCTCCGCCTCCGGCCTGCGTCTCGGCGATGAGGGCGTGAGCCGCCGGCACGCACTGCTGTTGCACACGCGCGGGCACTACTTCATCCAGGATCTGGAATCGAGCAACGGGACCTTCCTGGAGGGCCGCCGGGTGAAGCGCGCTCCGCTCATGGAGGGCGACCTGCTGCAGTTCGGTCCCCACGCCAGCTTCCGCTTTTGCATGATGGACCGGAAGCAGGAGCAGGCCATGATGCGCCTGTACGAGGAGACGACGGTGGACGCGCTGACGCGCGCCTACAACCGGCGTTTCATCGACAAGCGCTTCGACGAGGAGCTGGCCTACGCCCTGCGCCATCAGAGCGAGCTCTCGGTGGTGATGCTGGACATCGACTACTTCAAGCACATCAACGACCGTCACGGGCACAACTCGGGCGACGTGGTGCTGCGCTGCATCTCCGAGGTGATCACGGACCAGCTGCGCACAGAGGACATCCTCGCTCGCTACGGCGGTGAGGAGTTCCTGGTGCTGCTGCGCGGCATTCCTCAGAGCGGCGCGACTGCCGTCGCGGAGCGCGTGCGCACTGCCGTGCAGAACGCACAGATGCGGGTGGGAAGGGTCACATTGCGCGTGACCCTGAGCGCCGGTGTGGCCTCGCTGAGCACCTGCCCTTCGAACACGAAGGAAGACCTGATCGCGCAGGTCGACGAGCGGCTCTACCGCGCCAAGCATCTGGGCCGAAACCAGGTCTGTTCGGACTGAACCACCTCGGCGCTCCAGGCGCCGCATGAAATCACCAGTTTCACCGGCCGCGGGGCGCGCCAGCCTGGTGCGACGACGTGGAGCGGTCTACTCTCGGCGCGTGTACCGCACGCTCGCCGGGCTGCTCGCGACGCTGGGCGCCGGGCTGTTGCTCGCCGCGCTCTCGTTCTCGGCTTCAGCGGGCAAGCCTGCCAGCGTACGCTTCGTCAACGGCGTCGAGCCCGACACCCTCGACCCCGCATTGCTCACCAGTCAACCCGGCGGGCGGATCGTCACGGCGTTGTTCGAGGGGCTGACGCGACCGGAGGCGAGCTCGATGCGGCCTGCGCCAGGGGTCGCCAGCTCCTGGGAGATCTCCGACGACGGGCTCCGCTATACCTTTCAGTTGCGCGAGGACAGCTACTGGAGCGACGGCACGCGCGTGACCGCCGCCGACTTCGTCTATTCCTGGAAGCGCGTGCTGGATCCGAAGCTGGGCGCCCGCTACGCCTACCTGCTCTATCCGGTACGCGGGGCGCGCGCCTTCAACAGCTACGAGTCGCTCGCGCAGACCATCGAGCGGCAGCTGATACCGGCGCTCGAGCAAGCCGCAGCAGCCGCCGGAGCCGGCAACCTGAGCGCGCCCGCCTGGCGGGAGCTCGCGCGCCGGCTCCCGCTGTACGACAGCCTGCAGTACACGGAAGACGCAGATCTGCGCAGCCTGCTCGACCAACCCGCGGACAGGGACGTGCCGGCGGGGGCTCTCGCGCGGTTCCGCTCGGCGCTGTCGCGCGAGGCGGCGCGCCTGCGCGCGCAGGGAAGCGACGTGAGCGCGCGCTTCGGCAGCTCGCTCGGGATCTACGCGAGCGGAGAGCATACGCTGGTGGTCGAGCTGGAAGCGCCGACGCCGTACTTCCTCGATTTGACGTCGTTCTACACGGCTCTGCCGGTGCCGCGGCAGGCCGTCGAGCGCCACGGCCGCGCCTGGTTCTTGCCGGAAACGATCGTGAGCAACGGGCCCTTCGAGCTCGAGAGCTGGCACGTCAATGATCGGATCCGGTTGCGCCGCAACGCGCGCTACTGGGGGCGCAGCGAGGTGCGCGCGGAGAGCATCGAGGCGTTGCCCACGGAAAACACCACTACCGCATTGAACCTCTACCTCACCGGCGAAGCGGACTGGCTCCCCTCCCCCAACTATCCGCTGGACCTGGTCGATGCGCTGCGCCAGCGCCCGGACTTCTACGTACATCCGGCGTTCACGGTGTACTTCTATCGCTTCAACACGCGCCGGAAGCCCTTTGACGATCCGCGGGTGCGCGAAGCGCTGAATCTGGCGATCGACCGGCGACAGATCAGCGAGCAAGTGCTGGGCCTCGGTCAGCTGCCCGCCGATCACTTCGTGCCGCCGGGCGTTCCCGGCTATGAAGCGCCAGCGAGCCACATTCGGCTCGACCTGGAGCGCGCGCGACGGCTGCTCGCGGAGGCGGGGTATCCCGAGGGCCGCGGCTTCCCGGCGGTGGGAATTCTGTACAACACGCTGGAAGCTCACAAGAAGATCGCCGAGGTGATCGGCGATCAGCTGCGCCGCAACCTCGGTATCGAGATCGCTGCTTACAACCAGGAGTGGCAATCTTACTTGGCCACGACGCGCGCCGGAGACTTCGATCTGGCGCGCGCCACCTGGATCGGGGACTACCTCGATCCCAACACCTTCCTCGATCTCTGGGTCAGCAATGGCGGCAACAACCAGACCGGCTTCAGCTCGGCGCGCTACGACGCGCTGATCCGCGCCGCCTCTCACATGGAGGGCTTCGCGTCTCAGCCGCAGGCGGTGCTCGCCGCGCTGAAGCAGCCACAACCGATCGCCGAGCTGCTGCGGCGGCGGGCTGCCACGAGCGACCTGAGCGCCCGCCGTGAGCTGCTGGAGAGCGCGCGCATGAAGGTGCGGGCCGAGGCCGAGGCCATCCTGGTGCAAGACGAATTCCCGGTCCTGCCCGTGTATTTCTACGTCGAGAGCGGCCTGCGCGCACCGGGCCTGCGCGGCGTGTACACCGAGCTCGAGCAACCCGACGGGTCGCGCACACCCAATCTGCGCGCCGTCCATCCGCTGCGCGACCTCTGGTTCGAGCCGAGCCAGCGCTGAGATGCCCGCGATGCCAGCCGAAACCCCGCCAGAGGACGATCTGTCCGTGCCGCCCTGGCGCCCGTCCACGCTGATTGCGCTGCCCGTGGGCGCGCTGCTCGCGCTGCTGGTGCACCAGATCGGGCTCGGCTCCGCCCTGGCGCTGAGCGGCGGCCTGGGCGCGATCGTGGGGGCGGCCTGGCTCCCTCCGCGCGCCGTGCGCTGGCTCGCGCCGCTGCTGCTCGCGGGGCTGCTGTTCGCGGCGCTGCGCCCCCAGCTGGGCGTGCTCGCGGCGGGGGCGCCGGCGCTGCTCTTGCTGCTCGCCGCGCGACGCTGGGCCTCCCTTGCGGTGCTGCGCCGGGTGACCTTCATCGTCCCGTCCCTGGTGCTGCTGATCTTCGTGACGACGCTGCTCATGTACCTGGCGCCGGGCAATCCGTTCGCCAGTGAGCAGGTCGCGAGCCCACAGGTGGAGGAGGCGCTGCGGGCCAGCTACGGCGTGCCGCGCGGCGCGCTCGAGTTCTTCGAGATTTATATGCGCCGGCTGCTCGTCGAAGGCAGCCTGGGCCCGTCCATCAAGGTGCAGGGCCGCAACGTGGAAGAGCTGCTCGGCCCCGCGTTGCCCGTGAGCCTGGCGCTCGGCGTGCTGGCCCTCACTTTCGCGGTGGCGCTCGGCCTGGTGCTCGGGACCTGCGCCGGGCTGCGCCCCAACTCGCGCGCGGACTACGCGAGCATGGGGCTGGCGCTGCTCGGTATCTCACTGCCCAACTTCGTGATCGGGGCGCTGCTCGTGATCGTGTTCGCACTCTCTTTGCGCGTGCTGCCTGTCGCGGGCTGGGGCAGCTTCCGCCATCTGTTGTTGCCGAGCGTCACGCTCGGCCTGCCCTACGCGGCCTATATCGCGCGCCTGGCCCGCAACGGCACGATCGAGGTGATGCAGCAAGACTTCATCCGCACCGCGCGGGCCAAGGGCTTACCGGAACATCGCATCGTGCTGGTGCATGCTCTGAAAGGTGCCCTGCTGCCGGTGGTCTCGTTCCTTGGGCCCGCTGCCGCGGGCATTCTGACCGGCTCGTTTGTGGTGGAGAGCCTGTTCGGTATCCCCGGCATGGGGCAATGGTTTGTGAAAGGCGCGATCAACCGCGACTACTCGGTCGTGCTGGGCAGCGCGATCCTGTACGCGACCCTGGTCACGGCGTTCAATCTGCTGGTGGATCTGGCCTACGCCTGGCTCGATCCGCGCGTCCGGAGCAGCTTGTGAGCGGAACTCCTCAGGGCGTGCCTCAGCCGGCGCCCAGGGGTCTGAGCCCTGGCCAGCAGGCGCTGCGCAGACTGCGACGCAACCGCTTCGCGCTGCTGGGGGCCGCGCTGCTGCTCGCCATTGGCGCCGCATGCTTCTTGATTCCGCTGGTGTTCGCGCTGGATCCGACGAGCGTGAACCCCGCCTTGCGCCATCAGCCCCCCTCCTGTCAGCACCTCTTCGGCACCGACAACGTCGGTCGAGACTACCTGGCCCGCGTGCTGATCGGAGGGCAGACCTCGCTGCTGGTCGGGCTGGCGGCAACGCTGGCTTCGGTCACGGTCGGCGTCGCCGTCGGCTCGATCGCGGGTTACTTCGGCGGGCGTGTCGACGAAGTGCTGATGCGCCTGGTCGACTTTCTGTACGGCATTCCCTACATGTTCCTGGTCATCCTGATCATGCTCATGTTCTCCGAGACGGCGCGCGGCCAGGCTCTGCCAGTATTTCTCGCGCTCGGGCTCGTACAGTGGTTGACCATGGCGCGCGTGGTGAGAGGCCAGGTGCTCAGCTTGCGCCGG
>JAICTU010000009.1 GCA_025936205.1 Polyangiaceae bacterium | reverse complement strand
GATGCGCGCGCGGTTCTGGTTGGGGCTGGGTCTGGCGGGGCTGGGTCTGTTCGACGCTTGTCTGCCCGAGGTCACCATCGATGACACCCTCGGGCCCGACCCGGACACGAAAACGGGCAGCGAACAGGGCGGAACCGGCGGGGCGGCGGGTTCGGGTCCCGGCGCCGGAAAGGGTGGCACCGCTGGTGCCGGCGGCGCGAGCACCGCAGGTAGCACCTCCGTCACGGAAGGTGTGGGTGGCACTGAGGGTGGAACCCAATTGCCCGACCCGGCGACGGCAATGGGAGGTGCGGCGGGCGCCGGCACGCCGAGCGCCGGTGCAGGAGGCGCCGCAGCCACCGCGGGAGCGGCTGGCACGTCCGCGGCGGCGGGAGCAGGCGGGCTCGACGGCCCCGGTGTCGCGACGCAATGCCCGCTGCCCACCGACAAGGAGAGCGCTTGCCTCGCCTACTGCCAGATCTACATGAGCACCTGCAGCGAAACTACCGCCAATACGTACAAAGACGCAGTGGGGGAAGATTGCTTGGGCGTCTGTTACGCCTCGGACTGGCCCGTCGGTAATTCCTATACTGAAAAGAGCAGCATCACTTGTCGGTGCGCTCACGCGTACCTCGCGCAGACCACACAGCAGCTGACACCGCATTGCTTCCACTCAGCTGAGGTTCCGTCGATGGGTCCAGCGGGCTGCCAACCGGACCCCTGACGGCAGACGTGACGCATGGGCTCTCCGTGAGTGCAGGCTTGCCGGAGCGCGACGCCGGCCTTTCAACCAACGTCTCAGCGGCGAAACCGCCTCGCGACACTTCGCAACGAGGCGCGTCTGCTCTGATGAAAAGACGCGCGCGCGGCGCGGAAGAACGTGCAGCGGCGCGTACAGCCGCGTAGCATCAGTGATGGAGCGCTCTCAGGTGTTCGTCGCGCAGCCAGGACTCATCGTCGGCAATCGCTATACGCTCACCCAGGTCATCGGCCGTGGTGGAATGGGAGAGGTGTGGAAAGCGCACGATCGCGACCTCGACAGCCCGTGCGCCGTCAAGTTCATCCTGCAACACCTGGCGTCTGACCGCGGCATCCGCGAGCGCTTCACCCGCGAGGCAAAAGCGGTTGCACGCCTGCGCTCGCCACACGTAGTGCACATCCTCGGCGTCGGGGAGATCGAGCACATCCCGTATCTGGCCATGGAGCTGCTGGACGGCGAGACGCTGCTGTCGCGCCTCGACCGTATTGGTCGCCTGCACCCGGTGGTCACGCTGAAGATGGTCGAGCAGGTGGCGGAGGCGCTGGAGAGCGCGCATCAGGCCGGCATCGTCCACCGCGACCTCAAGCCCGATAACATCTGGTTCTGGTCGGGGCACAAGGTCTTCATCAAGGTATTGGACTTCGGTGTCGCCAAGACCGGCATGACAACCGAATCGCTGCAGACAGCGACGGGCGCTCTGGTGGGCACGCCGCAGTACATGAGCCCCGAGCAGGCGCTCGGGAATCGCGACATCGATCACCGCTCGGATCTGTGGTCGCTGGCGGTCATCACCATCGAGTGCCTGACGGGCAAACGTCCCTTCGAGAGCTCGGGCCTCGGCGATCTGCTGCTCAAGATTGTGGGGGCCTCCCCCCCGTCGTTGCGCGCACTGGCGCCGGAGCTTCCTGTTTCCTTGCAAGACTGGTGGGTGCGCGCGCTGGCGCGTGACCCGCGCGATCGCTACCAGTCGGCGACGGAGCTCGTGGAAGCCTTGCGCCCGCACCTGGTGCAGCTGGAGGCGGAGTGGGTCGCGCCGCACGGCGTGGACTCGGTGCGTTCCGTTCGCTCGTCCTACACCGAGGATGCGTTCCCGAGCGCGCACGCGTTGAACACGCCTCCCGTCCTGCTGCACGACTCGTCGGCGGTGCAGTCGGTGCCCGTCTCGGTGCCCGCGTCCGGCGCCCACGCTGCTTCTGGGCACGTCCCGCATTCCGGGCAGGTAGTCTCCGGTCGGCACGGCCTCTCCCGGGATCACGAGGTCCGCGACCAGCTCGAGGTCTCGGGCCATCATCGGGCGCTCGAGGCGGCTCGAGGCGCGCTCGGTCCAGACGTCGCCAGCGGGGGCTCACCGCGCTCGCCGGGGTCGCTCGGGCCCATCAGCAGCGGTTCGCAGCCGAGCCCGCTGCGCCGCAGTGGGCGGCAACGCACATTGTTCATCGCGGCCGGTTTGCTGGCGGCAGCTCTGCTCGTCACTGCCACTCGGCTGTTCACGTCCACGCCCGAGGCTGGAAAAACCGCCTCCGTGACATCGCCGACAGCTACACCGGAAGCAAGCACCGTCGCTCGCGGCAACACGCAGCCCGAAGCGGCGGGAACACCTGCGCCCAACACACCTGTGGCCGATCCCGCGGCAACCCCGGGCTCCGGTCCCTCGGACGTTCAGATCCGTCCCGTGGCGGGGCACCAGCTGGACCAAGGCTCGCCCTGGGACCCCGCGCTGCGCGGAAACAAGCCGCCAGAGTCCACGACGACGGTCGTCCAGGCGCTCCAGCCGCGAGCTACCGGCGCTCCTTCCGGAGCGAGTCCCGCGGCGGCTGAAGCGGCCGCCGGCCTCGGGGAAGCTCCGGCGAAACCCGCGGACCCGAAAGCAGCCCCACCCTTGGCGGCACCCGCCCGCCCGGCGACGCCGGCAGCCTCCGGAGCACCGGTTCCTCCCGCTCCGGCACCGGCCGGGACGCCGAAGGCGAGCCCCAAGCCGCCGGAGCCGGCACGTCCGGCCTCGGTCAGCAAGGAGCCGGCGCCGGAGACCGAGGCAGCAAGAAAAGAACGCCTCCGGAAAGCGACTGGCCTCTAATTTCCGGCGGGTCGAGGCACAATTCATCGGTGGCCAATGCACCCGGGGCCCAGCCGCCCGTGACCGACCCCTCGCTCCATCAGGAGACCGTCGACTTCAGCATGTCGACGATGGGCTCTGCCGACGGGGCACTGGTCGGCCTGACGGTGCTCTTCCACCCGAACGTCGCGCGTGTCGGACAGGTGAGCGCGCTGTTCTCGCTTTCGGTCGGCGGCGTTCGCCGCCTGAGCCGGCTCGAGCCGGATTTTCATTGGCACGGGGCCGACAGCGGCGAGCCGCTCGCCAGCCCCGTGCTGAGCCGCACGCCCATCATCGTGCGCGGTACCGAGCAGGGGACACTCAGCATCGAGAATCCCGCCAACCTCAACGCCGTGCTCGTCCAGGGGCAGCCGTTGCTCGGCGCCCGTGAGTTTGCCGAGTCGACCCTGACCAGCGGCATCGTGATCAGCCTCTCCGGCTCGGTCGTGCTCCTCTTGCACTGGCTCTCGGCGGACCGCGACCCCTCGCCCGACCTGGGCATCTTCGGCGAGAGCCTGGAGATCCGGCGCGTGCGCGAGGAGATCCGGCGCGTCGCCGATCTGGACGCCTGCGTGCTGATCCGCGGCGAGAGCGGCTCCGGCAAGGAGCTGGTGGCCGGGGCGATCCATCGCCACAGCCAGCGCAAGGGCGAGCCGTACATCACCGTGAACATGGGGGCGATCCCGACCTCGGTGGGCGCCTCGATGCTGTTCGGACACTCGCGCGGCGCGTTCACTGGTGCGGCCAACCCCAGCCCAGGCTTCTTCGGCAGCGCCGATCGCGGCACGCTCTTTCTGGACGAAGTCGGTGAAACACCGCGCGACCTGCAGGCGCTGCTCCTGCGCGCGATCCGCGAGGGCGAGATCCAACCCGTCGGCGAGCCACGCACCAAACACGTCGACGTGCGCGTGATCAGCGCCACCGACGCCGACCTCAACGTGATGGTCGACCGCGGGCAGTTTGCCATGCCGTTGCTGCGCCGCCTCGAGGGCTACACGATCGCGATTCCGCCGCTGCGCGAGCGCCGCGATGACCTGGCGCGCCTGTTCTTCCGCTTCCTCGCGGCGGAGCTCAGCGAAACGGGCGAACGCGACAAGCTCAACGAGCCGGCCCCGAGTCAGAAACCCTGGCTCCCCGCCAGCGTCGTACAGAACCTGCTCGACTACGACTGGCCCGGCAACGTCGCGGAGCTGGAGACGATCGCCAAGCGCATCGCGATCACCAACCGCCAGCGCAAGGGCTTCTACCTGGACCCGATGATCGCCGAGCGCCTCACCCGCGTGCGCACGCCCGGCGCTTCCGACCCCGCACGCCCCGACGCGCTCGGCTCCACCGCCATCCCGGCGACCATGCAGCCCTCGACGCAACCGGCTCCTTCCTCCGGAGGCACCCTCACGGGACCTGGCCCCCTCGCCCAACCCACCGTTCCCCCGGCCCGCACCAGAGACGCCGCGTCGCTCGAGGACGCCGAAATCGCCCAGGCCATGCGCGAGCACCGCTTCAAGATCAAAGCCGCCGCCATCGCGCTCGGCGTCTCCCGCTCCTGGCTCAACACCCGCCTCGAGAGCTGCCAGGGCATCCGCAAAGCCAAAGAGCTCAGCCGCGAAGAAATCCTGCAGGCCTCCAGCACCGCCAGCGGCGACCTCTCGACCATGGCCGAACGCCTCGAAGTCTCCGAGCACGGCGTCAAGCTGCGCATGAAGGCGCTCGAGCTCGGCGAAATCGTGCGCGGCGCCGCTTTGGGCGAAGAGTAACGAGCCTTCAGCTGCGGCTCTCCCAGCGCGCTTCCTGATCCGGGTCCGGCGGCGGGCACGCATCGAGAGCCTGCTTGACGCCCGCGGCGACGGCCGACAGCTCGATGCGCGACAGGAACGTCGAGAGCGTGATGTAGCTCAGCACCCAGCCGGGCTCGGCTGCCCAGGGCGGCAGGAAGCGCGCGCGGCGGCAGAGGCCACGCCGGCGCAGATCGCCGAGTGCCGGGATCGCCGCGAGGTCCAGCTTGCCGGCGAAGAGCAGGCCGAGCGTATCGCTCCGATTGCAAGCAAAGGCGGCTCGCACAAACATCAGCACCGCGAGCAGACCGGAGAGGTAGCCGCAATCCTTGGTGAAGGGTGCGCCGCCCGTCAGCGGCGCGCCGCGGAAAATGCGGCGAGTCGACTCGAACGCCTGCTCTTCACTCGCCTGTCCTTCACTGAGCTTTCCTCCACTGAAAGTGCGCTCCAGAAACCAGCGATACAGCGTGATGAAGTCCGCCCCTTCGCACACCATCTGCACCGCGACCACGCGATCGGCGAGGCGCCGCAAGCGATCGAGTTCGAGCGTTCCGGATACGAACTCGGAGAACACCGCGAGGCCTTCCTGCGTACGCGTCGTGCCGGGGTGCCCGATCGCCAGCAGCGGCAGATCCGTCTGCGCCTGGCCATTCAGAGCCGTGGCGACGTGGATGAAGGCTTCATGGTTCAGCAACTGCGCCGCGTCGCGCCGCGTGAACTTCGCATCGCGCCGAACCTTGATGCGCGTGGCAGTGGCGAGCGCATTGGCGGAGAGCTCATCGACCAGCTCCACCTTCGGCGCAGCATCACCAAAGTGCAGGCGCACGCCCGCCTCGAGCTCCGCCGCGACCTCTGCTCCCGTGCGATCGCGCAACGGCGGTGGCAGCAGCTTCGCGCCCGTGAACTCCGCGATGGCTGCCTGCACCTGCTGCGCCAGCTCCAGGGGCGTGGTCGGGTCGAAGCGAATCGGCCGCGTGGGCACGCCGTACAGCTCGCGGCTGTACTCGAAGAAGGCCGGCGTGCCCGCGGCCGCCAGCATGCGCGCCGTGGCCTCGATGGCCCGAGCCTCGCGCCCCAGCCAGTCATCCGCGACCGACCCAGGCCGCAGCCTGCGCCGCACCTCGGCCACACCATCGATCACCCGCTGCGCATCGAACGCCTCATAGCGCGGCTCCGGCAGCTTCTGACCGCCCGAGGCCAGAAACTCCTCGCGCAGCCGCCCCTCCCAGCTCAGCGCAGACAGCACACGCAACGGTTTAGCCAGCTCGTACAGCAAATGTGCCGCCGAGCGATGGCGCTCGTTCTCCTCGTTCATGCCCCCCAGCATGAGCTCATCATCGCATGCTCCAGCGCGCCACGCGACGGGAGCAAACGAACAGCGCACGACGCGGCCCGCGAGTTACGCCCGCGAAACGTCGCTTGACCCGAGCCGCATACTCCAGGGTCACCGGTTCGGGCCAGGTCACTTGTCCCACGACTCGCTGCAGCTTTCAGCGCCTGGCTGTTGCACGGGTGCTTCACACACCCTGCTGCAAGCGTTTGCCGGCGACGCGAGCTCGAGCACGGCCCAGGCACACCGCCCTGACACAGATGGCACAGCGCCGGCGCCAGCGTCCAGCGCAAGGGCATTTCCGCCAACCGTGCTGCCGGCGCCGCGGGCGAATCGGCCCGCTTCGGGCCACGATTGCTACCAATGAGACGCGACACTAGCATCAGCGCATGACGCGAGAGACGCGCCTGCTCCTGCTCGCCTATCTGGCGTTCATCTCACTCGGTTTGCCCGATGCCACGCTGGGCATCGCCTGGCCGTCACTGCGGCAGGCGTTTCAGCTGCCGCCGTCGGCGATCGGTCTGGTGCTGGGCATGGCCGTGAGCGGCTATTTCATCTCCGGTTTGCTCGCCGGCGGCTGGATGCACAAGACCGGCGTAGGAGGGTTGCTCGCCGGCAGCAGCGCGCTCGTGGCGCTGGGGCTCACGGGTTATGCGCTCGCGCCGGCGTGGGCGCTGTTCTTCCCGGTGGCGTTTCTGATCGGGCTCGGCTCGGGCGCCATCGACGCGGCGCTGAATGCCCATGCGGCACGGCATTTCTCGGTGCGGCACGTGAACTGGCTGCACGCCTGCTGGGGCGTCGGCGCGAGCACGGGGCCTGCGATCATGACCGCCGCGATCGCGTTCGGTCCCGGCTATCGCGCGGGCTACGCCGCGATCGCCGCCGCCCTCGGCGCCATGGCGCTCGCCTTCCTGGCCACGCGCCGCGCGTGGGATCGCGCTGCTCCCGCGAACCCCACGAGCGAAAGCCAGCTTGGCACCAGCGCGCCAGCGAGCGTACCGCCGGTGGGCTCCGCCCGGGAGGCGCTCGCGAGCGGACGGGTCTGGCTGCTCATGGCCAGCTTCTTCTGTTACTCGGGGCTGGAGTCGAGCGTCGGTCAGTGGTGTTTTACCTGGCTCACCGAGGCGCGCGGTCTGCCCGTCGAGGGCGCGGGCTCGTGGACGTCCGCCTACTGGGGCAGCTTGACCCTGGGTCGCGTGCTGCTGGGCTCGATCGCCGAGCGCTTCGGGCCCGATCGTTTGCTGCGCCTGGCCAGCGTCGGCGCCGTCGCGGGGGTCGCGCTGTTTGCGCTGAGCCCGGGGGTGCCGGGCCGTTTCGGTCTGCTGTTGCTCGGCATGAGCCTCGCGCCGATGTACCCGACGTTGATGGCTCGCACCCCGGCGCGCGTCGGAGCCTCGCTCTCGGGCCACACCGTCGGCTTCCTGGTGAGCAGCGCCACGCTCGGCTCGGCGCTGATGCCGGCGCTGGTCGGGGTGCTCGTGGGGCATGTGGGGTTGTCTTCGATCGGTGCGATGGCGATGGCCCTCGGCGGCGCATTCCTGTGCGTGCACGAGCTGATCCTGCGCCACGCGAACCGCCCGCTCCCGGCGGTGTGAATTCAGCGGCGGCGCGTGCGCGGCACGACCGTCTCGACGATCGAATTCACCTTGTTCGACATCGGGTTGACCGGCACCGCGCCGTTCGCGGGCGCTGCGATCGGGCCACTCGTCATGGGGCCGGTGACAGCGCCGCTCGCCAGCGGGCGCCGTTCCGTGCGCACCGGCGGGCGCGCCGGCAGCGGCTCGCCCACGCTCAGCGTGCGCTGCGGCAGCGAGCGGCGGGAGAGGCGCAGCAGGTCTTCGCGGAACTCGCGCACGCCAGCGTAGCGTTCGCTCGGATCGGCGCGCAGGCTGCGCTCCAGGATCGCATCGAGCTCGGCAGGCGCATCGGGGCGGAGCTGGGTCACGCGCACATATTCGTTCTGCGCCATCATGTTGCTGAGCGCGGGCAGGCTCTTGGCCACGAACGGCGGCGCGCCAGCCAGGCACTGATAGAGCACCACGCCCAGCGAATAGATGTCGGCGCGCACGTCGACGCGCTTGGCGCCCATCATCTGCTCCGGCGGCATGTACGAGAACGTGCCGAGCGCCAGCCCCTCGCGCGTGAGCGAGTGGTTGCCGCCGCCCACGAACTTCGAGACGCCGAAGTCGAGCAGCTTCACCAGCGTCTTCGCACCGGAGACGAGGAACAGATTCGCGGGCTTGATATCGCGATGCAAAATACCCGCTGCGTGCGCCGTGGCGAGGCCGTGCGCGGCCTGGGCCGCGATCTCGATCGACTCGCTGATCGGCAGCCGACCCCGGCGCGAGATCACTCGGTCGAGGGGTTCCCCGTTCAGCAGCTCCATGAATAAGAAGGGCTCGCCGGTGGGAAGACGGCCCGCCTCGAGCGTCTCGACGATGTGTGGATCGCTGATCTGACTCGCCGCCTCCGCCTCACGGCTCAGCCGCTCGACAGCGTCGGGAACGGTACGGAAACGCGCCTTCAAGAGCTTCAGCGCTCCGACCCGACCGCTGTGCAAGTCTTCGACTTCGTAGATGTTCGCCATCCCGCCAAAGGCCACCAGCCGGCGCATCCGGAAACGCCCGGCCACCACCTCGGAAAGTGCGGAGAAATCGTCAGCGCTCGCCATGACGCAGATTCGCGGCCCTAGCTTACAGGTCTGTGGGGGATCGAGCCAGAATCCGACCGGCGCTTGACCGGCGAGCCGAAGGCCGCCACCATCGGGGGCGAAGGGCTCTGGCGCTCGGTCCCATATCGAGGACGATGGCGGCGGCGAAGAAACGCCGCCGACACTCCTGCATGAGCACGCTTTCCAGGCGCCTTGGCAACTTTCCCCGATCGCATGTTCAGGCTCGAGCTCGACGCGATCAGCAAGCGCTATCCCGGCGTAAGCGCCAATGACGCGGTCAGCCTGCGCCTGCGCCCCGGCGAGATCCATGCCGTGCTGGGCGAAAATGGCGCGGGCAAGTCGACCCTGATGAAGATCGTCTACGGCGCGGTACAACCGGACTCGGGCAAGCTGCGCTGGAACGGCAAGGCGCTGCAAATCGGCAGCCCGCGCGCGGCCCGCGCGCTCGGCATCGCGATGGTTTTTCAGCACTTCGCGTTGTTCGAGAGCCTGACCGTGGCCGAGAACGTGTGGCTCGGCCTGGAGCGCGGCCCGACGCTGGCCGAGACCTCCCGGCGCATGGCGGAGCTGGGCGCGGCGTACGACCTGCAGCTGGAGCCCGCGCGACCGGTGCACACGCTCAGCGTCGGCGAGCGCCAGCGCGTCGAGATCCTGCGCGCGCTGCTCGCCGAGCCTCAGCTCCTGATCCTGGACGAGCCGACCAGCGTGCTCGCGCCCGGCGCCGTCGCGGGCCTGTTCGCGACGCTGCGCAAGCTCGCCGAGCGCGGCTGCTCGATCCTGTACGTGAGCCATAAACTCGATGAGGTGCGCGCGCTGTGTGACAGTTGCACGGTGCTGCGCGGCGGGCGAGTGACGGGCAGCGTCGACCCGCGGCAGGAGAGCAACGCCAGCTTGTCGCGGTTGATGATCGGCGCGGAGCCGCCGGCGCTGTCGCGGCGCGAGCAGCCGCCCGGCGAGCTCTGCCTCGAGGTCCAGGGGCTGTCGCATGCGCCCGCGGAGCCGTTCGGGGTCGCGCTGCGCGACGTCTCGTTGCGCGTGCACCGCGGGGAGATCGTGGGGCTCGCGGGAGTGTCGGGGAACGGACAGCGGGAGCTCCTGGCGTTGCTCTCCGGAGAAGACGCGCGGCCCGATCACGGCAGCGTGCGCTGGTGCAGCCGAGCCCTGAACGGCCAATCGCCGGCACAGCGGCGCGCGCTGGGTCTGCGTTTTTCGCCCGAAGAGCGGCTCGGGCGCGCTGCGGTGCCGGGTCTGTCGCTGGCTCAGAACACCTTGCTCACGCGGTCCGAGCCGGCGCGGCACGGCTGGTTGAATCTGCGCGCGCTGCACGCACTGTGCGAGCGCCTGCTCGAGCGCTTCGACGTGCGCGCGCAGGGCCCGGAGGCGCCCGCGCGCAGCCTGTCCGGCGGCAATCTGCAGAAGTTCGTGGTCGGGCGCGAGATCGACGCGCGGCCCGAGCTCTTGATCGTGTCGCAGCCGACCTGGGGCGTGGACGTGGGGGCTGCCGCGCAGATCCGGCGACAATTGCTGGCGCTGCGCGATGCCGGCGCCGCGCTGCTGGTGGCCAGTGAGGATCTGGACGAGCTGTTCGAGATCAGCGACGTGCTGGTGGTGATGTCGCGCGGGCGGCTCTCGCCACGGCTGCCGACGCGGCAGGCTTCGGTGGATCAGATCGGCACCTGGATGAGCGGGCTGTGGCCGGAGAGTGAGGGCGCGACGGCAGCTCTCGAACCGGGAGCGTTGCATGCTTAGGCTGGAGGCGCGCGCTGCACCCTCGCGCGGGGCTGCGCTGGGCTCACCGCTGCTGGCGCTGGCGCTCACCGTGCTGGGCTGCGCGGCGCTCTTCGCCTTGCTGGGCAAGGACCCGCTGCAGGGGCTGGAGCTGTTCTTCGTCACGCCGCTCTCCAGCGTGCGCGCGCTCGGCGAGCTGAGCATGAAGGCGACGCCGCTGCTCTTGATGGGGCTGGGTCTATCGCTCGCGTATCGCGCCAACGTCTGGAACGTCGGCGCGGAGGGGCAGTTCATCCTGGGCGCGATCTGCGGTGGCGGTGTGGCGCTGCACGCGACGGAGCAGACCAGCAGCGCGATCGTGCTCTTGGTCCTGCTCAGCGGGGCGATCGGCGGAGCGTTCTGGGCGGCGCTGGTGGCGCTGGCGCGCGAGCGCTGGAACGCGAGCGAGATCCTGGTGAGCCTGATGCTGGTGTACGTGGCGGAGGAGCTGCTCAGCTATCTCGTACAAGGTCCGTGGCGCGACCCCGCGGGCTACAACTTCCCGCAGACGGCCACGTTTGCCGCGGCGGCGCGCATCCCACGCCTGCTGTCGGGGTCGCGCGCCAACCTCGGCACTCCGCTGGCTCTGCTCGCCGTGGCCGTGTTCTGGCTCGTGTCTCGGCGCACGCTCGCCGGCTTTCGGCTGCGCGTGGCCGGCCTGGCGCCAGCCGCGGCGCGCTACGCGGGCTTCTCGGCTCGCGCGGCGCTGTGGAGCGCGTTGCTGATTTCCGGTGCGCTGGCGGGGCTCTCGGGCGCGCTGGAAGTGGCGGGGCCGCTCGGGCAGCTGACGCCGTATGTGCCGCTCGGCTACGGTTTCACCGCCATCATCGTGGCGTTCGTGGGGCGGCTGGAGCCGGTCGGGGTGGTTTTCTCGAGCGTGCTGCTCAGCATGTTTTACATCGGCGGGGAGCTGGCACAGTCGCGGCTCGGTTTGCCGAAGGCGCTGACCAGCGTGTTCCAGGGCTTGCTGTTGCTCTCGCTGCTGGCCTGCGACACGTTGATCGAGCGGCGGCCGCGCTGGGTCGCGCGCGGGAGCGCCGCATGATGGATGCGCTGGCGCTGCTCGTCGGTTCGTCGCTCGATGCGGGCACGGTGCTCGCGCTGGCGAGCCTCGGGCTCTTGATCAACGAGCGCTCGGGAGTGCTCAACCTGGGCGCGGAGGGCATGCTGCTGTTGTCGGCGATCGCGGGCTTTGCCACGGCCGTGGCGACGGGCAGCGATCTTCTGGCGTTCGCTAGCGGCATGCTGAGCGGCGCGCTGCTGGCGGCGCTGTTCGGGCTGCTCGTGATCTGGCTCGACACCAACCAGTACGCGACGGGGCTGGCGCTGAGCTTGTTCGGCAGCGGGCTCTCCGCCTTCGTCGGGCTCCGCTACACGCAGGAGCGGCTCGGCCCGCGGCCGCATTTCGACCTGCCGGGGCTCGCCGACGTGCCCTTGCTCGGTCCGGCGCTGTTCCGCCACCACCCGCTGGTCTATGTGGCCCCGCTGCTGGCGCTCGCGTTCAGCTGGTTCCTCTACCGCTCGCGCGCCGGGCTCTTGCTGCGGGCCGTGGGCGAGGCGCCGGAGTCGGCACATGCGCTCGGCTACCCGGTGCGTCGCATCCGCTTTGCCGCCGTGTTGTTCGGCGGCGCCCTGTGCGGCCTGAGCGGCGCCTATCTGTCGGTGGTGTACACGCCGGTCTGGGTCGAGGGCATGAGCGCCGGCAAGGGCTGGATCGCGCTCGCGCTCACCACCTTTGCCACCTGGCAGCCCGCGCGGGTGTTGCTCGACGCCTATCTGTTCGGGGGCGTGACCATGCTGCAACTGCACCTGCAAGGCGAAGGCGTGAGCCTGCCGGTGCAGCTGTCGAGCGCCCTGCCCTATCTCGCCACGATCTTCGTGTTGATCCTGATCTCGCGCAACGCGAGCTGGATTCGCGCGCATCTGCCCTCTTCTCTCGGTAAGCCCTTTCACCCTGGAGCTTGACGTCCATGTCCATCACCGTCGCCCGCGCCTCGCGTCTCGATTCGCTGTCCGCGCTGCTCGCGCTCGCGCTCGGCCTCGCCGGCTGCAGCAAGAAGCCCGACCCCGTGCCCACGTGGAGCTCGAAGCAGAGCGCAGCGGCGGCTCCGGCGGCGGCGACTCCGGCGGCCGCGCCCGCTGCGCCGCTGAAGATCGCCTTCGCGTACGTGGGCCCGGTGGGAGATGCAGGCTGGAGCTTCGCGCACGACCTGGGCCGCAAGGCGGTGGCGGAGAAGTTTGGCAGCAAAGTGTCGACCAGCTTCGTCGAGAGCGTACCGGAAGGTGCCGACGCCGAGCGCGTGCTGCGGGACCTGGCGGACCAGGGCAACCAGCTGATTTTCGGCACCACCTTCGGATACATGGAGCCGATGCTGAAGGTGGCGGCGGACTTCCCCAGGGTCCACTTCGAGCATGCCACCGGCTACAAGACGGCGCCCAACCTGAGCACGTACGACTCACGCACCTACGAGGGCGCGTACCTCGCGGGCATCGTGGCGGGCGCGATGACCAAGACCAAGAAGCTGGGCGTCGTCGGCTCCATTCCGATCCCGGAGGTGATCCGCAACATCGACAGCTTCACGCTCGGCGCTCAGACGCAAAAGCCCGACCTCGAGGTCCGCGTGGTCTGGGTGAACAAGTGGTTCGATCCGCCCAAGGAGAGCGAGGCCGCGCAGGCGCTGCTGAATCAGGGCGCGGACGTGCTGTTCCAGAACACCGACTCGCCCACCGTGCTGCAGACGGCGGAGAAAGCAGGCAAGCTCGGCTTCGGCTGGGACTCCGACATGAGCCAGTTCGGACCGCACGCGCACCTGGCGTCGGCGGTGATCCACTGGGCTCCGTATTACGAGAAAGCCGTGCAAGCGCAGCTGGACGGCACCTGGAAGAGCGAGCGCAGCTGGTGGGGCGTGAAAGAAGGCGCGATCGAGCTGGTCTCGCTCTCCGAGCAGGTGCCGGCCCCGGTGAAGGCCAAAGTGGCGGAAGCGAGCGCCGGGCTGAAAGCGGGCACGTTCGCGATCTGGAAGGGGCCGATCAGCGATCAGGGCGGCAAGGCGCGGCTGGAGGCGGGCCAGACCGCGGACGATCAGTTCCTGTCGAAGATCGATTTCTACGTGAAGGGCGTGCAGGGGAAGTTGCCGAACGCGAAGTGACCGGTGCGCCTGGCTGGTGGCCTTGCTTGCAAACAACGGCCACCAGCCAACCCTGACATTCCAGCGTGCTCACCTTGCTCGAGGCGCCACGTTGAATGAGCTATTGGCGGCACCTCGCATCGCGCACGGGCTTGGAGTTGCCCGACGCGAAGGACCGGCTGCCGCGTTTCCCGAATCAGGCCCGCCCTGAGACGGGCCTCGGCTCACTTCAGGCGTCCGTCCAGCGCCACCGCCGCACACGCCATCATCGAGGCCTCGCGCAACAGGCGCAGCGCCGCCGCCCGATCGGAACAGGCCGGCACGTGATCGAGAATGATCCTGGCGAACTGCTTCGCCCCCGCGTGAATGGCGTCGTAGTCCTCGTGCTTCTGCGGCGTGGCGGGGTGGTGCGAAAAGACGTATTCCGGGTCGAAGTCGGCTTGGCTCATGCGTATCTCTCGAGCAGGGAGGTCGCCTCGAATGGCGACCGCAGCGCTTAGCACAGACGTACGGCCAGTGTGCGTCCCGGTGAAGTGTCCAGGGGGCAAGCGGGCGCGCAGCGGGCGCGCAGCGGCCTCGAGCCCACTCAGCGCCTGGTACTCGTCCGCCTCGTCCGGCGCGGGCTCGTGCGGGTGAGTGCCGGCGCGGGGACCTGGCCTCCACCGCACCGAAGCGCGAGCGAGCCCTGACACAGCGCGACGATCTGCGCGCCGTACGCCTGCGACGCCTTGGATCGCGCGCCCGTCACGGCCCGCAGCGCGGCGGCGGTGCCGGGCCGTGCCTCCGCGATGGCCACGAGCGCCCGATTGGTGAGCACGCGGAAAGCGGGCACGCGCTCTCGCTGGGCCTGCTGCAAGCGCCAGGCACGCAGCGCAGCGACCAGGCCGGCGTTCGGCCCCACCGTGGGCAGCTCCACCGCGGGACGGGACGACGAGCGTCGGGTGCGCCGGCCACGGCGCGCCGCTTTGCGGCCCCGGCGTGGCTGACGGCTGCTCTGGCCGTCCCGCTCGAAGCGCGCGGGCGCGGGCAGAACGGGCGCGCGCGGGAGCTGGCTCGACAAGCCGGTGCCGGGCGCGCACACGTCGCACAGGCCACAGGCCAGGCCCGAGTCTTCCTGATCGCCGAAGTGTTCGACGAGCGCGAGCATGCGGCAGCGCTGGCCCTCGGCGAAGGCCGCCATGCGCGCCAGCTGCTCGACGCGCAGAGCCAGCTGCGCCTCGTACGCGGCGCGCCAGCCCTCCGCGCCGCGCACCAATTGCTCTTCGCTCACGCCGCGCACGCCGCCATGGATCCACAACTTCTCGAGCGCCTTTTCGAACTCGGCCTTGCTGACGCGCGCCTTCCTGCGCAAGGTCTGCTCGTTCACCGCCCGGGTGCCGAGAGCGGAGAAGAGCTTCTGCAGCACGTCCGGCTCGGGGTAGTCGCGCTTGCGAAAGAACTCGTGCGTCTTGCGATCGCCAAAGTGATGCATCAGCACCGCGCGCGAGGGCTTGCCGTCGCGACCCGCGCGCCCGATCTCCTGATAGTAAGACTCGACGCTGGCGGGCAACCCCAGGTGCAACACGGTGCGCACATCCGCCTTGTCGATGCCCATGCCAAACGCCACCGTGGCCACCACGACCTCGACCCGTCCCGCGAGGAAGTCGCTCTGCACTCGTTCCCGGAGCTCGGTGCTCAGCCCCGCGTGATAGGCCGCTGCGCGGTAGCGTGTGGCGAGCAGCTCCGCTGCGGCCTCGGTCACCTTGCGGGTGGGCGCGTAGACGATCGCTGGCCGCCGCTCCGGAAGGGAGAGCCAGCTCAGCGCGAGGCCGGGGCGCTCCTTTGCCGACACCTCGATCGCCTCCAGCGCCAGGTTGTCGCGCCGAAAGCCGTGAATGAAGAGCCGCGCCTCCGCGAGGCCCAGCTGCGCGGCGATGTCTCTCTGGACGATGGGCGTGGCCGTCGCGGTGAGCGCGACCACCGGGGCGGGGCGCAGGAGCGGGAGCCTCTGCCCGAGCAGACGGTAGTCGGGACGGAAGTCATGACCCCACTGCGAGATGCAGTGCGCCTCGTCGATGGCGATCAGGCCGAGGCGGCGCCGCGCGAGCAGCTCCGGGAAACCAGCCACCCCGAGCCGCTCCGGGGCAATGAACAGAAAGTCGAGCGCGCCCGCGACATAGTCCGCACACACCTGGCGCGACTCGGTGCGCGGGCGACCGGAATGGATCCGGCCCACCCGGAGACCGAGCGCCTCCAGCCGGGCCACCTGGTCCTCCATCAAGGCGATCAGTGGGCTGATCACCAGCGTCGTTCCGCCACGAGCCAGCCCGGGCAGCTGATAGCACAGCGACTTACCCGCGCCGGTGGGCATGACGAGCAGCGCGTCGTTGCCCGCGGCCACTGCCTGGCACACCTCGGCTTGATGAGGACGGAACGAGGCAAAACCGAACCGGCTCTGCAGCAACTGCTCGAGCGACGACGGCACGGCGGCGTGGCTGATTGGTGCCCTCTTGGCCCCGGCGAGCTTCGCCGGCGTCGGGCTCAGCGGCGGGGGCTCGCTCGCGCGCGACGGAGCTCGCTCGCTGGCGCGGGGTCCCGGGTTCGCATCGCCGGGCAGAGGCGGCAGGAACGGCGGTACACGACCGACGACGCGGGTCACATACGCCTCGATCTGCTCGATGAACTGCGGCAATGAGCCCTGGCCGCGGGCGATGGCGTGCAACCGCGCCTCCCACGCACCGGTCATCGCGGGGCTCTTCACTTCGGGATCGACCAGCTCGATCAAGCCCATCCCGCGCTCGGTGGCCCGCAGCGCCTTGCCTTCGCGCTCTGCATAGCCGCGCGCCAGCAGCGTCTCGATGATGCTGGCGCGTGTGGCAGGGGTGCCGAGGCCGCTGTCTTTCATCGCGTCGGACAGCTCCTTTTCGTCGAGCGACTTGCCCGCGCTCTCCATTGCCGTGAGCAGAGTCGCGTCATTCAGCGGCGGCGGCGGGCGAGTGGTCTTCTGGACGGCGCGCGCATCCAGCACCCGCGCCTCCTGCCCGCGCGCCAACCCCGCGGGCAACACCTCGTCGATCGTTGCTTCCTCCTCGCCGGTGGCCTTACCGCGGTCGCGCGGCGCCTTCGCTGCACCCAGATCGAGCACCTTCCAGCCTCGCTGCTCGATGGTCGTCCCGTGGCTCCGAAAGGAGTCGACCTCTCCTGCCGGCGCGTTGGGTGCCCTCACTTCCGTGATCACCTCGGTCGCCGCCCAGACGAAGTCCGCATGCCACGCCTGCAGCAGCCGCCGGCAGATCAGATCGTACAGCTTGCGCTCATCGCTGGTCAGCGCCCGGCCCGCCGCGGACACGCTGGTGGGCACGATCGCGTGATGGTCCGTCACCTTGCCATCATCGACGAAGCGCCGCGAGAGCGGACGCTGACCAGTCCCTGCAGCCAGAAGGGCGCTGTAGGGGCCGCCGATCGCCTGCACCACGGCAGGCAGCGTGCCCGCGAGCTCGTTCGACAGATGGCGACAATCCGTGCGCGGATAGCTGATGAGCTTGTGCTTCTCGTACAACGACTGCGCCACATCGAGCGTGCGCTGCGCGGACAGACCGTAGAGACGGTTGGCTTGCCGCTGCAGATCGGTCAGGTCATGCAAAAGCGGTGGCGGCATCCGCTTGGTCTGTGAGCTCAGACTGGCGATGCGGGCCTGGCCCCGCTGCACGCGCAGGACGATCTCCCGTGCCTTCTCACCCGACGCGGGCAAGCGACGAGCATGCTCCCTGGCGCGCGGATCGAACCAGGTGCCGGAATAGCGCCGCTCGGGGTGCGGGGTGTCCCCGCTAGACTCTGACTCCCGCGCACAGAACGTGGCCCACACCTCCAGATAATCCTGGGGTACGAAATCACGGATCGCCCGCTCGCGCTCCACCAGCATCGCCAGCGTCGGCGTCTGCACTCGCCCGACGGAGAGCGGCGCGTCCAGCGCCAGCCCGTAGGCGCGTGACAAGTTCATGCCCACGAGCCAGTCGGCGCGGCTGCGACCGAGGGCCGCGTCCGCGAGCGCGTCGTACTCGCTACCGGGGCGCAGACGCAGCAACCCCTCGCGAATGGCGCTCTCGGTGAGGGAAGAGATCCACAGCCGCGACACCGGGCGGCGGCAGCCCGCCGCCTCGTAGATGAAACGAAAGATCAGCTCCCCTTCTCGCCCGGCATCGGTGGCACAGATCACCGACGCTACGTCGGGGGCGTTCAGCACGCGCCGCACCACCTCGAACTGCTCGCGCGTCGACTCGAACACCGTCAGAGGCCAGCGCTCCGGCAACAGCGGGAGATCCTCTCGCCGCCAGCGCCGCCACTCCGGCTTGATCCCGTCTGGCTCGGCCAGCCCCACGAGGTGCCCCACCGCCCACGTGACCACGTAGCCGTTGCCGGACCACGCGCCCGCTCCGCGGCGATCGGCGCCGAGCACCTGCGCGAGATCGCGCGCCACGGAGGGCTTCTCTGCCAGGACGGCGATCGTCATGAGCGGAGCTCGAAGGGGCCCACCGCGCGGGGATTCGGATTCACTGAGCGCTCATTCGTGGTGGCAGCGGACCGGTCGCGCAGCCTGAACACAAGTATAGTATCAGGTCGCGGCGAGCGCGAGGCGGATCGCGCGGGGCTAAACCTTCAGCACACGGACGCCGGGGAAGTACGCTCGCAAGCGCTCCAGATCCTCGAATCCGACGTGAGCAGTCGATCCCCGCGACGGGCAGCCGAGGCCATCACGATGGCGTCGGTAGTCCTAGCGCCCTTCCGCCAGCCCGACGCTGGCCCGCACCAGCACGGCTCGCTGCGCGAGGCGCCGGGTCAGCGGCAAGACGGCAACACCGCCCACCGTCAGCGCCACGAGCCAGGAAGTGCCTGCTGCGCTCAGCCCCTGGACGACGCGGGCCAGAACTTCCGTCACGAACATGGAGCGGCGCGAGTCTATTCGCGCCGCCCGCGCACCGATAGCCCGAAGAAGCTGCCGGCTCAGGTCGGATCGACGATCCCGTCGGCGATCATGTGCAGGGCCGTCAGGCTGGGCACGAAGAAGTACTCGCCCCCGCGAGTCTCCACCAGGCGTGGGAGCGCGCTGCAAAAATGCGGCGGCTGAGCGGCGTGGGGATCGCTCTCGATCAGGAAGCGTCCCGCGTCCTTCTCGTGGTTGCCGAGCAATGGGTCTTTGTCGTTCGCGCGGCGAAAATCGTTGCCGTAGTTGATCCACTGCTGTTGCACGAACTCGAACTGGCGCGCGATGTCGGCGCCCAGCGCCATGAAGATCACGCCATGCTCGCCTTTGTCGTCCGTGCGATCGCGCGAATCCCCGTACGGCATGCCCCGGCGCAGGATGCGGCGCCGATTGCTGAGCGCGTCGGGGCGCGCGAAGGCACCGTGCTCGCCATACTCCAGCGCGGAGCGCGGATTCACTCGCCGAGCATGCGCGCCGATCGGGCAGCGACCGCCCGCCAGGTCCTGCGTGTAGTCGAAGTCGACCATCTTCTCGTTCAGTTTGGCGAAGTGTCGCTTGGCGCGCTCCCGCTCCATCCCTCTGGACTCGGCGATCTGCTTCTTGGCGCGCGCCCACTCCTCGCCGAATTCGTTGGCGCTCGCTTCCGTCGGATAGTGAACGAGCGGCGCGCCGTTGCGCCAGCGCCCGGCAAACTTGGCGGCGAGCATTTCTCTTCCGCCCGGGTAGGCCGCGCTGGCCTCGTTCAGGTAGCGCTCGAACGAGCCGACATTCTCGTGCAGCTTGCGATAGACCAGATAGGTGCCGTTGTCGCCGAGCAGGTTGGGCACCGGCGCCTCCGGATACTCGAAGGCTTCGTCGGGATAGCCCAGCAAGAATTCGCCCGTCTCCAGCGGCTCCCAGCTGCCGGAGCTGCTGCGTTTGCCCCCACCCACCACGTTCGAGGAGTCCGCGAGCGAGCCCTTGAAGAAGGGATTGCTGATGCCATCGGCGTAGCCGAAGTGCTCGCGCGGCGTGGCTTCGTCGTTGATGAAGACGGCGGAGGCGTCCTGGTAGGGCAGCTTCTGTCCGTCAGGCCCGCGGTGCCCATCCAGCAACTGGACGGCGTCGGCGCTGGCACGTAGCGCCAGGATCCGATCCTGGCAGCGCTGGATCTGGTCGAAGGTACCGCCGTTGATGGCCACGAACAGGTGCACGGGATCCGGGTCTTGCCAGATGGGGTCCCACTTGTCGGGCGCGCTCGGCCCGTCATCGCCCAGGATCGCGCGCCGCGCCTTCATGCCGCTGGCAAAGGCCTCGGGGAAGCTCTGGAGCGACGCCTGAGGCACGCCCAGCCGGCGCAGGCCCTCGAAGCTGAGCGCGACGTTGGTCGCCACTTCGGGTCGGGCGGAGCCGTCTGCCGCGTTGCCTTCTCTGAGCCAGGGCGCGGATGTGGTGATGAACGGGAGCAACTTCGCCAGAAACTCACGCCCGGCTTTGGCATCGTTGATGCGAAAAAACAGGTAGCGTGCCCTCGGGAAACCGAAGCGCGGATAGGCCTTGATGATGTTGCCCTGGACGTCGTGCAGATCGACAGCTCGGTCTTTCATGGTCGTGCTCACTCGATGACTGCGGTGGCGAGGCTGGATGCACCGGGACGCCAGGTCGGCGTGGCGGCAGACGGGCGGACGCGAGCGACGAAGGCGCGAAACGCTTCCTGTAGAGCGGGCGCCGGCAAGCCCTGGTTTTGGTACACGAAGCGTGTGAATTCTTGCTTCAGGTACAGCGCCTTGAGTTGCTCGCTGAGCGGCTCGTCCGTGGAACCGTTGAAGTAGAGCGTGGTGTGGATCTGACAGCGCCGCATGTATTCGGCAAACTGGTCCGCGTTGGTCACGGTCTCGAAGCCGAGGCAGTACTTCCAGGCTCTGGGCACGAAGCTGCCACCGCCCGCATTCCTCCACATCATCCGCAGGTACTCGTCCACGTCGCTCTCTTCGGGTGCGTGAATCTCGGCCACGAACGCCAGGTACTTGGACTTCAGATGGTCCAGCTCCGCGGGTTTGCCCTGGTAGAACACGTCGTTGAGCACGAAGAAGCGGCACAGATAGGTATTGGGCACCGCGGCCATCGGGCTCTGCTCGTGCTGCGGCAGGTCGTTCAAGAAGTCCCGCAGGAATGCCTCGGGGGACTGGTCCAGGCCTGTCTCGCTCTTCAGCGGACACAGCACCATCAGGCCGTAGGCTTTGCCAGAATGATTCGACATCGGTTGCTCCGGGTCCTCAGACGATGCCTTCGTCGACTCGACATTGCTCGACCACCGCTTGATGAGCCAGGCTCACGATCGGCGTCTCCGCCATGCAGCTCAGCGAGTCCTGCAGACGCTTCAGCAGTGCATGGTACTTGCCCATGAACTGCTCCGGCCCATCCTTCAGCGTGTCCTCGATGAACTCACGCAGCTGCTCCTTCACCTGCTGCGCCCCCTTCACATCGTTGGAAGCGGCCATCGGATAGGCGCTGTAGTAATGGTTCGTCCACAGCTGGTTGTCGTTGACGTAGCGATGAAACGGCTGCTGAGGAACGGCAGTGGGCCACCCGATATTGTCGTGCCAGAGCGAGTCGAGGCCCTCGGGGATGGCCGCGGAGAAGGAGTCCACGTACTGGGCCCAGCTGCCGTTGAAGTTGCTGAAGAAGAACATGTAATTGTAGTTCAGCTCTTCGGCGGGCTGCGCGTCGGACACGCGCGGAAAATCGGAAGGACGCAGGATCGACCAGCGCGCGTAATGAATCATGCTCAAGGTGAGCAGCCCGCGCAGCTTGTCCTTGAAGAGCGGGATCCTGAGCCCGAAGAACACGACTTTGTTGAAGTCCGCCGTGAGCTCCGTGAGCGGCGTCACGAGGTTCATCGCGTACGCTTTGCCGGCGATGTTCGACATTTTGCTGACCCTCCTCCTGTCCCAGGCAATATCTACGGGACCGCTACGCCGACCTAAATGGGGGCTGCCTGCCGGCGGCGACGTTTGCTGAAGTAACGCGACAAGCACGCCCGTACGCCGTCCCCCCGGGAGCGCGTATGTCCGTGTGCGCGCTTGCGCGCGAGGGAAACCGTCAGGCGCCGAGCGCTCGGCAGACGGCGCGCGTGACGTCCAGAGTCGTGGCGCTGCCGCCGAGATCGGGCGTGTGAACCCGACTTTCCGTGACTTCCTCGATGGCGCGCATCAGCACTGCGGCTGCAGCCATTTCGCCGAGCTGCTCGAGCAGCAAGACGAGCGTCCAGAAGGTGCCGATCGGATTGGCGATGCCACGCCCGGCGATGTCGAGCGCCGAGCCGTGGATCGGCTCGAAGAGCGAGGGGAACGCGCGCTCGGGGTTGAGATTGGCCGTGGGCGCGACGCCGAGGCTGCCCGACAGAGCGGCAGCCAGGTCCGACAGGATGTCCGCGTGCAGATTGCTAGCGACGATGACGTCGAGCGACTCGGGCCGCTTCACCATGCGCGCGGTAGCGGCATCGACGAGCTCGCGATCCACCTGCACGTCAGGATAATGGGCTGCCAGCTCGTAGAAAATCTCGTCCCAGAGCACCATGCCAAAGCGCAGGGCGTTCGACTTGGTCACGAGCGTGAGCCGCTTTCTCGGACGGCGGCGCGCGAGCTCGAACGCAAAGCGATGGATGCGCTCGACGCCCGCTCGAGTGAAGATGGCCGTCTCCGTCCCGACTTCGATCGGCAACCCGCGATGCGCCCGGCCGCCATGGCCGGCGTACTCGCCCTCGGAGTTCTCGCGCACGATCACCCAGTCGATGGCTCCGCCCGCCCGGAGCGGGCTCTCGACTCCGGGCAAGAGCCGCGCCGGGCGGACGTTGGCGTATTGATCGAAGCCCTGCACAATGGGCAGGCGCAGACCCCACAGCGACTCGTGGTCGGGCACCTCGCGGCTGCCCACGGCTCCGAACAGGATGGCATCGAACCGGCGCAGCTCCGCCAGGCCCCCTTCCGGAATATAGCGACCGGTGCGCAGCCGGCGCTCGGAGCTCCAGCCGAAGCGCGTCACAGCGAAGCCGAGCGTGGGTCGCGCGCGGCTCAGCGCGGCGAGCACCTCGAGCCCCGCCTCCACTACCTCCGGTCCGATGCCGTCGCCGCCGATCACCGCGAGCCGGAACTCGCGCTGCGCACCGGAACGATCGGGAGAGCTCGGAGCCGGCATGGCGGTATGCTCCAACAGCGCCCGCACGAAATCTAGCAGGGCTGATGCAAAACCCGGTGAGGGCCTGGATCAGGTCTCAGAGCTCCACGCGAATTGCAGGCGTAGAGCCGAACCCCGGCATACCCGGGGCGGGTGCATCGAGTCGAAGTTGAGGTTTCCATGGAAACCTCGACTCGACGTCGCGAAAGCCCCCGCCCGGGGGGCAATTTCCAAGATTACCCCGCACATCGCACCCGGCTGGCCCCAGCCGGGCCGGCCAGGTCAATCCAGTTGTCTCGTTCAGGTCACTTCGTCGGCGCGGGTTCCGGCTCTTGCTGCGGCGCGGGCGCCGGCGGCAGCGGCTTACGCATCTGGATGAACATGATCGCCAGGCCGCCGACGAACATCAGCACGGCGATGATCTCCGCCTGCGTCGCGGTCTTGCCGAATAGCTCGTACACGGCGTTGACGCGGATCTTCTCGATCCAGAAGCGCTCGATGCCGTTCAGCACCATGTACAGCCCGAACATCACCAGCGGGCGCTCGATGCGTTTGCGCAGCGACCAGAGGATGGCGAAGATCACGAACGCCATGATCGACTCGTAGAACGGCGTCGGGTACACGGGCGGCACCAGGTGCATGCCGTACCCGGGAAAGCCGCCGCTCGGCATGGGCACGCCCTGGCCGAGCACGTTGTTCGGGTAGTCGTAGGCCCAGAACCAGGACGGCAGCCAGCCGAAGCCGCTGGGCGCGCCCGCGCTCGCGATACCCCAGTCGCCGTCACCCGCCAGCTGACAGCCGAGGCGGCCGATGCCGTAGCCCAGCATCAAGCCCGGAGCCACCGCGTCGGCGATGTGCACGAAGGGCAGGTTGTGCTTGCGACAGTAGCGGTACACGAACAGCGTACCCAGGATCAGGCCGCCGTAGATGGTCAGGCCCGAGAAGATGGCCCCGACGCTCGGGTGCTCGATCAGCTCGATGATGTTCTTGGGGCGCTCCAGCAGGTGGAACAGCTTGGCCCCGATCAAGCTGCCGAGCGCCGCGGCACCGGTGATGCCGAGCAGATGATCGCGCGGAGTGACCTCGATGAACTCGGGCTGATCGGCGGGACGCGACTCCTCGCGCTGCACGCGGTACTCGCGCACCTTGAGCACCATCCAGATCACGCCGCAGGCGATACCCGCGAGCCAGTTGCCCTGCCCGGAGAGCAGGTAACGCTGCGTGTCCGCCCCGCCCTGCAGCTTGAAGTCGCCCAGCACGATCCCGAACAGCTTGAAGCCAACCAGGAAGGCCATCAGCCCGGAGAGCGCCACGTCCACCAGGGTCGGCGGGCGCGGCGGCACATACCTGCGCTGCGACGAGGGGAGCTTGCCCTGCCGGTGCTTGCGATCCAGCTCGGAGCCGAGGGCCTGGGCGGCCCCCAGAAATGCCAGCGCGACCAAAAAGCCGAAGGTGTTGATCAGCTTGAGGGCTTGCAGATCGAGCCCAAACAGATCGTGAATCGCGTGGTACAGGGTGGGGTACATGGGATCCTGGGTCGCACCGCCCGGCCTGAAGGGTGCGCGGTAGCGGCCGGACCGTAGCGCAGCCGAGCTGACGGCCGCTTTTAAAATCGTCCCGCTTCGTTACGCCGCGGAGCGTCGGCGCGCGGCTGGGGCACACACCCCCAACCTGTATGTGGCAGCCAGGTAGCGTTCGTCCCGGGGGCCACGAGCATTCCAGCTTCAGATCCCGGTGCGGGGACCGGTCAGGTTCGTGAGCCCCTGCGTCTGTATCGCAACGCTCCCGCCGCACCCCCCTGCCGTACATGGATCCTCAGCCCCAATCGCCAGCGCGAGTGCTCGTCGTCGATGACGACGCGGCTTGCGGACGCACCCTTTCGAACCTGCTCCGACGCCTGGGCGCCAGCGAGGTCGTGACCGCGGAGAGCGCGGCGCAGGCCCTGGAGAGCATCGATGCCGGCTCCTTCGATCTGATCTGTTGCGACCTGAACATGCCCGGCCGCGACGGCGTGGAGACGATGCGGCTGTTCGCCGAACGACGGGTCAAGAGCCCGCTCGTGATCATCAGCGGCGCGGACCCGAAGGTGTTGAAGGCCGCGCAAGCGCTCGGCAAGGGCCGCGGGCTGGCGATCGCCGGCGTGCTGCAGAAGCCGTTCGGGCTCGCGGAGCTGGAGGCGGCGCTGGCCAGCGTCGCGACGCTGGCCAGGCCGCGTTCAAAGCGGCCCGTGCCCAAGGTGAGCGCCGAAGAGCTACAAACGGCGATCGAGCACGACCAGCTGCTCTTGCACTATCAGCCGCAGCTGAACCTGCACAGCGGGCAGCTGCATGGCACCGAAGCACTGGTGCGCTGGCAGCATCCGGAGCGCGGGCTGCTCATGCCCGACGCCTTCATCTCGCTCGCCGAATCGAGCGGGCTGATCGCGCCGCTGACGGACTGGGTGGTGAAGGAAGCCATCCGTCAGGGAGCTGCCTGGCAGCGCGCCGGGCTCGACATCGGCGCGTCCGTCAACCTCTCGGCGCAGACGCTGCGCGAGCTCGACCTGCCCGACCGCATCACGGAGACCGCGATCCCGGCCGGCCTCGCTCCGGACCGTGTCCCCCTGGAGATCACCGAGAGCAAGCTGGCCGACGATCTCGAGTCCCTGCTCGATATCACCACGCGGCTGCGCCTCAAGGGCTTTCTGCTCGCAATCGACGACTTTGGTACCGGCTTTTCCAGCCTCACGCAGCTGCGCCGCTTGCCCTTCACCGAGCTCAAGCTCGACCGCACCTTCGTGAGCGGTGCGACCAGCGACGCTGATGCGCGCTCCCTGCTCGAGTCCTCCGTCCAGCTCGCCAAGCGCCTGCGCCTGAAGACCGTGGCCGAGGGCATCGAGACCGAGGAAGAGTGGAATCTGTTGGTCTGGATGGGCGTGGACTACGGCCAGGGCTACTACATGGCGCGGCCGATGCCCGGCGAGAAGCTGGCGCCCTGGTACGCGACCTGGCAGAGCAAGGTCGCCTGAGCGCGTCCGCTTCGAGTTGAGCTGGCGCTCGGCGCCGCCGCCGGATCTGGTATCACGGCGCGGATGGATTCCGCCCTGCGCCCTGCCGGTAAGCTCGCTCGGTTCGAGACGACCCGCATCCTGCCCGGCGCCTTTGTGGGAACGCTCGCGGCGCTGATCGCGGGGTTCTGCGTCTTTTCCTACTCGAGCACGGCTCTGCTCGGCTTCCCTGATCGACCGATCGGGCTCGGGCCACTGAACGGTGTCGACCCCTCGCTGCGCTTCGGCATCTACGTACGGCTGGTCGCGGCCTCCGTCGGCGCCTGGCTCGCTTGCCATCATGCCGCTCGCTGGCTCCGGCAACGGCTGCCGCGCTGGTTCATTGGAGCGCGCTCCCGCCTGGAAAATGGCCTAATCAACAGCTTCTGCGCGGTCGCGAGCCTGGCTCTGGCCGCGGGTGTCATCGGCGGCAGCCTGCAGAAGCTGAGCTCGTTCTACTTCTGTCTGGACGCGCTCGCCGTACTGGTGCTTCTGGCGCTGGCCCGGCGCCTGTTGCCGTCGCACTTCCGGGTGCGCCGTCAGCTCTCCGCGTTCGGCACGATCGGCGCGCTCACGCTGCTCGCCTGGCCGAGCTGGCACATCGTCTCGGTGATCGCGCAGATCGACACCGGCACCCGGCTGGGCGCGCGCCTCGGGGCGCTGGTGTTGCCACTCGTGTTCGGCACCGGGCTCGCGTGGTGGCTCCGGAAGACCCCGGCGCCCCAGCGCGCGCGAGTGCGTGCGGCGTGGGTGATGGCGATGGTCCCGTTCTTTGCGTTCCCTGCGCTCTGCCCGGTTGCCAACGAGCTACAGTACACGCTCGCGAGACGCCACGCGGTCGAGCCCCGCCAGCTGGCGCTGGACGCGCTGGCGCTGCTCACGCCGGCGAGCCTGGGCCTGTTCTGGCTCAGGCTCAGCGGGCGGCTGCGCGGCTCGCCCCAGCGCTGGCTGTCGCGCGTGGCGCTGCCGCTGATCGTGTTCGGTTCCGCGCTGATCACCCATCACCAGCAGCTGCTCGCGCGAGAGCCGGTGGATGCCCTGCACGATGGCGAACAGATCACCGCCATTTACGAGTTCCTCGCGCACGGCAAGTGGCCGTTCGTCGATGTCTGGCCCGCCCACGGCTTGTACGACTACCTGGGCCTGCTGTACGCGAAAGCCAACGGCTTTCTGGCGCTCGAGCTCAGCGCCTGGAACCCCTTCTTTTTCGCCCTGACTCTGACCGGGGCCTACGCCATCCTGGCGTCTCTGTATCGGCCGCTGTTCGCGCTGGCAGTGGCGACGCTGCTGCCCGTGCAGGCGCTCTTCCCGCTGCCGCAGCACTCCTTCTTCTATGCAGATCCCATGCTGCTCGGGATGGCGCTGCTCGTCTGCTGGGTGCAGCGTAGGCGGCCTGGGTGGACCGTCGCGCTGGGGCTGGCCGCTGCCTTTGGTTGCTTCCTGACGCCGACCAACGGCGTCGCCGGCGTGATCGCAGCGCTGGCGTTGCTGCTCTACGCCTGCGTCAGCGAGCGCCGCGTCGAGTCCTGGCTCCGCCTCGCGCTGTTTGTTGGCACCGGCGTCGCTGTCGGCCTGTTGTATGTCGGCGTGCTCTCTCTCTCCCGGCATCCGGTGCTCGACACGTTGCAACTGGCTCGCGCCTTCGTGCGCGCCGATCCCATGGTCGGTGGTCGCGAGAACGTGCTCAGCAACTTCCAGACGCTCGCCATCTGGCAATACCTGCTCCTGCCGGGCATCGGCGCCCTGTATCTCGTGGCACTCGGGCGAGCCGCGCTCGACCGGCGCCCGCTCACGCGCTCGGAGCAGATCCTGGCCTTCCTCACGGTCACGTCCTTCGTGTTGTTCGCGCGCACTCTGACGCGCCACACACTGCTCGAGCGCTACCAGGCCTTCTTCTTTCCATTGCTCGGGCTGGCCCTGCCCCTGCTGCGCCGGGCAGCGAGCTCCGGCAGCGCCCTCTTCGAGCGCGAGGCTCTCCGCCGGGGCTGGTTCTGCGCTGGCCTGGGCCTGTACTTCGTCGCATTCCCCTTCGATTGGCCGGAGCTGCTGCGCGCCGTGCCGTTCCAGTTTCGCACCTGGCAGAAGGACGAGCATCGCAGCGCTCTCCAGCTGCCCAGCTACCCGGCGCTGCGGCGGTTTCTCGATCAGAACTTGAGCAGCGACCAGAGCTTCCTCGAGCTGCTCAACATGCCGCTGCTCTACGCCACCTTCGAGCGCGAGCTGCCGGGGCAGTTCTTCCTGCCGACCATGTTCTATGCGACAGACACCGTGCAGCGCAGCTACCTGGCCCGCTTCGCTGCCTTCGGGGGGCCTGCGCGGGTCCCGGTCGTGCTGGTGCCGGGACCTCAGGGCCTGGGCGACCTGGACAACATCGCCACCACGCTGCGCAGCTACCGTATCTCGGAGCGCATCCATCGCGACTATGTGCCGTATGGCCGCATCGACGACTTTGACGTCTGGGTATCTCGCGCGGCCTGGGATGCGGCGGCACCCCCGTTGCCATCCCGCGCCCTGTCCTGGTCGGATCTCGGCGCAGCGCGCGCGAAGTCACTGGTCGCCGAGCGCGAGGGCGACGCCCTCGTGCTGCAGAGCACCGGCAATGATCCCCAGCTGAGCGACGTGCTGCAGCTCGACGGAGCCAGCTCGGGGGGGCTCGGCGCGGTTCAGAGCGTGGAGTTCGACTATCGCAGCGACGTCAAAGGCAAAGTGACCGTGTCGCTCGCCTATGGCGGCCACGATTTCTCTGCCCGGGACTCGGGGAGCATGAAGGTTCGCCCCAGTGGCGAGTGGCAAGCAGCCGCACTCGCGCTCGCGCCGCATGCGGACCGGGAACCACTCACCAACCTGAAGATCGAGCCGCCCCGCGGCTCGCGATTTGAAATCCAGAACGTGAAGCTGGTCCGCGGCGAGCCGCCGGCGGGCGCTCCGGAGAGCTTCTCGGCGGGCATGCTGCCGTTCTTCTGGGGCAACTTCGATGCGCAGCTCGCCGCCCACGGCGGCCAGGTCGCGCAGACACTGACCGTGACCGGCTCTGACAAGCCGAGAACCGTGTTCGATCTGGCGCTGAAGCCCGGCTACGACAAGTCGTCCGGCAACTACCTGCGGCTGTGCCTCCGCTTCGCGCTCCCGGAAGCCGCAGAGCGCGCTCGGCGCTGGAAGCAGGTCGTTCGCGACGGAAGCTGGCAGAGCCCGGGCAGTGTCACGGTGCGCTACGGGCACCCCGCCTCGAGCTTCAGCTTTGCCTTGGTGCAGCCGAACAACGTGCTGCCCGGGCTGCCTCCGGCGCTCGCGCGCTCGTTCGAGAGCGAGTGCAAACCCTACGTGCTGCGTCTCTCGATGGCCTACGTCTGGCAGCGCCAGGACGTGTCACAGCTGCACATCGAGGCCAGCATGCCGGTGACGATCGAGTCGGCAGAGCTACTGCTCGGCGACTGAAATCGCCAGCAGCTCGAGCACCTCCGTGCCGCCCGGCTTCTTCACCCGCACGCTGTCGCCCACCTCCGCTCCGAGCAGCGCCCGGGCGAGCGGCGAGAGGAAAGCGATCTTGCCGGCACCGGGATCCGCCTCGTCCACACCGACGATCTGGTAGCGCTGCTCGCGGCCCGCGGCATCGAGCAGCGTGACGTGGCAGCCGAAGCGCACGCACGCCGGCGGTTCGAGTGCGGGCTCGACGCACTCGCAGCTGGCCAGGCGTTGATCCAGCTCCGCCAACCGCCCCGCGAGCGCAGCGAGCTTGGCAGCGCCATCCGGAGCCTCGCGCAGGGCGGCACGCGCGCTCTCCAGCGCCTGACGCTCCGCGCGCAGCAGCCCGAGCCCGCGCGGCGTGACGTAGTTGGGCACGCCGGGCGGCAGCGGCGCTCGGGGCGCGACGATGACGTCGTCCGCTGCGGAGTCCTCCTTCGTGAACGCCTTGCTCATGCCCGCACAGCTTGCCACGGACGCAGCGATCGCGTTACGCCCCCGTTCGCAATCCCTTCTGGAGCAAGACACATGGACGTGGTGATCGTTGGAGACGGGCCCGGTGGCCTCAGCGCGGCGCTCTTTCTGGCCAAAAACGGCCTGTCTACCGTGGTGTACGGGCAGGACAAAACCGCCATGCACTGGGCGCTGGTGCGCAACTATCTGGGCGTGAACGAAATCCACGGCAGCGAGTTTCAGAAGCTCGCGCGCCAGCAGGTCGGGCGTTTTGGCGCGCTCCTGCAGGATCGCCACGTGGACGCGGTCGTACGGAATGGCTCCGGCTTCACGGTGACGCTCGAGGGTGGAGAGCAAGTCAGCGCACGCTACGTGATCCTGTCCGAGGGCAAGTCGCCCAAGCTGGCGCAGGAGCTGGGCGCGAGCTTCGACGGCCAGCGCGTCGTGACCGACAAGAACAACTCGACCAGCGTGCCGGGCGTGTACGCCGTCGGCCGCTCCGCGCGCCCCGGGCGCAGCCAGGCGATCATCAGCGCCGGCGACGGCGCCGTGGCCGCGATCGACATCATCTCCCGCGAAAAAGGCCAGGACTTCGCGGACTGGGACTCGCCGCCGAAATAGGAGGACGCCAAGCAGCACACCGTGATCAATCCCAGCGTGATCGTCGAAGTACTGAGCCCGTCGACGGAAGAATACGACCGCGGAGAGAAACTGAGCCACTATCAGCAGATCCCGTCTCTGCGCGAGGTGGCGCTCGTCGATCCGGAGCGACGCCGCATCGAGGTCTGGCGCCGGGGCGCACGGGATTGGTCGCTCGATTCCGGTAGCGCCGAAGGCGCGAGCCTGGCGACGCTCGGCTGTCAGCTGCCCGCCGCCGTCGTCTTTCGAGACCCGCTCGCACCCTCAGCTTCGAGGCGCCTCACCTCAGGGAGCGGTGCCGAACAGCGCCGCGAAGTTGCCCGCAAATTGCCCGGCTACGGCGTCCAGCGTCGTGCCCCAGATCTCTGCCGCGTATTGCACGGTGTGCGTGACATTGGCGGGCTCGTTCTCGGTCTGCTTGTCGCGGTCCGGGCCCAGATAGGGCGAGTCGGTCTCCAGCAGCAGCCGCTCGCGCGGCAACGTCTGGAGCATGCGCGTGAACGACTCCGAGCGCCGGGCGTTGGCGGGGATGGACAGGTAGTGCCCCGCACGGCTCGCGATCTCGCGCGCGAGCGTGACGCGCCCGCCGAAGCAGTGCCAGTTCACGCGCCGAGCGCCCATCTCGTCGAGCACCTCGAGCGCGCGCCGCTCGCGCTTGCGCGTGTGGATGATGATCGGCTTGTCCGCATCGATCGCGATCTGCACCAGCTCGCGAAAGGCCTGCTCCTGCGCGGGCCAGAAGTCTTCCTTCACCCAGTAGCCGTCGAGCCCGATCTCGCCCACCGCAAAGGCCTCGCCCACGTGCTCCCGCACCCAGGCGATCGCTTCCTCCGTCGGCCAGGCCTCGCGCTGGCCCGGATACGTTTCCCCCGCGGCGAGCATCTCCGCCAGCACCGCGTCCACCGGATACAGACCGAAGGCGGGCTTGATGATCGGAAAGCGCTGCGCGAGCTCCCGTACCGCCTGATTGTCAGCGGGGTTCAGCCCGTTGCTCACGATCGTGGTCAAGCCCGCGGCCTGGGCGCGCGCCACGATACCCTCCACATCCGCCAGCAAATTCGGGTGTGTGAGGTGCGCGTGAACGTCGAACAGCGGGGCCACGGGCCTGTCTTAGTGCGTTTCGGAGCACCTCGCCAGTGAGCTTCGCGCGGCGCTGGCGCTCCATCCGCGCAAACTATCGGCTTGCACCCGCCCGCGTGCCATGGCGCCGCACCAGCGCATGACAACGTCTCCAGAGCGTACTCGGGGCTCGCCGCTACCCGCCGCCGGGCAACACCAGAATGTGCCCACTGCGCGCCAGCGCGACGGTCGGTTGTGGGCATATCCTGGGGTGGGCGGGTGCCGTTTGGGGCCGAGCCCTGTCCTTTATGATTCATGGTGCAACAGTTCAACAACGCTGGCGTGCCGTGCGGCGGGAACTCGGAACGGCGCTCCGTCGTCTAAAGGTCGATGCCAGGTTGCGCCGGGAGGCGCAGTGAGGGGTGGCGAGCGAGTCAACATGGAACAGTCTTCGAAGTTGGAACAGACGGCACCCACTCCCCCCTCGGAACGCTTCATCGGGCGGGCGTCGGGGACACGGCGCATCGTCAAGACCGAGCTGAACACCACGGCCGAGAGCGAAGCCGTAACGCTGCTACCGCCGCCTTCGGAGCGGCCGCAACACTGGTTCGTGCGAACGCTGGAGGCGAGCTGCAGGCTCGATACTCGGCTGCGCGGGCGCTTGCTCTGGGGCGCCGGCGCCGTCGCGGCGACATCGGGCGCCGCGCTGCCTCTGCTCGCATCCGGCGATGCTGCGCTGGGCGCAATTCGCGCCGCCAGCTGGCTCTCACTCACGGCCCTCTCCGTCACAGGCTTCCTGTGGGCGGCTCGCGGCCGGCCCAAGCTGGACCACTGGACGCGCGGAAGTGCTCGGGAGCAACTGCTGGACTCCCTGCGCTCGTCCTTGCGCGATCGGCTGGCGCTGGGCCCCGCCCCCAAGAACCTGCGCCTTACGCTGCTGAGCCGCCTGGCTCGCGTGGCCGGCTTTGCAGGCCTCGGGCTGGCGAGCGCGCTGGCTTGCCTGGAATTGAGCCTGGGGCGCCTGGCACCGACACTGAGCGGAGCCTGCCTGTGGGGCGCTTCTTCGCTCTTAGCGTCGCAGCTCTCGAGCCTGGCGCTGCGTCTGCAAACGCAGCCGGCTCGCGTGGAGGCGTCGGAGCTGGAGCTCGCCCGGCGCGAGTTTCCTCCGCTCGTCGATCTTTCAACGCCCCAGGAGCTGGAGAGCGTGTTCCTGGATCAGGTGCCGCACGTCATCGAGCGGCTGCGAGGCTATCGCCGGGCCTGGGGCGAGCGCCCGATCGTGGTGGTGGTCCTGCCCGGGGCGAGCGGCCGCGTGCTGGACTCCAGCGCCATCGCGTCGCTGAAGGCGCCGGGCGATGCGCCGCGCTGGATCGTCGCCGTCGCCCGCTAGCAGCTAGCCAGGGGTGCTGCAAAAGTAGGTTTGGGGATGCCCACCCCCCGTCCGTGCTCGCGCCTTCGGCGCTGCACGTGGGCGGCCCCTCCCGAAATCTGCGCGCCAGCGCGCCTCACGGAGTCGTACACAGGCTCGCCCCCCGGGCGGGGGCTTTCGCGACGTCGAGTCGAGGTTTCCATGGAAACCTCGACTTCGACTCTATGCACCCGGGTATGCCCGGGGTCGGCTCTACGCCTGCACGTCGCGTGGAGACCTCATCCAGGCCCTCACCGGGTTTTGCATCACCCTGCTAGGCGTCCAGAACGCAGTCGCCCTTCGCCGTCGCGACGCACGAGAGCACCCAGCCGGCGCTGCGTTCTTCCGCGCTCAGCCCCGCTTCGCCGCCCGTCGTCTCGCCGCGCAGCAGACGCACCTTGCATTCGCCGCAGTTGCCGACGCGGCAGCCGTAGTCGAGCTCGACGCCGTGAGCTTCGGCCACCTCGAGCAAGGGCAGCTGCTTGCTGGCGTTCACCCGCTTGCCGGTGCGGGCAAACTCCACGCTGACCGCCGCGTCGGATTGGCCCGGGCCCGGAGCGATGCTGACCGCATTTTCGCCGCGTTGCACGGCTTCATCGCTCTGACTGCGCGCGGGGGCGAAGCTCTCGGCATGCAGGTGCTGCAGGTTGAAGTCGAGCTGGCCCAGGAGCTCGCGGGCGGTGGCCATGAAGCCCTCCGGACCACACAGATAGACGACGCGCTCCGCGAGATCCGGGACCACACGCTGGAGCATGTCGCGATCAATGCGGCCGCTCAGGCCCGACCAGTCGGGCGCGGACTCGCGCGAGGTGGTGGTGACGACAGACTGGAAGCTGCGGTGACGGCTGGCGAACATGTCGAGCTCACCGCGGAACACCAGGTCGCGCGGGGCCTGGATCGAGTTGAGGAACTTGACGTCAATGTCGGCGGACAGATCGCAGAGCCAGCGGCTCATGCTCATCAGAGGCGTGATGCCGCTGCCCGCGGACAGGAACAGCAGCTTCTTCGGGATCTGCCCCGGCACCAGGCAGAACTTGCCCTTGGGTCCGTTGAGCTCGAGGCGATCGCCGACCTTGACGTGATCCGGCAGCCAGTTGGAGACGAGGCCGCCCGGCACGCGCTTGACGGTGATCTCGAGCACGAACGGGCGCGTGGGCGAAGACGAGATGGAATACGAGCGCACCACCTTCTTGCCGTCAATGTTGGCGACCAGCGTGCAGAACTGCCCGGGCCAGTACACAAAGCGGCACAGCGGGTCGCCCTGCAGGCGGAAGGTGTAGACGTTATGGGTGTCCTGGATGATCTCCGTGACGTACAGCGGCGTGTCACGGCCCGACCAGATCGGCAGATCGACCTTGGGGTCGACGCGCGTGGTGTCGATGCGCACGCGCAGGCCGCGCGCCGAGCGCTGGCTCATCCAGGCCGTGAAGGCGCTGCGCGAGAGCAGGCGCGCGGCATCCTCGCTGCCCCCTGCCACGCGCTGCCCGAGGTCGCTGCTCTGGAGCGGGCGCGAATCTTCGACGTGCAGCGTCTGTTCGACGCGCTCGAGCAGCACGCGCGTGGCCTTCAGGTTCGTCTGTGACGTGTAGGCGCAGCGGCCCACGTGAGAGGTGACGTCATTGACGTATTGCGTGCCGGCCATCTGCGCGCGGGTCTTGTGGAAGCTGGCGTACAGGGAGTCGCCCTTCACCCGGTCGCTGACGATGGCAGGAAACTCGACCGTCGCCTCGCTCTCGGGGTGGCGCAAGCGCACGCGCTGGCCCGTCTGGATGCCGTGTTTGAGCGCCAGCGAGGGCGAGAGATAGAGCGGTGCCTCGTCCGGCATGCCGACGATCGGCGTCGCCTTGCCGGAGTTGAAGCTGCCGATCGCAAAGGCGATGCGCTGGCGCTCGTCCGAGAGCGTGGAACGCCCCGAGTTGAAGAGGATCCCGCTCGGGATCTCGAGGTCCGCGGCCGTCGGCACGAAGAACTTGAAGCGCGTGGGGCGCCGGTAGACATCGCCAAAGGGCTGCGCCGCCGGGTCGTCGTAATCGAGCCAGAAGCGCGTCTGACCGATCCCGCCGTAGTAGAGCGAGCCACGCTCGAGCAGCTCGCTCCATTCGATGGCGCGCCCGTCCGCGTGCTCGGGGCGGCAGTACAGGGGGCCGCAGCCGCCGCTCATGTACGCAAGCACGCGCTGCCAGAGCTCGGGGCGGCTGACCTCGCCGTCGACCCGGCTCAGCCCTCCGCCGTCCTCTTTCGCGCAGAAGCGCTGCGCGAGATAGCCCGAACGCGCGTGGCGGGCGAGATCGGGGTGCTCCGCGGTGGCCTCTGCGCGGGTCAGCAAGCGGCGCGTGATCTCGGCCATGGCATCGTACAGGATGGTGGCGTCGGAGCGCGTCTCGGGGGCGGCACGCTTCTGGGGCACGGAGAGCGTGAGCTTCCACTCGCCGTTCTGGTAGAGCTTGGGCGTCGCCGGGTGCGGCGGCGAGGGGATGATGAGGGCGGCGTGCGCCTCGCTCCAGCTGTCGACCACGGGATCGATCACGACCAGCGTGTTCTCGGGCGAGCTGAGCTTTTCCAGCCAACGCTGGCGGCCCATCATGTTGGCCTCGAACTGCGTGCCCAGGCACAGGAACAGCTCGGGCGTGCCCGGAGTGGGCTCCGAGTAGTCGAGCGCCGCGCGCCCGGGATCGGCGACGGCGGCAGCGTATGCGTCTGCCGGCAAGCCCATGCGCGCCGCGGCGTCGGCGGCCTGGCTCATCGGGATGCGGCCCATGAAGTAGCGGCGAGACAGGCCCTGCACCTCGGTCTCGGCGTTGATCTGCCCGGCCAGGCGCAGCGTGCCTCCCGCGAGCGAACCCGCGCGCTCGAGGCCGTACTTGCCGACGCTCGCCAGGGCGCTGCCCCACAGGCAGTGCGCGACCGCGCCGCTGGTCTGCGACAGGCCCATCGAGGCGATGTTGATCGGCACCACCTCGCTCTGGGCGAGCTTCAGCGCGATGCGCCGGATGCCGTCGAGCAAGCGCGGGGCATACTCGGGCTCAGCGGCGATGCGTTCGGCGACGCGCTCCGGCGCATAGCTCTCCAGCTGCGCGAGGGCTGCATAGCCCTGGAACTTCTCGCGATCGCCGAAGCGCTCCACGAAGCGACTGCTGATGGCCTGTGGATGGCGCGTGAAGAGCTCGTGCGCGACGGCGAGCGCCAGGTGCGGGTCTGTGCGCGGGCGGATCAAGAGCACGCGCTCGCGGCCGAGGCTCTCGGCCACGGCCTTGGCGGACTCCGTGACCATGACCTCGATCAGGTAAGCGTCGAAGTCGGGGCGCGACTGGATCGCCTTGAACACCGGCGGATGCGAGACGAAGCCGTTCCAGCCGTTGAACAGATAGAAGCGGTGTGGCCCGCTCACGGCTTGCTGGATGGTGACGAACGGGCCTTCCTGCCCGGTCAGCATCTCATTGTGCACGGCGCCCGAGTTCAAGCAGTGCTCGGCGTTGCCGGTGAGGTTGCGCACGCCGAGCAAGCGCATCACCTCTTGCAGCGCGAACACCGCAAAGTAGTCGACCTGGCCGCTGGCGTAGACGAGCGTGCGTCCGCGCGGCAGGCGATGCGCGAGCAACAGGTCCGCGAGCAGGGCGATCGCCGCGGCGTACGAGATCGGGCGGCGGCGCCCCGTGGCGGGGTCGAGCACGCTCGGGGTCAGGTGGATGGGGTACGCGATCTTCTGCCGCATCATCGAGCTGCGTAGCTTGATGCAGCCGCTCGTGGGCTCCACGCCGGCGAGCTGCTCGCGATACACCTCGAGGCTGCCGGCAGCGAGCGGCTTGCCGGAGCTCTCCGGGATCCGCTCCAGCCGCCCGCCATCGCCGACGCCGCAAAACGAGCAGGAGAGCACGCCGCGCTGCGCGACGCCCGACTCGTGGTGGGGCAGCAAATAGCGCGGGGTCTCGCGCCAGTCCTCGAGCACGCCGGCGTGTTCGATGGTGGGCACGCGCAGCTCCACCGCCGAGCCGGGTACGGGGGTGAGCGGGGGCGTGAAGGGTTGGGGTTTGAGCGTGCTGGTCATCGCACTCGATGGGCGGGGGCACTCCGCCCCCCGCTGGGTTCGAGCAAGCGATGGTGCGGCTCGAGCGATTGGTTCAGCACCGAGCCGTGATCGGGAGCGCGCAGCGGAAAGGAGAGCTCGAAGCTGGTCCCCTCGCCTGCGAGCGAGCTGGCGCGCACGGTGCCGTTGAAGCCCTGCGTGACCAGGTTGTGGACCATCGCCAGACCGAGCCCGGTGCCGCCCTTGTCGCGGCCGGTGGTGAAGAAGGGATCGAAGATGTGCGGCAGGTCTGCCTCGGCGATCCCCGCGCCGTAATCGCGCACCTTCAGCTCGAAGCGCGCTTCGCCGCGCGGCGGCTGGGTCTTTTCGAGCGTGATGTCGACCTTGCCCGGCTCGGCGCCGGGGTACGCATAGCGGTCGATGTTCGTGAGCAGGTTCAAGAGCACGCGCGAGAACAGTCCGGGAAAGCCGTCCCAGATGCGCTCCGACTCGGCCAGCGCGCAGCTCACCTGCACATCGAGCCGCGAGGAGGCCAGGATCAGGCGGTGCTGGCCGGATTTGCCGCTGAGACCGCCATAGTTGGCACCGGGCGGCAGCGCCGAGATGGTCTTGGCGCGAAACACGTTCAACACTTCCTGGATCACGCGCACCAGGTCGACCTGTACGCGCGGCTCGGCGAGCTGCCCCACCGAGAGCTTCTTGAAGGACTGCACGAGCCGTGCGGCGTGCGCCACGTTCTTCTGGATCAGACGGCAAGCCTCCGCGACGTCCCCCAGCACCTCCGTGGCGGCGGGTTCCAGCGCGAGCTGCGCCAGGTTCTCCGCCGCCAGCTGCTCGCCGACGAAGCTGGCCGCGTTCTCGATCACGCCGAGCGGGGTATTGATCTCGTGCGCCACGCCTGCGACGGCGCTCGACAGCGAGCGGATGTGCAGCGAGTCGCCGGCGGAGGACGGCGGCGGCCGTTCCGTGTCCGATTGCTCCGGAGCGGGCTCGACATGCTGGATGACGGGAGCCGGCGTCAGCTTGCGGATCAGCGGCCGCCCGCGCGAAATGCGCGAGAGCAACGCAGCGCAGCCCTCGCTGGAGAGCACGAACACCTTGCCGAAGGAGAGCCCCACGGCGCGCGTGTGACAGAGCTGGCCGTCGAGCAGCGCGACCGAGGCAAAGTGGTCGCCGGGGTGGTGGCGCTGCAGCTCGAGCTCCTGGCCGCGCTCGATGCAGGACAGCTTCACCTGACCATGCAACACGATATAGAGGCCCTCAGCCCCGTCTCCCTCGTGAAACAGCAGCTGACCGGTGTCGAAGCTGCGCTCTTCACCGAGCAGCGACAGGCCTTCCACCTCGCTCTCGGTGAACAGATCCAGGATGCGAGCACGATGCAGCTGGCGATGAGCGGTCATGAGCCTCAGATGTTGGCGGCCTCGAACACCAGCGCCTTGCGCTCGCGCGACGCGGACAGCGCCAGGCTGGCGTACACTGCGTTCTGCGCGTGCCCGGCGAGCAGGGTCAGCGCCTGCCGCGCCAGCTCGTCCGGGGCGGCGCCGGCGACGAAGAGCCAGCCATGGCCGAGCTCACGGTGCAGCGACAGCGGCACCAGGAACCCGTCATCGAGCAGCAGGGGCGCGGCTGGAGTCCCTGCCGCCAGGGCGCGCTGCACGCGCACGCGAGCGGCCTCCGCGGCGAAGCGCGCCCGCTCCCGCTCGTGCTCGCCCGAACGGTACAGCTGCAGATGCCGCGGCCCCCGCCCTTGCTCGAAGCTCTCCAGCTCCAGCACGGCGAGCGGCGCCGGGCAGATGCGCAGCACGGTGTCGAGGATCGACGCGAGCAGCAGCTCGATCTCCGTGTCGGCTGCCAGCCCCACCGCGCAATCGTGCACGGCCGCGAGATACGCCCGGTGACGCTCCAGCTGGAGCAGCTCCTGATACGATTTGAGCGCGCAGCGCACGGCGGTGTACAGCCGGCTGGAAGACGTCTCCGTCTTCGCCAGATAGCCGTCGATGTCGTAGTTATCGATCGTCTGCTGCTCGGGTGCGACACCGGGCTGCCCGGTGCGAAGCAGGATGCGCACCAGCCGGTTGCCCAGCTCCTCGCGAACGCTCCGGCAAACGTCCAGCCCCGCCGTGTCCGTCTCCATGACGACGTCGAGCAGGATCACACCGACGTCCGGATGGCGCTGCAGCAACTCCAACGTCTCCTTACCGCTCGCGGCGCTCACGAACTCGGTCGGTCCAGACTTGCGGCTCAGCGCCTTGAGACTGAGCCGCGTGACCGCGTGAATGTCGGGCTCGTCGTCGGCGATCAAGATGCGATGGATCCCGCTCCACTGAATCAATGGTTGCATGCGCGTTCCGGGTCCGTGTGCTCCCCGGCTCCCCCACCGAGCCGGTTCGAACCAATCTCCGTCCGAGCTGTACGGGACGCGCGCCGCGCAATTGAAGCCCTCCCCAGCGGTGAAAGCGAGCGGAACACATGCCGCCATTTGCGGCGTTTGCAGCCGCAGCGCCTGATTTCCGCCTCGGCATGGAGCGCGGCAAACGCTTAACGCGTTCACTCGCGTGCGTTCGGCACGGCAGCAGTTTTGCACTCTGCTAGCGAGCGGTGCGGCGGCGCTGTTCCAAGCTGGTGAGGGCCACGAGTCCTCTCCCTCCGGGGTTTCCCCGGGGACACCTCCTGAGCTCGCGGTACATCGCGAGACCTTCCCTTCGCGCTGGCGGCCGGCTTTCTCGCCGGCCCCTTCGCACGCGGCCGCTCGCCGCTGTCCTACGTGGCGCCACACGCCGGCCGCGACCTGGTGCTACGCCTGGACCTGCGCGACTTCTTCGCCTCCGTCCACGCGCCGCGCGTGTACCGTGTGTTTCGCACGCTGGGCTACGGCGACGAAGTCTCGCGCGTGCTGATGAGCCTGTGCACCTCGCGCGTGCCCGAGCGCGAGCTCGGTACGGCGCGGCGAACGCTCGCGACAGACCTCGCGCCCGGTGAATGGTACCAGTTGCGCCAACACTCGGCGCGCGCCACCTGCCCCAGGGCGCGCCGACCTCCCCCGCGATCGCCAACCTCTGCTGCTGGCGCCTCGACCAGCGCCTCTCCGCGCTGGCCCACACACTCGGCGCACGGTACACCCGCTACGCCGACGATCTGGCCTTCTCCGGCGACCGCGACCTCGCGCGCCGCGCCCGACACTGCGCGCAACTGGTCGCCACCATCGCCAGCCAGGAAGGCTTCCGCGACCATCCCCGCAAAACCCGTGTCATGACCCCCGGCGCGCGCCAGAAACTCGCGGGCCTCACCATCAACCAGCAGCCGGCGGTGGGGCGGCGCGAGCGCAAACTCCTCGAAGCCCGCCTCCTGCGCGCAACCCGCGAACCCTGCACCCCCGCGGAGCTCGCCGAGCTCACCGGCAAAGTGGGCTGGGTCGAGCAAGCGCACAAGCCGCACGCGGTCTGGCTGCGCGAACTGCTCGCGCGGGTGCGAATTGGGAGCGCGCTCGAGTGAGCCAGGAACTGGGGCTCGGCCGCGGTCGAAATCAGGGCACCCCAGGATGAGCCCACCGCGCGCCCGAGCGCTGCGAAGGTGCGGTTTCGCGCGGCCGTCGGCGCCGCGGCTGATTTCGGACGACACCGTGCTCGGTGAACGCGCATCTTGCTTGCACAGGCGTGCCTGGCGTGCGGAGAATCATCGCCACGATGACGGCGCAACCGGCAGTCTCTATTCGACGATGGCGCGCCGAGGAATGGCCTGCCTACCGCAGACTGCGGCTTCGCGCGCTGACGGAGAGTCCCGATGCGTTCGGCAGCACGCTCGAGCAGGAACAGGCGAAGCCGGACGAGCACTGGATCGAGCGCGCGGCATTTGCCGCGGCCTCGGAATCACAACTCCTGCTGGTGGCTGAACTCGGTGGAGAGCCGATGGGTCTCGCCTTGGGCCTGATCGATCCGGGCGAGACCCGTAGCGCGCACCTGTTTCAAATGTGGGTAGCCCCCGAAGCGCGCGGCCGAGGTTGCGCGGCGGCGCTGCTCGATGCCCTATGCGCGTGGGCAAAAGCCGCGCAGGTGAAGTCCATGGAGTTGCGCCTCACCTGTGGCGACACGCCCGCACGGCGCCTCTACGAAAGAACAGGTAGGCATACAGGCAGGAGCAGGCTCGCTCGCGGTGGATGCCATTCGTTTGCGTCGTTCACGTCGCAAGCGGCGCTCAGGGGGTCCAGCGACGCGATGCTCACCGCGCTGGCGCGGTTGGCGGCGCGCGAGTCGCCCGGTGGGCGGTCCTGGAGTCGTTCAGCGCGAGGCAGTACCGAGCCCACTCGATCAAACTGCACCTGCGCCGTTCCGCTACTGCGCGGCGACGACCGCGGGCTGCGGCGGCGCGAGGAAGGTGCGCGCGAAGCTCTCCAGCTCCTCGCGGTGCATCGCATAGGCGCGGTCTCCGTCTGCCTTCAGGCGGCGCATGTTCATGATCGAGGCGTCGTCCAGCTCGGGCGAGGTGTTCGGGCCCAGCTCGGGATCGATGCGCAGGTACTGCGCGGAGGCGGCCGCAGCCTGAAACAGCTGGCGTAGCTGATAGTGCACGGCTTCGGCCACTCCGCTCAGGGTGATTTCGATCAGTGGCCGTACCCACTCGACGGCTCCCCAGCTCTTGGCCTCCGAAAACGAGAAGTGCTTCTCCACGCCGCCCGTGCCGAGCGCGAGCAGCGCTACATCGCCGACTCCGCTGCCGGGGCGCGCGGCAGCGAACTCGGCAAAGGCGCACAGCGACGGGTTGTTGGCGAAGACGCCGCCATCGATCAGCGGCCGCACGCTGTGATCCAGCGCCCGGATGTTGGCGGGCTCGAAGTAGGTCGGTGCCGCGGACGTGGCGCGAGCCACGTCTCGTAGCAGGTAGTCCTTGTCGGGGTGAGCTCCGTCCAGGTTGTCGCTCGAGTTGAAGATCACGACCTCGCGCTCGGCGATG
>JAICTU010000615.1 GCA_025936205.1 Polyangiaceae bacterium | reverse complement strand
CGATCGATGCGCTGCTCCAGCGCGGGGCCGAGGTCTACGCCATCGGTGCCAAGGATCGCTACGCGGCCTACGAGCTGATGGGCGCGATCATCCTCGAGCCGCAGGCGGCCGATCGCCTGCACGTCGATTCGTTCCTGCTGAGCTGCCGCATCCTCGGGCGCACGCTGGAGACGGCGGTGCTCGGTTTCGCCTGCGAGCGCGCGCGGGCGCGCGGCGCGAGCAAGCTGAGCGCCGAGATCATCGAGACGGAGCGCAATACGCCCGTGCGCGACGTGTACAAGCGACACGGCTTCGCGGACCTCGGTGGGGGCCGCTTCGAGCTGGCGCTGGATCAGGCGATCGAGATTCCAGATTACTTCACGGTGGATACCTGATGCCGGCGGAGGCCTTGGTGCAGGCCCCGAAACCACCGGCCCTGGGGCAGCCCACTGTACCCGCTCGAGGCGCCTACGCTCGGCAGGAGGTCGACGCGGCAGCCCTGCGTAGCTCGTCTCAGCCGTTTGAGCTCTCGCTCGCGCAGCCCTTCGGGCCGCTATTTTCTGCGCTCCTGCCGGCCTCCTCGTTCCGGGTGCTGCAGCTCGAGCTCCAGTATGTGGACCTGGACCGGCTGGGCTCCAGCGCTACTTATTCAGTCCAGGTAGGTGCTGTGAGCGACGCGGGGCTGGAGCTGCGGCTCCTGGTGGCGCAGGGGGCCTGGCTCTGCGTGCACGGTCGCGCGCGCATCGGCCTGGATCACGCGACGTCCGGCCCCGGTCTGGGTAAGCTAGAGTCCGGGCAGCAGAAACGAGGAAGCTCCCATGGCTGAGGTGCAGACGGGAACAAAGCCAGCGCCGGCGACGGTGCTGACCGGGTTCGAAACGCCGCTGGGGCGCTCCGCGGCCCAGGCGCTCGCCCGCGCTGGCCACCGGCTGTGCGTGATCGGCGGCGGCGGTACTGCCGCCGATCAGGGGCTCCACGAGCTGCCGGGTCACGATCGTTTGAAGCATCAGGGCATCGCCTCCGACCTGGCGGACGCGGCCGCGGTGCAGCGGGTCGCGCAGGAAGCGCAGGCGCGCCTCGGGCAGGTCACGGGCTTGTTGTACGTACCGCCGTCAGATCTCCAGCCGGCGCAGCAGCTGGATCCCCAGCGTTTTGCGCAGTTGATGCAGCGCGGCCCCGGTGCTTTCCTGGGCCTGGCGCTGGCGCTGCTGCCGGAGATGTTTGCGACCCAGTCGGGCGCGCTGTGCGTGCTGGCAGCAACCCCGGAGCCGGGAGCGTCCTGGGCCGCTTCCGAGGTGGGGGCAGCTGCCTGGCTCGGAGCGCTGCTGGGCGCGGTGGCACAGCTCGCTGATCGCTGTGCTGGCACACCGGTGCGCAGCTTCCTGATGCACTGCTCGCAGACGTCTGCGGCGCTCTCTGCCTCGGCGCAGACGGCGCTGGCGGCGCAGTTCGCCGATCTCGCCGAGTTGCCGGCGAGCAAGCGCTCCGCCGAGACGGCGCTGCTCGAAAATGGCGCTCGCGGCAGCCTGGACAGCGCGGGGCTGCGCGCGCGCATTGATCTGCTCGCAGCGCCTGTGGCGGCGCCTGCCGGTGTGCTCGCGGTGGAGGCGGCGCGGCCCGCAGCGGTGGCGAACGGTCTGAACGGCGGCCAGGGTGCGCCGGCGGCACCCGATCGCATCGCCGAGCGCCTGGGGCAGACCTTTCGCTCGGTCTTCGGTCTCGCGGCGAGCGTCGATCTCGCTGGCTGCGCGGTGGGCAGCGTGCCGCGCTGGGATTCGCTCGGTCACCTCAAGCTGATGATGGAAGTCGAGCGGTCGCTGCGGGTGCGCCTGCCCGCCGAGGCGCTCGCCAAGATCCAGTCGTATCGGGATTTGGAACGGGCCGTGCGAGCGCAGCTCGCGACGGTATGATGGGGTCGGAGCCGACAGTATGATGGGGTCGGAAGCCGACAGTATGAAGGGTTCGGAAGCACAATGAAAATTCTCGTCACGGGGGGAGCGGGCTTCATCGGCTCGAACTTCCTCGAGCTACTGGTTCCGCGGCACCCCGAGCACGAGTTCGTCAACGTCGACAAGCTCACGTACGCCGCCAACCTGATGAACCTGAGCAAGGTCGAGAAGCTGCCGAACTATCGCCTGGAGCAGGTGGACATCGCGGACGCCGCGGCCGTGACCGCGCTCTTCGAGCGGCACACGCCGGAGCTGGTCGTGCACTTCGCGGCCGAGAGCCACGTCGATCGCAGCATCCTCGGTCCCGCCGAGTTCGTGCGCACCAACATCGAGGGGACGTTCCAGCTGCTGGAGGCCTGCCGCCGCCAGTGGAAGGGAACCGGTGCGGGATCGGGGCAGGGCGGCCTGTTCCACCACGTGAGCACCGATGAGGTGTACGGCTCGCTCGGCGCGACCGGGCTGTTCACGGAAGAGACGCGCTACGATCCATCGAGCCCGTATTCCGCGAGCAAGGCCTCCAGCGACCATCTGGTGCGAGCGTACGCGCGCACCTACGGGATGCGCACCCGGGTCACCAATTGCTCGAACAACTACGGGCCCTATCAGTTTCCGGAGAAGCTGATCCCGCTGATGATCCTGAACTGCCTGGAGCGCAAGCCGCTCCCCGTCTACGGCAAGGGCGAGAACATCCGTGACTGGCTGTACGTCAGCGACCACTGCGAAGCCATCTGGCGCGTGATCGAAGCGGGCAAGGATGGCGAGACGTACAACATCGGCGGCCACAACGAGGTCAAGAACCTGGACGTGGTCCACCTGCTGTGCTCGATCGTCGCGGAAGAGACGAAGACGTCCGAGGCAGAGCTGAAAGGCCTGATCAAGTACGTCCAGGACCGGCCGGGCCACGACCTGCGTTACGCGATCGATGCCAGCAAGATGCGGCGCGAGCTGGGCTGGTCACCGCGCGAGACGTTCGACACCGGGCTGCGCAAGACGGTACGCTGGTACATCGAGAGCGCGGAATGGGTGCGCCAGGTCCGGTCGGGCGATTATCGCAAGTGGCTGGAGCGCAACTACGGGGCCCGGGCAGGGGCCTGAGGCGAAAACAACACATGGCGAACAGCAGCACGGTCGAGAAGGGCATCATTCTGGCGGGTGGCTCGGGCACGCGCCTGCACCCGCTGACGCTGGCGGTGAGCAAGCAGCTGATGCCGATCTATGACAAGCCGATGATCTACTACCCGCTGACCACGTTGATGCTGGCGGGGGTGCGGCGTTTTCTGATCATCACCACGCCGGAAGACCAGCCGCAGTTCAAAAAGCTGCTGGGCAACGGTGCGCGCTGGGGGCTGGAGATCAGCTACGCCGTGCAGCCCAGCCCGGACGGGCTGGCACAGGCCTTCTTGATCGGCGAGCGCTTCATCGACGGCCAACCCTGCTCGCTGGTGCTGGGAGACAATCTGTTCTACGGCCAGGGCATGAGCGGGCTGCTGACGCAGGCGGCGCAGCAGAACCAGGGCGCGACCGTGTTCGCGTATCGCGTGGACAATCCGGGCGCGTACGGCGTGGTCGAGTTCGACAGCACCGGCATGGCCGTGAGCATCGAGGAGAAGCCCGCGAAACCTCGCTCCAACTATGCCTTGACGGGGCTCTACATGTACGACGCGCAGGTGGTGGAGCTGGCGAAGAGCCTGAAGCCATCCAAGCGCGGCGAGCTCGAGATCACGGATCTGAACCGCCTCTATCTCGAAAAGAAGCAGCTGCGCGTGGAGATGCTGGGGCGAGGGGTGGCCTGGCTCGACACGGGCACGCACGAAGCCCTGTTGCAGGCAGCCAACTTCATCCAGACCATCGAAGCCCGGCAGGGGCTGCAGGTGGCGAGCCCGGAGGAGGTCGCTTTCCGGCAGGGCTGGATCTCGGCCGAACAGCTCGAGGAGCTGGGCTCTGCGCTGGGCAAGACCGCTTACGGTCAATACCTTTTGAACCTCGTGAAAGAGGGCTGATACAAGGCAACATCGTCATTGACGCGCACGAAGTGCGGCGCGGGCGGGATTTACGAGAAAGCAGGAGAGCGACGTGCGTGTCACCGAAACGGTATTGCCTGGGGTCCTGCTGATCGAGCCCGCCGTCTTTGGGGACGACCGCGGCTACTTCTTGGAGACGTGGGCGGCGGCGCGCTACCGGGAAAACGGGATCGCCGCCGACTTCGTTCAGGACAACGTGAGCAAGTCGCGCCAGGGCACGCTGCGCGGTCTGCACCTCCAGCATCCCCACGCGCAGGGCAAGCTGGTGCACGTCGTCACGGGCGAGGTGTTCGATGTCGCCGTGGACGTGCGGGTGGGGTCGCCCACGTTTGGGCGCTGGTACGGCACCGTGCTGTCCGAGGCCAACAAGCGCCAGCTCTATATTCCGCCGGGCTATGCGCACGGCTTCTGCGTCACGAGCCCGGAGGCGATCTTCGCCTACAAGTGCACGGACGGCTACCACCCAGAGGCGGAGCTCACGATCGCCTATGACGATCCCGGCCTGGGCGTGCAGTGGCCGGTGGCGTCTCCCACGCTGAGCAAGAAGGACATGGCCGGCAAGCGGCTCGCGGACATCGATCCCGCGCGCCTGCCCCACTACTCGTCCAGCGCGCAGACCGAGCCCCCCAGTGGCCATGCTCGCTGAGCCGGTGGTGGTGCTCGGCGCCGCCGGGATGCTG
>JAICTU010000845.1 GCA_025936205.1 Polyangiaceae bacterium | reverse complement strand
CGCCGACGAGGTGGAAGGGGGCGAGACGGCTGTGCGGCGCCGCGATGGCTCAGCGGCCTTGGTGCGCGTGAGCGGCTGGCGGTGCCTGGGCGGGGCCGATAAGGGTGACGGCGAATGGAGAGCGCTAACCGATATTACACCCAGAACCTGTTGCATTGATCGATCAATCGTGATCTACGAAGGACATGGGAGCGCCAATCTCCAAGGACCTTCGCAAGCGAGTTGTTGCCGCGTACAAGGCTGGACGGGGAACGTACCGGGAGATTGCGGAGTTATTCGGCGTGGGCGAAGCCTCGGTGGATCGGTGGCTACGGCTTGATCGAGAGCAGGACAGTGTCGAAGCCTCACCGCACGGCGGCGGAAATCCAGCAAAAGTTCCGCAGGATAGGTATCCGGATCTGATTCGCCTCGTGACCGAGAAGCCCGATCGGAGCGTCGTCGAAATTCGAGACGAGTGGGAACGCCGCGAAGGTGTGTCGCTTAGCCGCTCGGCAATGCAGCGCGCCCTGCTCAAGGCAGGCTTCACCTGGAAAAAAAACGCTTTCGTCCAAGCGAGCAGCAGCGTCCGAAGGTCCAAGAACAGCGCGCCTCGTTCCGTCGGGCACTCCGCAAACTCCGGCTCGACCAGCTGATCGTCATCGACGAATCCGGCTGCAACCTCGCAATGAGCTTGGCGTACGGCCGTGCTCTGCGTGGCGAGCGAGTCGTCGACCACAAGCCAGCCAACTGGGGCGACAATCTCTCGATCATCGGCGCTGTTCGCGCGGATCGCGTCCTCTGTCACCAGACCTTCGTAGGCGCTGTGAATGGGCCGCGCTTCGTGGAATTCGTTCGAGAGACTCTCTGTCCTCGCCTCTACCCTGGCGACGTCGTCGTGCTCGACAATCTCAGGGCTCACCATGCTCCCGCGGTCCGCGAACTTGTCGAAGGGGTCGGAGCTCGACTCCTGTTTCTGCCGCCGTACTCGCCAGACCTCAGCCCGATCGAGCCGTGTTGGAGTTTCGTAAAGCACCACCTACGTCGACTCGCGCATCGCACGGCGGACGCCCTTCGTCGTGCAATCCCAAACGTCCTTAAGCGCGTGCGCTCCAGTCATCTCGCCAGCTGGTTCGCCCATTGCGGATACCCTCAGCCCGGCCGATCTTGGGTGTAGGTGACGGAGAGGGCGTGTCTTTGGAACGGGCCCACCCCCTCCGTCGTGCTGCGCATCCCCCGTAGAGAAGACGCGAAGCGCCCAGAGATTCGTCGCAAGTCCGCTCGGGATCAAGGCCTGGAGCGAAGCGACGCCTGGGTGCGCGGCAGCGCGGCCGGGGGCGTGCCCGTGCTGCGGAGCAGCGGGGCAGCCGCTCGGTGCTCGGCTGGTGATCGTGGGTCATGGGCTGGTGGCGCGTCAGGTGCGGGGTCCGAGCGAGCCTGGCCGCGCTCCGGAGCAAGGGCTGTTGATGCTGCGGCGGTATCGCTGCCGGGCTTGCGAGGCGGTGCTGGTCGTGGGGCCGCGCGGGCTTTTGCGGCGCCGGTGGTACAGCGCTGGGGCGGTAGGGCTGGCGCTGCTGGGGTACGGCGCGGGTGAGAGCAGCGCGAGCGTGCGGGCTCGGACAAGCCCCTCG
>JAICTU010000829.1 GCA_025936205.1 Polyangiaceae bacterium | reverse complement strand
GCCGCGCCGCCCCCGCGGCGTCCGCCCCCCCCCGGCCGCCGCCTCCGCCCCCCCCCCCCCCCCCGCGGGCCGGGCCCGCGCCATGAGCTGCGAACGTTCGAGCCGATAGTTGTACGCCACCGTTGCTCCATAGCTCACGCCGGCAGCGAGCGCACCAGGCGCGGATAGCGCGCGAGCAGCGTGCCGGTGCGCGCGGCATAGTGCACGTAAAACGCCGCCCACAGGCCGTGGTTGCCGAAACGCCCCAGCAGCCACCAGGCCAGCGCGAAGATGGCGAGCGCTTCCAGCATGGCGTTGCGCATCTCGCGCGTCCGTGTGGCGCCGATGAAGATGCCGTCGAGCTGAAAGCACCACACACCGGCGAGCGGCGCGGCCACCGCCCAGGGCAGGTACTGGCGCGCAGTGGCGCGTGCCGCGGCATCGACGGTCAGCAGATCGATGCTGAGCGGCCCGAAGATCCCGAAGAGCAGCACCGCGCAGCAGGCGAGGGCGACCGCGATCTCGGTGGTGCCGCGCGCGGCAGCCCGCAGCCCCTCGCGCCGCGCGGCCCCGACGGCCTGCCCCACCAGCGTCTCCGCGGCGAAGGCCAGCGCATCGAGAAAAAACGCCGCCACGCCGATGAACTGCATCAGGATCGAGTTGGCGGCCAGCACCACCTCTCCGGCCTTGGCTCCCTGCGCCAGGAACCAGGCGAACACGGCCAGCAGCGCCAGCGTGCGGATCATGATGTCCCGGTTGACGCTCAGCATACGCCGCAGGCGCGCCAGATCGAACAGCGCAGCCTGCCGCCAGCTGCCGCCGAAGCCGCGCAGCGTGCGCAGCGCGAGCACGAGACCGACCCCCGCGGCAAACCACTCGGCCAGCAAGGTGCCGCAGGCCACACCCCTCACGCTCCAGCCCAGCCCGAGCACGAACAGCAGGTCGAGCAGCATGTTGCAGAGATTGAGCACCAGCTGCAACACCAGCCCCAGCTTCGAGCGCGCCAGCCCGATGAACCAGCCGAGCAAGGCATAATTGACCAGCGCCGCCGGCGCCGACCAGATCCGCACCTCGAAGTAGCCGCGCGCCAGCGACTCTACTTGCTGGCTGCCCTCCAGCAGTGCAAAGGCGGCGGCAGCGATCGGCTTCTGCAGAGCGATCAGCAGCAGGCCGAGCCCGACGGCGAGCAACAGCGAACGGCCCAGGCTTGCCCGCACCTCCAGGGAATCGCCCGCGCCGAGCGCTTGCGCGGTGAGGCCGGTGGTGGCCATGCGCAAGAACCCGAAGCCCCAGAAGAGGAAGGTGAAGATCAGCGCACCGACCGCGACGGAGCCGATGTACGCCGGATCCGGCAGGCGCCCGACCACCGCCGTGTCGACCAGGCCGAGCAGCGGCGTCGACACGTTCGAGAGCAGGATGGGCAGCGCGATCGCCAGGATGGCACGCCGATCGAGTGGGGGTGAGACAGCGGTAGACGTGGACACGGACAAGTCGCTCGGAGCGCCCGCTTGTGGCCGCTCACCTTCGCGTTCTAGGCTTCGAGCCGGCGGAGCACCAGATGGCCCAAGCACTGAACGTTTCCGAATCCGCTGCGCCTGCCATGCATCGGCGCCTGGCGAGGCGCATCCTGCTGCTTTCGGCTCTGGAGGCGGCGGCGCTCGCCCAGCTGCTGCTCGAGCTGCTTCTGCCTCGAGAGTTGCAGTTGCACGCGCAGAACGTCGCCCCGGTCTGGTTCCGGGGCCTCTCGCTCGCTCTGCCACTGCTCGCTGCGCTGGGGG
>JAICTU010000490.1 GCA_025936205.1 Polyangiaceae bacterium | reverse complement strand
GCTCGGCGCCGAGTTCGAGCGCGAGCTGCCGCGAGAGGTGTATGTGCGATCGGAGCTCGGCGAGTTCTCCGAGCTGGCCCCGAGCGAGCTGCTGGAGGAGCTGCAGGAGCGTCGGGTCTTCGAGCCCTGAGCGAGTGGTCCCTTCTGCGATGAGTGAGCGTGCCGGAGAAGGGGCTAGACCACGCCTGGCGTTGACCTTGCTGGGAGGCGGCGCGCGCGGCGCCTATCAAGCGGGTGTGCTCGCCCGGATCGGGCAAGCGCTGTCCGAGCCCGGCTTCAACATCATCACGGGCGTCTCGGCGGGCGCCATCAACGCCGCATATCTCGCCAACGCGACCGGCAGTTTCGGTAGCGCCGCTGGTGGTTTGCAGGCGCTCTGGGCGGGCCTGAGCACCGAGCATGTGGTGCGCGCGGCGACGATCGAGATGTTCGGGAACGTGGCGCGCTGGGGCACGCAGCTGCTCTCTGGCGGGATCCGTCCCCTGACGCAGGCGGAGGGGCTGCTGGATACGGCGCCGCTGCGCGCCCTGCTCCAGAAGGCGCTGGGCACTTCGGACGGAATGCTGACCGGCGTGGAGCGCAACCTGGCCCGCGGGCATCTGGAAGCGCTCGCCGTGACGACAACCAGCTATGACACGGGTCAGGCCATCACGTTTGCGCAGCAGCCTCCGGGCCACGCAGTGAACTGGCGCCGGCCGCAGCGCATCGGGCGTAACGCGCGCATCAGCGTCGATCACGTGATGGCGTCGGCCGCGATCCCGCTGTTGTTCCCTGCCATCGAGCTCGAGGGAAGCTGGCACGGAGACGGCAGCGTGCGCGATACGGCGCCGCTCTCGGGCGCCCTGCACCTGGGGGCGGAGCGCATTTTCGTGGTGTCGACGGTGCGCGGGCCCCTGGGGATGGGGGAGCCGGTGGCGCGCACAGCAGGCTACCCCTCGCTGGCCCGCATCGTGGGCGTGACGCTCAATTCCATCCTCTATGGGCACATGGAGTCGGATGCGGCGCAGATGCGCCGCTTCACCGAGCTGGCGCGGTCCTGCCCGGCGGCGCGGGCCTCAGGCTTGCGCCCGGTCGACGTGTTCGTGATGCGCCCTTCGCTCGACCTGGGGGAGATCGCCTCCCAGATGGATGACGAGCTGCCGCGTGCGATCCGTTACCTGACGCGCGGCCTGGGCACTCGCGAGCCCAACTCCGCCGATCTGCTGTCCGCGTTACTGTTCGAAGCGAAGTACACCTGCCGCCTGATCGAGTGCGGGCAAGAGGACGCAGAGCGGCAGCTCGACCAGATCCTGGATTTTCTGCGCGGGTCCTGACTGCCGTCAGGAGTCCACGTGCACGGGCTGCACGTGCCAGACGCGGCTCGCGTACTCGCGAATGGCGCGGTCGGCGCTGAAGCGACCGAGCGCGGCCACGTTGCGGATGCTCGCTGTCCACCACGACGCGGGGTCGAGAAAGGCGCGCGCGATCCGCGCCTGGCACGCGACATAGGCGCGGAAGTCGGCCAGCACGAAGAACGGATCTCGCTCGGTCAACGAGCGAACCAGCGGCGCAAACAGCTGCGGCTCGCCCGGAGAGAAGCGCCCCGCACCGATGTCCCAGAGAATGCCGGCGAGCTCGGGATCGCGCGCGAGCAGGGCCCCGGGGTTGTAGCCGTTCTGCTTCTGGTGCCGCACCTCCTCCGCGGTCAGCCCAAAGAGAAAGAAGTTGTCCGCCCCCACCGCCTCCAGGATTTCGATGTTGGCGCCATCGAGTGTGCCGATGGTGAGGGCGCCATTCAGAGCCAGCTTCATGTTTCCCGTGCCCGATGCTTCATGGCCCGCCGTGGAGATCTGCTCGGACAAGTCGGCCGCGGGATAGAGGCGCTGCGCGTTCTTGACGTTGAAGTCGGGAACGAACACCACCCGCAGTTGTTCTCGCGCTCGCGGGTCTGCCGCGATCGTCGCGGCCACGCCGTGGATCAAGCGCACGATCAGCTTGGCCAGGAAGTAGTCCGGCGCCGCCTTGCCCGCGAACACGATGGTGCGCGGCACCACATCCGCCTCGCCCCGCCGGATGCGATCGTACAGCCAGATCACGTGCAACACGTTCAAGTGCTGGCGCTTGTATTCATGAATGCGCTTGCACTGCATGTCGAGCAGCGCGCCGGGATCGATCGCCACGCCCGATGTACGTGAGAGCCAGGCGGCCAGGTCGGCCTTGTTGCTCTGTTTGACCGCGGCCCAGCGCTGGCGAAAGTCTGCGTCTTCTGCGCGCTCGGCGAGCGCCTGCAGGCGATCCGGCTCGCTGAAGCAGCGCTCGCCCAGCGCTTCCCTCAACAGCCGGCTCAAACGGGGGTTCGCGAGCTGGAGAAAGCGTGCGAAGGAGATGCCGTTGGTCACGTTGGTGAAACGCTCGGGCCAGAGCTCGGCAAAGTCGCGCAGCACGGTTTCTCGCAGCAGCCTGGAGTGGAGCTCGGAGACGCCGTTGATGGTATGGCTCGCGATGCTGGCCAGGTGCGCCATGCGCACCGATTTGTCACCGGTTTCGTCGATGACGGAGCAGCGGCGCTGGCGCGCCACGTCGCCCGGAAAGCGAGTGCCCACGTGCTCCAGAAAGCGCCGGTTGATCTCAAGGACGATCTCCAGATGGCGGGGCAAGAGCCGGGAGAACAACGGCAGCGACCACATCTCCAGCGCTTCCGGCAGCAGCGTGTGGTTGGTGTAGGAGAACGAACGCGTGGTGATCGACCAGGCCTCGTCCCAGTCGAGCCCGTGCTCGTCGAGCAAGAGCCGCATCAGCTCCGCGATCCCCAGGGAGGGGTGGGTATCATTCAGCTGTACCGCGAACTTGTCGGCGAACTCCCGGATCTTCCCTCGCTGCAGCAGCAAGCGGATCATGTCCTGCAGCGAACAAGAGACGAAGAACAGCTGCTGCTCGAGCCGCAGTTGCTTGCCGGCGGGCGTCACATCGTTCGGGTACAGCACCTTGGCGATGTTTTCGCTGCGCACCTTGGCGTCCGTCGCGCGCCGATAGTCACCGGCCTGAAACGCCTCCAGATCGAACTCTTCGGCGGCCGCCGCGCTCCAGAGCCGAAGAAAGTTCGCGTTGGAGCTGTCACGACCCAGTAGCGGTACGTCATGGGGGACGCCGAGCACGATCCGCTCCGGCACCCAGCGCATGCGCCAGCGGCCGCTCGCGTCCGCGACGCGCTCCGTGTGGCCGCCGAAGCCCACGGGGAATTCCAGGTCGAAGCGGCGAATTTCCCAGGGATTGCCGTAGCGCAGCCAGCGGTCGGTGCGCTCCACTTGCCAGCCGTCGCGGATCTCCTGATCGAAGATGCCGTGCTCGTAGCGGATGCCATAGCCGATGGCGGGATAGTGCAGCGTTCCGAGCGACTCCATGAAGCAGGCTGCGAGGCGGCCGAGGCCGCCGTTGCCGAGTCCGGGCTCCTCTTCCTGATCGATCAGCTCATCGAGATCGAGACCCAGCGAGCCGAGCGCGGCGCGCGCGGCGCCTTCGATCTGCAGATTCATCAAGTTCAGCCCCAGCTGGGGCCCGATCAGGTATTCCGCGGAGAGATAGGCGACGGTGCGGTGCTGCCCTTCCAGGTAGGTGCGCGCGGAATGCACCCAGTGGTGCAGTAGCCGATCGCGCACGACATACGCGAGCGCCAGGTAGTGATCATTGCGGGTGGAGACGGGCTGAAACTTTGCGAGCTCGTAGTTCAGCTTGCGCACGAAGTCAGCTCGTAGCGTCTCCTGATCGAGACCGGGCGCCGGTTCCAGCGGTTCCATCCACGACGGCGGCGAGGAAGCACTCATGGGCGCCATCATGCCCAGGTCGAGCCCGCGAGGACATGTTGAAGAGCAATCGACGGCTGCAACATCTGCGTGACCGCCGCGAGCGCGCAAAACTTGCCGGCGTAGCCGTGGGACCCAGACCGCCCAGGCAACCCTGGCATGAGATCTGCTCTGACAAGACGTCGGGGCACGCCAGGGCGAGCCCGCAAGAAAGGTCAGGTCATGGCTGTACATCAATCCGGGGCTGGACAGAGCAGGAACGAGCCGGAGGCTCCCTACCAGGTCGTCGCCTGCTGCGACTTTTCGCCGCTCGGCGATCGCGCGGTGATCGAAGCGTTGCGCGCCTGCGTCCAGCATCCGGCTGCCGCGCTGCACGTGATCGCGGTCGCCGCGGAGGGGCCGAGCGGCGTCATCCTTCCCGGCGCTGATGGCCATTTCATCCACCATGCGGAAGCGCGCGAGCGGATGCAGGCACACGTGGGAAAGCTGGTGGATGAGTTTCTGGTGAAAGGTCCAGCGCTGCCGATGGACCACGTCGCGGTCTACGTGGCCGCCGGAGTGCCTTCAGACCGAATCATTGCGCTCGCCACGGCCGTGGACGCGGACCTGATCGTGCTCGGCACCCATGGTCGCCACGGGATCGGGCGGATGTTGCTCGGGTCTGTGGCAGAGGAGGTGGTTCGTCGGGCTCCCTGCGGCGTGTTCGTGATCCGTCCGCGCGACTTCCTGGAAGGGGCGAAACTGCCCGAGATTCAGCCGCCACTGAAGCCAGGGGAGCACCCGCTGCTGCCGTTTCATGCAGCGCCGACCTATCACTACATCCATCGCATGAGCCGTGAAGCAGGCCGCATCATGCCTTCGATTTAGCGAGTAGCATCGTCCCCCTACGGCGCTGCAAAATCTGCGGGACCCGACTGGGGACGCAGATTCTGCAGCAGGGATCGGCTGTGGTCGTCGGCACGACCGTTGCTTCGTTCTGACGGGGAGAACCGAAATGAAAACCGTGGAATCTTTGATTCGAGAACACCAGGTCATCGGCCGTCTCGCGGATGCGCTGGAAGCCTACGGGCTGCAAACGAAGCAGGGACGGCCGCCGGACGCCGCGGACCTCGGACGCTTCGCGGCGGCCTTCACCGACTTCGCGGAGCGTATTCACCACGAGAAGGAAGAGAACATTCTGCTGCCCGCCCTGGCTCGCCACGGCGTGCACTGGGACGACGGGGCACTCGCCGCCGTGCGTCGCGACCATCGCCAGGAGTCGTACCTGATCGATGTGTTGCGCCAGGCCGGCGAGCGAGCGGGGTCGTGGAACCACGAGGATCGCCGCCATATTGCGGCCAGCGCCCAGGCGCTGGTCGACTTTCAACGCCAGCACCATGCGCTGGAAAGCGCCGAGCTGTTCCCGCTGCTGAACATTCGCCTGGATGCGACCGCGCTGGCCCAGTTGCAGAGTGCGCTCGAGAAGTTCGATCGAGAGCACGAGGCCTTGCGCGCCGGCGCCCTCGCAGGTGCCGAGCGCCTGATCGGCCGTTATGAAGCCCCCCAGCGATCCGGAGTGCAAGCCATCGAAGGGGAGCTCATGGACCGTGCACAGGGGGGAAGCGGCGGTTGTTGCGGGCGGGATGAGTGAAGGCGGGCGCAGCCTTTGCGTTTGCCCCGATCCCAGCGCAAAACGGGCTGCCTCAGGCGCCGCGTCGGCCTTGCAGGCAGCACGGGAGTCATGCAATGAACGGACAGGTCCGATGGCGAACGTACGAGTCTTGATAGTCGACGATGACGCGGGCACCCGCGCCGCCCTGAAGAGCCTGCTCGAGACACAAGGCTACTCGGTGGACCAAGCCGGAGATGGGGCAGCGGCGCTGGAGCGGCTCGTGGATCTTCCTCCGGATGTCGTGGTGACCGATCTCGACATGCCGGTGATGAACGGCATGCAGCTGCTCTCGGCGCTGCGCGAGCGCGGCCAGGACGTGCCGGTCATCGTGGCCACCTCGGCGGCGGAGCTGAGCTCGGCGGTGGAGGCCATGCGCGCGGGCGCGACGGACTATCTGACGAAGCCGGTCGACTTCGACGCACTGCTGGTCTCCCTGGAGCGCGCCCTGGAGCAGCGCAACATCCGCATCGAGAACGAGAATCTGCGGCGCCAGGTGCGCGAGCAGAACGGCGAGGGCATCCGGGGGCTGCTCGGCATGAGCCCGGTCATGCAAAGGGTGTATCGCCTGGCGCGGCAGGTCGCCGGGTCGCGGGCGACCGTGCTGATTACCGGCGAGAGTGGTACCGGCAAGGGCGAGCTGGCGCGTGCCATTCACGCCCTCGGGCCGCGCGCGCAAAAGCCGTTCGTGTCCGTACACTGCGCGTCGCTGGCGGAGAATCTGCTCGAGAGCGAGCTGTTCGGTCACGAGAAGGGATCGTTCACGGGGGCGGATCGGCGGCGGGTCGGCCGCTTCGAGCAGGCCCACGAGGGCACCCTGTTCCTGGACGAGGTCGGAGAGATCCCGGCGTCGATCCAGGTCAAGCTGCTCACGGTGCTGCAGGAGCGTCGCTTCGAGCGCGTGGGCGGCAACGAGTCGATCAAGGTCGACGTGCGCATCGTGGCCGCGACCAACCGCGATCTGGCGCAGGAGGTCGCGGCCGGGCGGTTCCGGGAGGACCTCTACTACCGGCTCAACGTCGTGCACGCGGAGATGCCGCCCTTGCGCCTGCGAGGCGGCGACATCCTGGTGCTGGCAGAGCATTTCCTGCGCCGCTTCGCCCTGGACGATCACAAGCAGATCGAAGGCTTCACGGACCGAGCGCGCATGAAGCTGCGCGGTTATCGCTGGCCGGGCAACGTGCGCGAGCTGGAGAACGCCATCGAGCGGGCGGTC
>JAICTU010000378.1 GCA_025936205.1 Polyangiaceae bacterium | reverse complement strand
GACGCCCGGCGTCAGGTGAAGCAAGCGCTCGAGCGCGTGTCTGCGGAGCTCGGCAACACGATCGCCGTGTGCCGCAAGTCCTACGTCCATCCCTCGGTCATCGATCAGTTCACGCGCGGTGAGCTGGCAGGCTCGATCGCCCGCGCGCGCCGCTCGGCGCAGAAGAAGCCGCTGCGAGGGCTACGGGAGCCCGAAGCCGTTGCGCTGCACTGGCTGCGAGCGCTGCCCCTGGAGCTCGAGCTCAATCCTCGACCCAGGCCGGGTCGCTGAGGAAGGGCGCGAGCAGCGGGCGGGACGCGAAGCTGCGGCGCAGATCTGGCGTGCGAACCAGGCCGTGCAGCGTCTGGGCGTAGTTGCTGGCGCGGCGCTGGAACTCGGCGGCCTGCGGCGAGGCCGCGACCGTCAGCGCATGGCAACACAAGAGCCGCGTCTCGAGGCCGTACTCCGAACCCTGCAGCGTCTCGATCGCGCCCATCGCAGTGGTGGCGAGCAAGATGCCCATGTGCGGCTCGCCCTTGTCCACGCGCGAGGCGGCCTCGATGGCCATGGCGTAGAAGTGGAAGGCCACGTAGGCCTGGGCCTCCGCCACCTGGCGCCCGTAGAAGGCGAGCATCACCGCGCTCTTGTGGTCGCCGCGCTGGCGTGCGAGCAGCGCGCGCACGAGCTTTTCGTGCACGGAGTCGTAGTCGTTGCCCGTGGCTGCGATCAGCGCGGCGGCGTCGCCGATGGCCACCTCGGCGCCGTTCAGGTCGCCCATCTCGATCAAGATCTGCGCGCTCGATAGCAGCGTGTCACAGCGCCCGTCCTGGTCTGCGTAGCGTTCGTGCGCGTGGCGCGCGCGCTTCAGGTACGCCTGCGCGCGCGAGACGTCACCCAGGCGCCAGTAGCACTGGCCGATCTGGCTCAGGGTCTTGGCGATCTGAAAGCGACCGCCGATGCTCAGGTCGATCTGGATCGCCTCCAGCGAGAGCGCGATCGCGTCCTCGAAGCGGCCGAGCACGAACATGGCGAAAGCGAGCGAGTTCTTGGCGCGCGCCTCCGAGCGCTGGGCGCCGGTCTGCTTGAACACGGCGATGGCCTCGGCGTGCGCGTTCACGGCCTCCTGTACGCGGCCCACGCGCAAGAGCAGCGTGCCCCGCGAACGCAGCACCTCCGCGCGCAGGCGTAGCGCCACGCCCGTGCGCTGGCTGGCCGCGAGCGCGCGGTCGCAGGCGCCCAGGGCGCCCTGAATGTCGCCCAGGTCGCGCAAGATCTCCGCGAGCAGCGACAGGCACTCGACCTCCAGGTTGAACAACCCCGCCTGGTGCGCGGCCTGCTCGCCCTTCTGGGCCAGGGTGAGCCCCTGCGCGAGCTGACCCGAGTCCATGGCGAAGCGCGCGCTGCGCACCAGGGCGGTGGCCCCCCAGAGCGCGGTACGGCCCTCGCAGGCCACGCGCCGCAGCTCGTTCAGGTGCGCCCGGCGGTCCCGCCAGCGGCCCTGGATGCGGCAGATCGTCTCCAGCGCCTCCAGCGCGCGCGGCCGCTCGGGGTGCGGGTCCGGCAGCACGGCGAGCGCGCGGCTGAAGTAGCGCGTGGCGAGCGGCAGCTGATAGCTGGTGAAGGCGGTGGTGGCCGCCTGCAGAAAGAACTGCCCCGCGCGCTCCCCGTCGCCGCCGCGCGCGAAGTGGCGGCCCACGATGGCGGCGCCCAGCCCGCGCGCCACGGGGGCGGCGGCCATGCGCTCGCCCAGGCGGCAGTGCATCTGGCAGCGCTCGATCTCCTCCACGCCCAGGTAGGCCACGTCGCGCACCAGCGGGTGGCGCAGATCGACCGAGTCCGCCTGCACGTCGCAGAAGCCGCGCGCGCACAGCCGTGCCACCGTCTCCTCGCTCTCGCATTCCATCAACGCGTCCAGCTCGCTCGCCGAGAGCGGACCACCCGCCACCGCCAACCAGGCGATCACGCGATGCTCCTCCGCCGGCAGCTCGTTCAAGCGGTCGGCGATCAGCTGCTCGAGCGTGGACGGCAAGGCCTTGGCGGCCGCATCGCTGCCTTCGACGCGCACCAGGCGCTGCTGCCCATCGGGGCCCTGGGTGTAGTCGACGCCGCCGCGCTCCAGCAGCGCGTCCACCATCTCCAGCAGGAAGAACGGATTGCCGGCGGCGCGCGGCAGCAGATCGGCGCACACCTCCGCCACGCCCTGCGCCACGCCCAGGTGCTCCTGCACCAGGCGCAGCTGGTTCTCCTGGCTCAAGCCGAGCAGCTCGATGGTGACGACGTCCGCGATCAGCGAGGCGACGTGGTCGTCGGGGCGCGTGACCAGCAAGAACAGAATCGGCAGCGCGTCGGCGTGCCGCACCAGAGCCGAGAGCACCTCCAGGCTCTGCGCGTCGGCCCACTGCACGCCATCCAGCACCACCACCAGCGGGGCCTGTTGCGCCATCCAGGTGAAGGCGCGCCGGAAGCCCACGCTCATGAAGCGCCGGTGCTTGGCGACGTCGGCTTCGTCGTGCGCGCGCGCCAGGCGGCCCGTGGCGAGCTCCGCCATGTGTCGCACGATCTCCGGGCGCTGATCGCCGGAGAAGGCTTCGCCGAGCGCGTGTCCGACCAGCGCCACCGCCTCTTCCAGCGGCTGGTCCACCAGCGCGCCCGTCAGCTCGCGCAGCCACTGCCCCACGTGATAGAACGGCAGCTCACGCTGCGCCGGCGAGCAGTCCACGCGCAGCAGGCGCGCGCCCGGCGGCAGCTCGGCCACGAAGGCGCTGGTCAGCGCCGTCTTGCCGATGCCGATCTCGCCCTTGACCACGCGCGCCACGATGTTGCCGAGGCCGTGCTCACGGTTCACCGTCTCGTGATAGGCGGCGTGCAAATCGGCGAGCTCCGCGTCGCGCCCGATCAGGTCACGGACGGCGAGCGCTTGCTGCTGCTTCTCCTCGCGGCTGAGCGGGCGGCGCAGCGCGTAGGCGTGCAGGTTGCGCGGCAAGCGGTGGTGGCCCGGCTCCGTGCCGAGCGTCAGCTGCGGCACCTCCGACCAGACGAAGTCGCGCCGCACCACGCGATATAGGCCGCCCGCCACCCAGGTCTGCCCCGGTGGAGCGCGCTCCGCGAGCAGCGCGGCGAGCTGCGCGCCGGACTCCTGCACGCTCGGTTGCACCAGGTGTCCGGCGTCGTCGCGGCGGCCCGCGGCCAGCCCGCGCACGATGCCCACGCTGGCCGCGAGCTGCACGGGCAGCGCATCGCAAGCGCCTTGAAGCGCTTCGTGCACGTCCACGGCGAGCCGCCCGGCGTCGGCGGCGGCGCCGTACGGATTCGCGAGCAAGCCGATCACGGCCTCCGCCGAGTGCGCGCCGGGAGCGCTCGGCGACGGCTGCCGCCAGGTCCAGGTAGTGCCGCGCTTGAAGGCCATCTCACCGAGCGTGGAACGCAGCTGTGCCACCAGCCGCGCGCTGCGCTGCTCGCCGAGCGCCTCGCGCAGCGCGTCCAGCTCGTGCAAGCGCAGGGTGACGATGGCCACGTGGCGCACCTCGCGCCCTTCGCGGCTCCTCAGACGCCCGCGTGCGCGTGACGGGCTCGTGCCTTCGCGCGCCGGTAACTGCGGATCGTGCGAGGGTACCGCGCCGCTGCCGCGCGAGCCGGTCGACTCCGGATCGGGTACGCTCTCGGGCTCCATCTGCTCGCGCGGTACGAAGCGCGAGATCACCGCGCCGACCGCGTCCGAGTCGACCAGCACCTGCTTCTCGAGCAGCACGCGCGTGATTGCTGCCGCAAACTCGCGCGCGGTCTGGAAGCGATCCTCGCGGTTGCGCGAGAGCGCGCGCATCACGATCATCTCCAGCTCGGGGGGCACGCCGGGGGAGATCACGCTGGGTGCTTCGATGTTGGCCTGGCGCACCAGGTCGAGCAGCTCTCGCCCTTCGGTGGCGCGATACAGCGGACGCCCCGTCAAGAGCTCATACAGCACGACGCCCAGCGAGAAGATGTCCGAGCGCCGATCGACCTGCTCGGCGCGCGCCTGCTCCGGCGACATGTAGCCGAGCTTGCCCTTGAGCACGCCGCGCTCTTCGCGGAACAGGCTGGCCGTCGCGATGCCGAAATCGGCAACCTTCACCGCGCCGTCGAAGCTGACCAGGATGTTTTGCGGCGAGATGTCGCGGTGCACGATCTCGAGCGGCTGACCGCGATCATCCTTGCGCTCGTGCGCGTAGTGCAACCCACGCCCGACCTCGGCCGCGATGTGCGCCGCCACGAAGGGCGGAAACACCTGCTTCTCCTCGCGCAGGCGCCGGGCCACCTTGCCGAGATCGGGGCCCTCCACGTACTCCATGCTGAGCAGCTGGCCTTCTTCCTGGGCGTCCTGGAAGTCGTACACCTGCACGATGTTGGGGTGGTTCAGGCGCGTGGCGAGCCGCGCCTCACCTGCGAACATGGCCCGGAAGTTGGGCGTCTGCAGGTGCTCGGGCAGGATGCGCTTGACGACGAGCACCTTGTAGGTAGCTTCTGCACAGCGCCGACGTGCGAGGAAGACCTCCGCCATCCCGCCCGCCCCGAGGCGCCGGATCAGCTCGAAGCCAGCGACATTGCGAGCGTCTCGGTCCTTGCGCTCGGCGTGCGGTTTCGCTCGCGAGTCTACGTTTCGGTACACCATCGGCAAGCGCGGGGGCTAACGAATGATTACGGACCGAGGGGCTTCTTACTGAATCAAATTTTCCAGGCGTTTCGGGCGGCGGATGTGCGTGCCGGGTGTGGGATCGGCAATGGGGTAGGAGTGGGGTAGGGGAGCGAGCTAGGGCTTGGGGCAGGGCTTGCGTTGCCCTACGATGCTCTATCGTGAAGACGATCAACCGCCGTGTGAGCGCGCAGATCGATGGCGACTTCGTGGTTTTCCTGATCGGTGCGCGCATCAATCGCCTGTCGAAGCTGCCCTTTCACCTGTTGGTTCGGCGGCACGATGCCGGGGACGATCCAGGAGCTCGAGCGGCGCCCAGAGTCGGGATTCCTCGGTTACGAGCGGTTGTCGTTCGGCTTGGGCAAGGTAAGCGAGCAGCTCGACGCCCTCGGTGCTCGAGCGACCGCGCTCGGTCGGCTCGGCAAGTCAGACGGCAGCGATGCGCCCATCTCGCCAACGGGCGAGGAGCGGGGCTGAGCACGCTCGAGCACGCGCCGGAGAGGACCTGTAGCAACGAAGGCGCTGATGGCAGGCTCGGCGCTGCGCGCGCCCAGCGACGCCAGGAGGGCCATCCTGGCGTCGTTCGTGTTCGGCAAAGGGCGAGCTCATCCTCGACTTTGCTGGACGAGGGCTGACGTAGCGCTTCTCGCGCTGACGCGCCGACTCCCGTAGGCGCCATGGATGCGATGGGTCCGCAAGGTCCTGTTGGTGCGACGGGCGCGCAGGGTCCGCAAGGCCCTGCCGGACACGATGGCACCGGAATCGTCAGCATCTACGCCCTCTCGGGGCCAGCCGACTGGAACATGCTCTACTAGGGCTATTACTACTTCTACGATGACCAGTTCATCGGTGGCAGCCGGCAAGTGGTTCTCGATTCCACGCAAACCGTGTCCGGTATGGCCCAAGCGCCGCTCGGATCTAGCTCGGTGGATCCCTACTACAATTATCAGGTCTACTATGACCTCTGCTACCGGGACGACAACGCCGGTGGGGCCGCGGTGCCCTTCAATGGCTGGGGTCAAATGCAAGCCGGTCTGTTGAACCGCGCCATCAGCTTATCGGCAGCAGGCAGCGTCACTCTGCCGGCAGGTACGTATACGGTCGGCCTCTGCATGATGAACCAGAGCGGCTACTCCATCGATCTGGCTTCCTACGTGAGCGGTTGGGTGCAGCTGACCACTCCCGTCGCAAACTGAGCCCGCATCGTCTTTGGTGAGGCTGAGAGACTGTCGTTCACGCGTCGCGAGCGGCTTGCCACATCCGTTCCACCGCTTCACGCACCAGCATCGCTGTCGTGCCGATGTTCAAGCGGGCGAAGCCCATTCCTTGCGCCCCGAAACTGGGTCCCGGCGAGAGCGCCACCCGACCGCGCTCCAGCAGTCGACGTGAGGGTTCGTCCGCCCAGCCCAGGGCGTTGAAGTCCAACCAGGCGAGGTAGCCCGCCTGCGGTGGCACGTAGCCCACTCCGGGCAAGCGCTCCCTGAGCAGCTCAGCGAGCAGTTGGCGATTGCGATCGAGCACGCGCAAGAGCTCTGCGCGATAGGCTTCACCTTCGCGGAATGCCGCGACGCCCGCTATCACGCCGAACAGTCCCGCGTGATAGGGCAAGTCTCCCGGCAATTGTCGGAGAACCGTGCGCGAGGCTTCACCGCAAGCGATCACCAGCGCGGCCTTGAGCCCGGCCAGGTTCCAGGTCTTGGAGGCCGACGTGAGCAAGATGCCGCGCGCGGCCGCCGCGGGCGAGACCGAAGCAAAGGGCACGTGCTCGCGCCCGGGCAAGGTCATGGGCGCGTGAATCTCGTCGGAGAGCACCCACACGCCGTGCCGCTGCGCGAGATCGGCGATGGTGCTCAGCGTGCCGCGCGAGTGCACGGTGCCGGTCGGATTGTGCGGTGAGCACAATATGTGCACGCGTGCTCCAGCGCGATAGGCTCGCTCTACACCCGCCAGGTCGATGGCGAAGCCCGCATCGCTCCGGGTCAGCGGCACTGGAGCCACGACCCGCCCGAGTTGCTGGATGACGCTGGCGAATGGAGCATACACTGGCGGATCGATCACCACGTGATCGCCGGGCGCCGTGCAGAGCCGCAGCAACTCTGTGAGGGCCGTGACCACGTCGACGACCAGGCGTGTGTCGTCCGGATCGGGAGCCCAGCCCCAGTGCGTGCCCGACCATTCGGCGAACGCCTGCCCGAGCTCTCCGCGCGTGGCGTAGCCAGCGTCGTGCCGCGCGATCGCACCCTGCAGCGCGCGCGCAATCGGCTCCGCGAGCGGAAAGTCCGTCTCCGCCAGCCAGGCGGGCAGCACGTCCGGTGGGTAGATGCGCCACTTGGCGCTCTGGCGCTCGCGCAGTTGTTCCATGGTGAGCGCGTCGAAAGGGTGTTCGAACATTTACGATCTGCCGCTCACTTGTGGCCCTTGCCCGCAGCCGCCGCAGCGGCCTTCAGCCGGGCCTTGAGGCGCGATGCGTAGCCGGGTTTGGTGCTCTGGCGCGTTCGGCCGATGGCCAGCGCGTCGGCAGGCACGTCTTCGTTCACGTGAGACGCGGTGGCCACGTAGGCGCCGTCTCCGATGGTCACTGGCGCGATCAGCTGTGAGTCGCTGCCGATGAACACATCGCGACCGATTGTGGTCTTGTGTTTGGCGTAGCCGTCGTAGTTGCAGAAGATGGTGCCAGCGCCGATGTTGGTGTTCTCGCCCACGTCGCCGTCACCCAAGTAGGAGAGGTGATTGGCCTTGGCTCCGCGGCGCAGGCGCGTGGCCTTCGTCTCCACGAAGTTGCCGAGCTTGACCTCCGCCTCCAGCACGCTGTGCGGACGCACATGGGTGAAGGGCCCGATCTGGCATGCCGGCCCGAGCTCGCTGTCAGCCACTACGCTGTAGGGCAGCACCGTCGCTCCGGCGCCGACGCGGGCGTTCTCCAGCACGCAGCCGACGTCGATGCGTGCGCCGTCGCCGATCTCGGTCTTGCCGCGCAGGTGGACGTTGGCGTGGAGGGTCACGTCGCTGCCGAGCACCACGGCGTCCTCGATGCGCACGCCCGAGGCGATGCTGGAGCCTGCCAGGCGATGGCGCCGCGCGATGCGCGCGAACATGCGGTCCTCGACCTCGCACAGCTGGGAGCGATCATTGACCCCGAGCGTGGCATCCTCGGACAGCGAGACCGCCTGGACACGGCCGCGGCTCGCGAACCAGGGCAGGATGTCGGTCAGGTAGTACTCGCCCTGCGCGTTGTTGTTGGAGATGCCGGCGAGCGCCTCGTGCAAGCTGCGCACGTGCACCGCGTACAACCCGGTGTTGATCTCGTCGATCGCCGCCTGTGCGGCATCCTTCAAGTCCTTGTGCTCGACGATGCCGAGCACGTCGCCGTTCGCGGCGCGTACGATGCGACCGTAGCCGTGCGGATCGCGCAGCCGGCAAGTGCCGAGCCCGAGCTCCGTCGCGCTCTGCGCCGTCGCCGCCAGGCGCTCCAGATCGGTCTGCTCCAGCAGAGGCACGTCGCCATACAGGATCAGGACGCGCTCGGCGCTCGCGTCCAGCCCCTCGAGGCCGATGCGGGCGGCGTCACCGGTGCCTCGCGGTGGCTCTTGCACGCGGATACGGATCAGGCTCGCGCCGAACGCACCCACCAGGTACTGCTCGATCTGGTCGCGATCTCTGGCGCTGGTGACCACGACCACCTGCGACGCGCCCGCCGCGCGCGCGGCAGCGACCGGATAGTACAGGAGAGGACGGCCTGCGACGGGATGCAGGACTTTGCTCAGGGGGCTCTTCATGCGCCGGCTCTGACCGGCGGCCAGCACCAACGCGGCGAGGTTGCTCATGGCGCGGGACGATACTATCGGCTGGCGCCGCCGGGTAGGGCTCCGGGGAAGGGCGGCGCCACGGGCGGCAGCGGGTCGGGGGCCCGCGACCACAGGACCTCGGTCGCCGTGGTGCCCTCCTTGGCGTAAACCACCACGGCCGCGCCCTCGCTCAGGCGCCGGTCGCGCGCGAAATGATTGATGCGCTCCATCATGCCCGGGCTGAGATCGTAGCGCTTGCCGATGCTCTGCAGCGTATCGCCCTCACGCGCCTGGATTTGCAGCCGCTGGCGGCCCTGCTCGGCCTCGAAGTGCGCCAGAAAGCTCGGACTGCCGACCTCCAGCTGCTCGCCGACGTTGTTCTCGCGCACCAGCCGCACGCCTTCGAGGCTGGCACCCTTCGGGATGAACACCTGCAGCACCATGTCTGCCTGCAGGTTGGCATTGGGATCGAGCCCGTTCCATACCACCAGATCGTCGCGCCCGACGCCGAGCGCGCTCGCCAGCTGGTCCAGGTCGTCGCCCGGCAGCGTGCGATAGAAGGCGCGCTCGCGATCGCTGTAATGGAACAGGAAGGGCGGGAGCACGACGAGGTTCT
>JAICTU010000753.1 GCA_025936205.1 Polyangiaceae bacterium | reverse complement strand
TGGCGTCACTGTGTCTGAATTGAGGTTTCTCTACGAAACAGGGGCGTCGCGGAGTCGGATTTGATGTTTCCGGAGGAACGAGGGGCGTCACGGCGTCGGATTTGAGGTTTCCATTGGAACCTCGAATTGGCGTCGCGAAGGGCCCCTGCCGCGGACCGGAGGCGCCACGTGGTCGGGCAGAGCCGTATCGGGCAGAGCCGTATCGGGCAGAGCCGTATCGGGCAGAGCCGTATCGAACGCGATGCTCCAGCAGCTCTGACAGCGCCGCCTTCATCCCGTCGAGCTGATGCCGCACAAAGTTGTCAGGTCCCCGGTTGCTGCCGTGCCGGTAGCAACGCCGCGCAGCCGGCGGCGGCCAGCAAGGCCACGCCAAACACCACGAGCGCCTTGTGGTGCTCGGCGAGCACGGTCGTCGCGTCGTGCTGGTCGGTCTGGATGCCGCCCAGGATCGCGAGCCCCGCGATGCCGCCCAGGTAACGCAGCGTGGAGGTGAGGCCGGCGGCCATGCCGCTTTGCTCGCGCGGCACCGCGCTCATTGCCGAGGCCTGCGCCGGAGCCGACGCCAGGCCGAGCCCGAGCCCCAGCAGGATCAAGCCGGGCAGCGCCGCGCTCAGCTGCGCGAAGGGCAGCACGCCGAGCAACAGCACTCCCAGCGCGCCGCTCAGGCAACCGCCGAGCGTGAGGGCGCGGGCGCCGAAGCGCTCGGAGAGCCGCCCGGCGAGGGGCGCCGTGATGACCATGCTGATCATCATGGCCGAGAGCACGCTGCCCACGCTCTCGCGGCTGGAGCCGAAGAGCCGCGCGCTCACCTGGGGCAGCTCGAACAGCAGCGTGTACATGGCCAGGTTGTGCAGCGCGATCACGAACGCGCCCGCAGTGAATACGCGCCGCGAAAACAGGCGCAGGTCGATCACGGGGTCGCCTGCGCGCTTCTCCCAGAGGCCGAAGCCCACGAGCCCCACGGCGCCGATCAGCATCCAGACGTGCAACTCTGCTGCCACGCTGCCCGCGACGATCGCCGCCAGGCTCGCGCCGAGCAGCAACGAGCCGAGCAGATCGAAGCGCCCGCGTGCCGCTTGCTGCGCGCGGACTTCCGTCGCGGCCAACGCCGCCACTCCGGCCGAGACGGCGAGCCACGGCACGTTGATCACGAAGATGGAGCGCCAGCCGAAGTGCTCGGTGAGGAGCGCGCCCAGCTTGGGTCCGAGCGCCGCGGAGCAGCCCATCACCGCGCCAAAGGCGCCGAAGGCGCGTCCGCGCCGCTCCGGCGGTAGCTGATTGCGCAGCAGCGCCATCGCGCTCGGCACGATCACCGCGCCGGCCGCCGCCATGGTCACGCGCGCCGCCACGAGCGCGCCGGCCGCCGGCCACAGAAAGCCGAGCAGGCCCGCCAGCGCGAACACCAGCTGCCCCAGCCGCAGCGCGCGACCGTAGCCGATGCGGTCGGCGAGCTTGCCGCCGAGGCTCTGCAGCACGATGCCCGTCAGCAGGTAGCTCGTCACCAGCCCGTGGCGCAGCAGTGTGGAGCCGACCTGCAGATCGCGGCCCATCTCCGGCAGCGCCACGGCGATCATCGTCGAGTTCAGCGGCGCGAGCGCTGCCGAGGACACGCCTGAAATCGTCCAGTAGCGCGCGCCCGCGCTGACCGTCGCGGCTGCGGGAGCCGCGGCGTTCGACACTGCGGCGCGCGAGTCAGCCACGCGTGATGGCTCGTCGCTGGAGCAGGTACAGTTTGCCGCCGGCGAAGGCCCACTCCAGATCGTGAGGCCCCGGGAAGCAGCGCTCGCAGGCCGCCGCCAGGGCTTCCAGCTGTTCGAGTTGCGAGTCGCTGAGGCAGGGCTGCGCCGCGCGCTCGGCGCTCAACGGCACCTCGTGCGTGCCGCCGTCCGGGTGCCAGGCGACCGCGATGTCCTTCTCCCCCAGCGCGCGCTCCAGGATGGTACCGCCGCGCGCCAGCCGGAAGCGATCGGGCGTGACCAGGCCCGCCACGACCGCCTCCCCGAGCCCGAAGGAACCCTCGATCACACGCTCGTCTGCGCCGCTCAGCGGGTTCTTCGTGAACAGGATGCCGGCGCTTTCCGCCTGGATCAGCGCCTGCAGTACCACCGCCATGCGCGGCTCGGAGTTGATGCCCAATCGGCGGCGGTAGGCGAGCGCCGCGGCGGTGCGCGCCGATTCGTACACGTCCTGGACCGCGCTCAGCAGCCCCTCGCGCGTGCGCACGTTGAGCACGCTCGCGTGCTGTCCGGCGAAGCTCGCCTGCGCGCCGTCTTCGCCGATCGCCGACGAGCGCACCGCGCACGGTCCGAGCCCGTCGAAGACCATGAACACGCGCTCGCGCGCCGGCGAGTCACCGGCGACGATCCGTTCCACCAGATCCGGAGACAGCGCAAATCCCGGCGGCACCGGCAAGCCCGCGCGCTGCGCGCGCCCGAGCTCCAGCGCCTTGCCGCCGTAGTCTTCGCTCTCGACCGAGTGCAGCTCCAGCAGCATGGATCAGGACGCGAGCACGCTCACTTCGCCCGTGGTGCCATCGACCCGCACGCGCGCGCCGTCGGCGATCGTCTGCGTCGCCACCTTGGTGCCCACGATGCCGGGGATGCCGTACTCGCGCGCCACGATCGCCGCATGGCACAGCTGGCCTCCGCGATCCGTGACCACCGCGCCCAGCAAGGGCAGGACGACGTTGAAGTAAGGTGAAGTCGCCCGCGTCACCAGCACATCGCCTTGCTCGATCTTGGAGAAGTCAGCGGCGTCCAGCACCAGGCGAGCGCGGCCCTCGTAGACGCCCGTGTTGACGCTCAGCCCGCGCACGATCTGCGCCGTGCTCTCGCGCTCGGCCTCCTTGAACAAGTTGCTCAGGATCGCGTCGACGGCACGCGCCGCGCGCCGCGCCGGCGCGGGCAGGAGGTCCGCCGGCGGCGGACCCGCGGGTGGCGCATTCAGCCAGGGCGGGATGTCGGCGACGGTCTTGGTCTTGCGCCAGTGCACGCGCGCTTC
>JAICTU010000097.1 GCA_025936205.1 Polyangiaceae bacterium | reverse complement strand
CGGCGAGCATGGCGTGGGGCTCGACAAGGCTGCGTACATGGGCGAGATGTTCTCGGAGACAGATCTCGAGACAATGAACTGGCTGCGCTGCTCGTTCGATCCAGAAATGCGCTTCAATCCCGGCAAGGTTTTCCCGACGCCCCGCCTGTGCGGCGATCGGCCGGGTCGCTATGTCCCGCATCCGACCGAGGTGTCGGGGCAGATCGGTCGCGGTTGAACGCGCTCAGCTCCTCGCCTCCGTCTTCGCGCGCCAGCATCCTGGGGGTGCCGGCTGCCGAGGCGTACGAACCCGTCAGCGTCGACGCCTGCGCCGAGCTGTTCGTGCGCGCCGCGGAGCGCAAGCTGCGGCTGGGCATCATCGGCGGCGGTTCGGCGCTGGGCGTCGGCAATCCGCCCAGCGGGCTCGACGCGGTGGTGTTCACGCGCAAGCTGGAGCGCGTGGTGGAGTACGCGCCCGAAGATCAGGTGATCGTCGTCGAAGCAGGGCTCACGCTCGGGCGCCTGCAAGCGCTGGCTCGTCAGAACGGGCAGTGGCTGGGCGTGGACGCGCCGCACGCCAGCACGGCCACGCTCGGCGGGCTGGTGGCGGTCGGGGGCTTCGGGCCGCGCCGCGCGCGCTACGGAGCGATCCGTGATCTGCTGCTGGGCGTGACGCTGGTGCGCTCGGACGGAGCCGTGGCACGCGGCGGCGGCAAGGTGGTGAAGAACGTAGCGGGTTTCGACCTGCCCAAGATCGTCGCCGGCTCGCTCGGTTCGCTGGGGCTGATCGCGGAAGTGACACTGCGCCTGCATCCGCTACCGGAGCTGAGCACGACCTTTCGCACGGCGGGGCTGGACGGGAGCGGCGTGGTAGAGGCCATGCTGGCGTTGCGGCGCGCGCAGCTCGAGCCGTCGAGCGTGGTCGCGCTGCTGGGCGACGGCGGGCGCTTCGAGCTCGGCGTACGGCTCGAGGGCTTCCGCCAGGGGATCGAGCGGGACGCCCCGCGGCTCTCGGAGCTGCCGGAGCTCCGCGCTGGTGACTCGGGGCCCGAGCGCCTGGGTGAAGAAGCCGCCGCCTCTTTCTGGCAGCGCAGCGACACCCCGCGCACCAACTGCTCGCTGCGCGTCCGAGTGAACGCGCTCCCCACCCAGCTGCCGGAAGTACAGCGCTGGCTCGAGCCCTTGCTCGCCGCGCTGGAAGGCGCGCGCTTCATCTGGTACGCGACGCTCGGCATCGGCTTCATCGCGGGCGATCCCGGCGCTGCGCGCCCGGTCGTCGCCGCCCTGAGCAGCGCGCGCTCCGCGGCAGCCGGGGCCGGCGGCGCGCTGATCATCGATGCCGCGCCGAGCGCGGTCCGCGCCGAGTTCGACGCCTGGGGCGCCGCGCCCAGCGCCTTCCCCGTGATGCGCGAGCTGAAAGAGCGCTTCGATCCCGAAGGCCGCCTGAATCCGGGGCGCTTCGTCGGAGGCCTCTAGCTCGCAACAGGATCTTGCAATGCCGGAGAGAAAGCTGATCGACGAGTGCGTGCACTGCGGCTTCTGCCTGCCGGCGTGCCCCACCTACCAGTCCTGGCAGCAGGAGATGGACACGCCGCGCGGGCGCATCTACCTGATGAAGGCCCAGTCCGAGGGCAGGCTCGGTTTCTCCGACACGGTCGTGCAGCACTTCGATCGCTGCCTGGGCTGCCTTGCCTGCGTGAGCGCGTGCCCGTCCGGCGTGAAATACGACGTGCTGATCGAGCAAGCGCGCGCGGAAGTGGAGCAGAAGCACCAGCGGTCGCTCGCGGATCGACTGTTTCGTGGCCTCCTGTTTGCGTTCTTCCCCTACCCGGCGCGCCTGCGCGTGCTGGCTATGTTTCAGCTCCTGTACCAGATCAGCGGCCTGCGCTGGCTGTTCCATCGCATCGGTCTGGTCCGGCTGCTACCGGCTCGCCTGCGTCAGCTGGAAGCGCTCGCGCCGGATGTGTCCTGGTCCCAGCTGCGCACCGAGCTGCCCGCCTTCGTCGCTGCGACCGGCGAACGCCGCCAGCGCGTAGCGCTGCTCCCGGGCTGCGTACAGCGCGTCTACTTCCCGGACGTCAACCAGGCCACCGTGCGTGTGCTCTCTGCCGAGGGCTGCGACGTACTGGTGCCGCAGGGCCTCGGTTGTTGCGGCGCGCTCTCGCTGCACGCCGGGCGCGAGCCGGAGGCGCAGCAGTTCGCGCGCCGCGCCATCGCGCGCCTGGAGCAAGAACAGGTCGACGCGATCATCGTCAACGCCGCCGGCTGCGGCTCCACCATGAAGCACTGGTCGCGCCTGCTCGCCCACGACCCCGACTGGCGTGAGCGCGCCGAGCGCCTGCAGGCCAAGGTCAAAGACGTGAACGAGTTCCTCGCAGGCCTCTCGCCCGTGGCCGAGCGCCACCCGCTGGCGCTGCGCATCGCCTACCACGATGCCTGTCACCTCTCGCACGGCCAGAAGGTGCGCAATGAGCCGCGCGCCCTGCTGCGCTCGATCCCCGGCATCGAGCTGCTCGACATCCCCGACGCCGATCAGTGCTGTGGGAGCGCCGGCGTCTACAACCTGCTGGAGCCCGAGAGCGCGCAGCAGATCGGCAAGCGCAAGGCCGACAGTATCCGCTCGGTGAACCCCGAAGTGCTGGTCAGCGCCAACCCCGGCTGCACGCTCCAGATCCAGAGTCAGCTCGGAGCGGCTGGCGTCAGCCTGCGCACGGCGCATCCAATCCAGGTGCTCGACGCTTCGATCCGCGGTACCTCGCTGTAAAGGGGTTGGGCCGGGCCTCCTCCCCACGTCCCCGTCGAATCCTCGGGACCGTGCGCGTCGGCCTTCAGGCCCGGACAAGAAACGGCTGGCGTGCTATGCTGCAGGCGATGGCTCAGCCAGCTGCCGATCCTCGAATCGAGCTCTATGAGCGCTATCGCGCCCTGCCGGAGCATGTGCGGGGTGAGATCATCGGCGGCACGCTTTAGGTGCTGCCAAGACCAGCCCCCCCTCACGCCAACGCTCTTTCGGTGCTCGGGGCAGAGCTGAATGTTTCGTTTCAGCGGGGTCGCGGTGGCCCAGGTGGGTGGTGGATCCTCCACGAACCCGAGCTGCATCTGACCCCGCTCGAGCCAGTGTCGCCCGACATTGCTGGTTGGCGCGTCGAACGCATGCCGAGCTTGCCCGCAACTGCCTACTTCGCGCTCGCCCCCGACTGGGTCTGCAAAGTGCTGTCGAAGTCGACCGAAGCCATCGACCGCGGCGAGAAGCTGAGCTTGTACGCGGCCCACGCCGTGCGCCACGTATGGCTGGTGGATCCGCTGGGAAAGACGCTCGAGGTGCGGACGCTCGGCTCCGCGGGCCGCTGGCGCGAAGTGCAGGTCTATCAGGGTGACGCTCGCATCCGGGCCGTACCGTTCGAAGCGATCGAGCTCGATCTCGCGGCGCTCTGGAGTCCGCCCCACGTGGCATCCCCGTAACAGCCCGGGCTCGAAACGGTTGTTCAGGGCGCACGGACCGCCCTTCCCCACGTCCGCCCGGGGCTGCTAGAGCGTGGAGATGACGCCTGACGCCGAGAGCGCCGCCCTGCCGAGCCGCGAGCAACTGATCCACCGGTTGTACGAGGCCGCGGAGCTCGAGCACTGTTTGATGTGCACGTACCTGTACGCGGCCTTCAGCCTGCGCAGCGGTACGGAAGAAGGCTTGAGGGAGGAAGAGGCGGCAGCCATCGCAGGCTGGCGGCGCGCCATCCTGCGCGTCGCCATCGAGGAGATGGGCCACCTCACGGCCGTCTGGAACATCACCGCCGCGCTGGGCGGGGTGCCGCGCTTCGGGCGCGGTAACTTCCCGCTCGACCCCGGCATCTTGCCCGCCGGCATGGTGGTGAAGCTCGCGCCTTTCAACGAGGCGGTGCTGCAGCACTTCATCCATCTGGAGCGCCCGGTGAGCTCCAGCGAGGCGGACGGTGCGGGCTTCGCGAACGGGGCGAGCTTTCGCCGCGGCGTGAGCGCGCAACGGCTCACCCCCATGGCGCTCGACTACGACACCGTCGGCGTGTTCTACGCCTCGCTCGACAGCAGTCTGCGGCGTTTCGTGGAGGAGCTGGGAGAGAGTGTCGCCTTTTGTGGCGATCCGGCGCTGCAGCTCGGTCCGACCGAGGTCGACCTGGTCGGCGCGAAGCCGGTGCTGTGCTTGAAGACGGCGCGGGCGGCGTTCACCGCGATCGTCGAACAGGGCGAAGGCGCGCCGCAGCACAGCGAGGACTCGCACTTTCAGCGCTTCACGGCCGTGCGCGAGGAATTCGCCCGCCTGAAGGCCGCCAATCCCATCTTCCGTCCGGCGTGGCCTGCGGCCGAAAATCCCGTGCTGCGCCCGCCGATGGGGCGCAGCGAGCGGGTCTGGATCGAGAATGAAGAGGCCGCGCGTGCGGTCGATCTCGCGAACACCGGCTACGCACTGATGCTGCGCTTGATCGCGTATTCGTATCAGCTCCCGCGTTCGCAGCCGGAGAAGGGCCTGGTGGTCGATCTGGCGATCGGGCTGATGCGCGCCGTCACCTTCCTCGGCGAACGGGCGGCGCGCTTGCCGGCAGGGCCCTCCAACCCCGACTGCCATGCAGGCATGTCGTTCACGGCACTGCGCGACGCCTCCCCGTTTCCGCCCGGCGCGAGCACCCGCCGCTTCTTCAGCGAGCGCATCGCCGAGCTGGCACGCGCTGCGGCAGCCTATGCCGAGAACGGCGACCCGCGCAGCGTGAGCGCGGCGCGCGTGCTCGAGGGGCTGCGCCAACAGGCCGTCAACGGCTTCGCCACGGCCCAGGCGGCGCTCTCGTTCTCGCCGCCTCTGGTCACCCTCGGCTCCAGCCTGCCCCAGGCCCCCGGCGGTGGCCCGGCGACCATCCCCGCGCCGGCACCGACCACGGTGCCCGCGCCCGCTCCCTCGGCGGCCCTGCTCTCCGGCGCATCGTTCTACTCGGAGGCCCCGCCGGTGCCGGCGACCACTGCGCCCGGCATCTCCAACGGTCCCACTGCGATCGGTTCGCCCCCGACCACGCCCGCGCCCGCGCCGCCCGTCTCCCTGCCGCTCGCCCCCACGCCGTTCACCATCGATGGCGTCGATCACATCGAGGGGCGCGACCTGACCTTGCTCTATGAAGGCAAGAAGTGCATCCATGCGCGCTTCTGCGTCACCTGGGGACCCAGGGTGTTTCTGGCCAACGTGAAAGGGCCCTGGATCAACCCCGACGCCACCTCCACCGACTCGCTGGTGGAGATCGCGCATGCTTGCCCGTCGGGTGCCATTCGCTATCTGCGCAAAGACGGCAAGGACAACGAGGCGCCGCCGCCCGTGAACCTGCTCGCGGTGCGCGAAGCAGGGCCGTACGCGGTGCGCGGCGATCTGCGCCTGAACGGCAGCTCCGGCAACTACCGTGCGACCTTGTGCCGCTGCGGCGCCTCCAAGAACAAGCCCTTCTGTGACGGCTCACACCACGACGTCGGCTTCTCTGCCTCGGGCGAGCCGGCGACGGGCAAGGCCGACATGCTGCCGGTACGGGACGGCCCACTCAGCATCGATCCCCAGGTGGACGGTCCGCTGCTGGTGCGCGGCAACCTGGAGATCACCAGCGGCACCGGTCGCGTGGTGTCACGGCTGGTACAGGCACGGCTTTGCCGTTGCGGGGGCAGCGGCAACAAGCCCTTCTGCGACGGCACGCACGCCCGCATCGGCTTTCGTTCCTGAGACCTGGAAGCCGCAGAGACACGAAGCTGGTGTCTCTGCGGTTCCAATCCACGCTTCGCCTCAGGTCGCCAGCTTGATGGGCAGGCTGCGGACGCGCTGCCCCGTGAGACGGAAGACGGCCGCGCAGACCGCCGGGGCGATCGGAGGCACGCCCGGCTCGCCCATGCCGGTGATGGCCGCGCCCGAGTTGATGATGTTGACGTCGATCTCGGGTGCTTCGCTCATGCGCAGGATGCGGTAGGTGTCGAAGTTGCCCTGCACGGGGCGCCCGCCCTCGATGTCGATCTGGCCCCAGAGCGCCGCGCTCAGGCCGAAGATCACGCCGCTCTGCACCTGCGCCTCGACCCCGCGCGGGTTGATGGCGCGCCCGCAATCGACCGTGGCCCAGACCTTGTGCACCCGCACCTGGCCCGCCTCGATCGACACCTCGGCCACCTCGGCGGCGATCGTGCCGAAGGTCATGTGGACCGCGATGCCGCGCGCGCGCCCGTCCGGCGCGGGCGTATCCCAGCCCGCGCGAGCGGCCACATCCTGCAACGCCGCCGCGAAGCGCGGCGCGTTCGGATCCGTGCTCTGCGCGAGCAGGCGCAGCCGCATCTCCAGCGGGTCCTTGGCGCCGAGCACGGCCAGCTCGTCCAGGAACGACTCGACCACGAAGGCATTGTGCGAGGCGCCCACCGAGCGCCAGGTCCAGACCGGGATATTGATCGCCGGATCCTGCCAGGTCACGCGCCGGTTCGGCATCGCGTATGGATAATTGGTCGAAGATCCCTCGGTCGCGAAGATGCCGCCGAGCAGCGCCGGCACCACGATCTCGTGAATCCAGGCGTTCGGATACCCGTCAGCGCCGAGCGCGCCCTGCATGCGGTTGGCGTTGATCGGCCGGTACTGCGCCGAGCGCATGTCGTCCTCACGCGTGTGCATCAGCTTCACCGGGCGGCCCGCTGCGCGCGAGGCCTCGACCGCGTCGAGCACGTAGTCGTTGACCAGACGCCGGCCGAAACCGCCGCCCAGATACGGCACGTGCAGTGTGATGTTGGCCGCCGCCACACCCGTCCGCATCGCCACATCGTTGAGCACGCTGGTGGGCGCCTGCGTCCCCGCCCACAGCTCCACGCGATCGGCGCGCACGTCCGCCACGGCATTGATCGGCTCCATCGGCGCGTGCGCCAGATAGGGCAGCTGGTAGACGGCCTCCAGCTTGCGCTCGGCTGGCGCGGCCGCGATCACCTGCTCCGGATTTCCGTCGCTGGTGCGGTTCTGTCCCTGGCCCATCATGGACATCATGGTGTTGGGCAGCGCGCTGGTGGAGACCGCCGCATTGGGTCCGTCGTTCCACTGCACGATCAGCGCGTCGCGCCCCTTGAGCGCCGCCCAGTAGTGGTCTGCGAGCACGGCCACCCCGGACGGAATCTGCACCACGTCTCGCACACCGGGCACCTGCCGCGTAGCACTGTCGTCGAACGACACCAGAGTGCCGCCGACGGTCGGCGCGCGCGCGACCAGCCCGATCAGCATGCCGTCGACTCTCACATCCAGCGTGTACTGGGCCTTGCCCTCTGCCTTGAGGCGCGCGCTCAGCTGCGTGCGCGGCGTGCCGATGATGCGGAAGTCGCTCTCGCTCTTCAGTCGCGGGTTCTGAGGCGGTTGCAGCTGGGCGGCGTCCTCCGCCAGCTCGCCGTAGGTGGCCCGGCGCCCGCTCGCGTCGTGCAGCACTGCACCGAGCTCGGTGCGCAGCTCCGCGGGCTGTACCTGCCAGCGGTTGGCCGCCGCCGTGATGAGCATCTCGCGCGCCGCGGCGCCCATTTGCCGCATGGCTGCGAACGAGTTGGCGATGCTGGCGCTACCCGCCGTGAACTGCATGCCGTACTTCTGCTGGTTGGCAATGGGATGCTCCGAGCGCACCTTCGCCCAGTCCACGTCCAGCTCCTCGGCAATGATCATGGGAATGGCCGTGAGCACGCCCTGCCCCATGTCGGATTGACCGATGTAGAGCGTGACGCTCTCATCGTCCGCGATGCGCACGTAGGCGCTCAGGTCGTATTGCTGGGCGGGAACCTCGGGCGCCTCCGGCGTGGCGCCGGAGGGCGTCGTGTCCGTCATCCCGCCGGAGCCTGCGCCGCCCGGCTGCTGGCTCGCAACCACCCTGCCGTGATCATCGCTGGCACAAGCCAGGCCCAGCGCAAGCCCGCCGAGGCCGCCGAGCTTGAGAAACACGCGCCGCTCCATGAGCTTGGTCGCGCTGCCGCGCTCCGACGCACGCGCCCCGGGCGCCGCCGCGCTGCCGAGGCGCTGGGAGAACCGCTCGGCGATCAGCTGCTCGCTGGGAGACAAGATCGAACTCATGGCGTCGCCTCCGCCGCGCGATGGATGGCTTTACGGATGCGCACATAGGTCCCGCAGCGACACAAATTCGGGCTCATCGCCCCATCGATGTCCGCATCGCTCGGGCGCGGCGTCCGCGCCAGCAGCGCCGCTGCCGACATGATCTGCCCCGGCTGGCAGTAGCCGCACTGGGGAACATCCTCCGCCTCCCAGGCTGCCACCAGCGGCTCCTTGCGCTCCGCGGGCAGCCCCTCGATGGTTAGGATCTTGGCGTCGCCGAGTGCTCCGACGCGCGCCTGACAGGCAAAGGTGGCGGTGCCGTCGATATGGACCGTGCACGCCCGGCACTGGCCGATGCCGCAGCCATACTTGGTTCCGGTGAAACCCAGGATGTCGCGCAGCACCCAGAGCAGCGGCATGTCTTCGGGGGCGTCGACCTCGTGGATCTGGCCATTGATATCGAGCTGATAGAGGGGCATGGGGGGCGAGCCTAGACGATGGGCTCCGCCATCGGGAGCGCAAAAAGGCCGCCCTGCGCCTCACCCCCGCGTTCAGGTCGGCAAGGAGTTACACAGCCTCTGAAGAAGTCCCCTGCTCCTGTTGCCGCGACCAATCCGCGCCGCCACGCGAGGGCCGTTGCGTCTCACGCCGTTCTGCGCGAAGCGGGCGTGCAAACTTGGGCAACGGCATCTCGTAGGCGACCGCAGCCACGTGCCGCCCTGCCCCGATCGAGCGCCGGCGCGTGGCCACGATATAGCCGCCCCGTACCGCCAGCGCTCTCGTGAGCCAGTGCAGGCGCAGCTCCAGCTGAGCGCCGCTCTGCGCAGAGATGTTGACGTGCCGTCGAACTGGTGCCTCATCCATCATCGAGTCCTCCCTGTTTCTCGAAGTGCCGGGGTGGGTCGGGGGTGCGCGCTTCCCCCGCTCGCTGCGCGCCGAGCTCCCCAGCACGGCGATAGACTCTCACGAGATTGTGTTAGCCAACATACCTGGACGGTGTCGGAGATGTCACATGTCAGTAGCAGTTCGATGCGATGATCCGCGCGCGCGGCGTGATTCCCCACGCTGAGGTGTTCTGCACCGCGCTGCTACCCCGGCTCTCCGCCGTTCGCCGGTCCGTGCTCAAACCGCCTGGATCAGGCGGCGCAGCTGCTCCAGGGCAGCGTTCACTTTCTCTTCGAAACTCGCAGTATAGCCAACGAAGCGGAAGTTCGAGTGCGGTGACCAGACCTGTCGCAGCAGGCCATCGATGCGCACGGCATCCGCATGTCCCTCGGTACGTGCGAGATTCTGGCTCTCCGCCCCTTCGCCATTGATGGACAGACCACCTGCGGCAGCCGTCTCGAGAAAGACCACGGCGTCATACCGGGCGCGCGCCTCCGCGGCGTCCCCACACACGGCTTCGAAGAAGGAATCGCAGCCATCGGGCCAGTACGCGGCGCCGTCCAGAATGCCGCGATCAAAGAGCAACACCGTGTCTTCGCCTGCGCGCTTGCGGTGCACGGACTCCAGCTCGAGCTGCACCTGGTAGATGGCGCGCTGCACCGCCCGGCGCTCCTCCGCGTCGGCAATGCGCGGGAAAAAGCCGCCGAGCAGGTGCGTGGCCACCTCGGGCACGACCACGATTCGCCCGCTGAGCTCGCGCCCGAGGCGCGCCGCGACGGTGGACTTGCCCGCGCCCGGTCCCCCCGTGATGGCCACCCTGCGGATCAAGCGCGCCCTTTCTGCCGTCAGCTGGTGCCAAACAGGCGATCGCCGACGTCGCCGAGGCCGGGATAGACATAGCCTTCGGGCGTGAGCGATTCGTCCACGGCCGCGGTGTACACGTGCACCTCGGGGTGCTCGTCGAGCAGCGCCTGCACGCCTTCGGGACAGGCCACGAGGCAGACGTAGCGCACCGAACGGGCCTTTGCCTCCAGCATGCGGCGGACGGCCGCGGCGGCGGTACCGCCCGTCGCCAGGACCGAACCGACGATGATCGCATCGCGGTTCTCCATGCCGGCGGGCAGCTTGCAGAAATACTCGACGGCGGTCAGCAGCCGGCGGTCACGGTACAGCCCGATGTGACCGACGCGCGCCGAAGGCAGCACCGTCAACATGCCATCGAGCATGCCCGAGCCGGCGCGCAGCACGCTCACCAGCACGATCTTTTTCCCTTCCAGCACGACGCCCCGCGCGGGGCCGAGCGGCGTCTCCACCGTGGTCTCCTTCACGGGCGCGTTGCGCATCAGCTCGTAGGCGAGCAGCGCGCCGATCTCGGCGGTCAGGGCGCGGAAGCTGCGCGTGCTGGTGGAGCGGTCGCGCAGCAGCGTCAGCTTATGCTGCACCAGCGGGTGGTTGACGATGTGCAAGCGGACAGAGTCGAGATGGTCGCTCATATTCTCCCAGACCAAAGACCTCAAAACAGCGTGCCGTCGCTCTCCACACGGATCGGCGGCGCTCCTTGCCGGCGCTCATTCGCGAGCCGGCGCCCGGCAGCCCAGCTGCCTCCTTCGAGCACCTTGCCGAGCGGCAGGCGCTCCGCGCCGAGGCCGGTGCGCTCCCGCAAGCCCTGCGCCAGGCGATCGAGCAGCGCCACCGTCAGCGCGCGCCACTCCACGACCAACTCCGAGCCGGGCAAGTGCACGTCGCGCGTCACAGCGTCGTGCTTCGGCAACAGAACGTGGGTATCGTAGAACAACCCCCCATTGCGGTACTCGGCCAGGCCCGTCAGCTCGTCGGGCTGCACCACCTCCACGCCCGCCACTGCCAGCGGATGGAACAGCGAGTAGCTGAGCCACTGCGACAGCTTGTGGAACGGCACGAGCCCCTGGGTCTGCGCCGCGACGTCGCCGGGGTCCTGCGCGTCCGATCCGCCTCCCGGTGCCCCGCCGCCCGCGGCGCGGTGCGACCAGACGTCTCCCAGCTCCACCCCTCGATACTGCGTCCGGGGCGGCCAGATCGGACCGAGTGCCTCGAGCACCGTGCCCAGCAACACCGACGCAGGCAAGCGCCCGGCGGAGGAGCGCGCGATCAGCGCATCGCACAGGCCTCCCACGCGTCCGAGCCCGGCAAAGGCAGGCCCATCGAGCGCGCTGCCGAGCTTGCGCAGCAACGCCGCCCGCCCCTCGAGCCCGAGCAGGGGGTTGTCGGCCGTGACCTGGAACGCCGCTCCCAGCCGCTCGCCGCTCAGCGCCGCCAGCCCGGCAGCATCCGCCTGCAACGGCTGCTCCGGGTCCGACGAGAACACGCCGCCCTCCAGGCAATGGAAGCTGGCCAGCGCGAGCCCCTCGGAGCGGCCCACGCACAGCCTGGTGCCCGGCTCCGTGAAACGCCAGGCATTGCCCGCGCCCGCGTCGAGCAACACGCTGGTCACGATCAGATCGGTCAGCGCCCGGGCACGCTCGCGAGCATCGCCCAGCCGAGCCTCGAAGCCCGAGAGGCGGTCGACGCCGCCGACCGCGAAATGATTGATGCGGCTGTGCACGGGGATGCGCGCCGGATCCGGATAGGCTTCACAGGTGACCTGCCAGGTGAGATCGATGGCGCGCGGCAGCGCTCCCAGGTCCAGGCGGAAGTGGCGCGACTGACCCAATCGCACAAATTCGAACACGGACTCGCAGCGCTGCCGGATGGCGGCCGGGGAACGCAGAAATGCGAGCGCGGCTCCAGACCCGATGAGCGCTGCCATCAGCCGTTTTTGCCGTCGCCGTCGGGCGCATTGCCCGTGTAGGTGCGCCCCTTGGCCACGGCCAGTTCGCTGGCGGCGGGCCGCGTGCTATCGGTGTAATAGCCGGCGGCCACCTTGGCGTCCATCTCCACCGAGGCGTCCTTCGGGATCAGCTCGCGCGGGATCTTCACGCGCGTGCCGATGGTGATGCCCGACGAGACCACGGCATCGTGTTTCATGTTACTCATCGAGACAAAGCGGTCGATGTGCGTGATGCCCAGCCAGTGCAAGACGTCGGGCATCAGCTCCTGGAAGCGCATATCCTGCACGCCGGCGACACACTCGGTGCGCGCGAAGTAGCGCTCGGCGCGGTCTCCACCGGGCTGGCGCTTGCGCGCATTGTAGACCAGGAACTTGGTCACCTCGCCCAGGGCCCGCCCCTCTTTGCGGAAGTAGATGATGACGCCAACGCCCCCGGACTGGGCGCCGCGCACGCACTCCTCGACCGCATGGGTCAGATAGGGCCGACAGGTGCAGATGTCGGAGCCGAACACGTCCGAGCCGTTGCACTCGTCGTGCACGCGCGCGGTGACTCGGGTACCCGGCTTGCCGAGCAAGCTGACGTCGCCGAAGAGATAGACCGTCTGCCCGCCGATCGGCGGCAGAAACACCTGCAAGTCCCCGCGCGTCACCAGCTCCGAGAACATGCCGCCCGTCTCCTCGAACAGCACCCGGCGCAGCCGCCCTTCATCCACGCCGAAGCGCTCGGCGATGCCCGGCAGATACCAGGCGGGCTCGATCGCGGCCTTGGTCACCACGCACTCGCCGCCGTCGAGCAACACGCGGCCGTCCGGCACCAGCCGCCCAGCGGCCATCGCCGAGGTGACTTCCGGCAGCAACAGATGTGCGGCCGTGATCGCAATGGTGGGACGGATGTCGCAGCCTTGCGTGTAGTAGTCGCGAAATACCTCTTGCACGACCCCACCGTACGGATCGAGCGAGACGATGCGCTTCGGATCGTGCCACTGCGGAAATGGCCCGATCACGTGCGTCGGGCGCGTGTCGGTCAGATCGGCCTGGTGCTCCGGGTCCAGCGCGCCCGCCGCCACGGCCAGCGCGCGATACACGGTGTAGGAGCCCGAATGCGAGCCGATCACGTTGCGGCGCGACGGGTCGCCCAGCGTGCCAATCAGCGGCCCGCGCTCGGCGGGCGTCGCCGCGCCCCAGTGGATGGGCACGGGGTTTACCCCATAAGCCCCGGGGTGCGAAATCAGACGAATGTGACGCTGGGTGACTTCCGACGACGTCAAGCGAACCATCCTTCTCAGGAACGCAGCCTAGCACACGAAAAGGGGTCAGGGGTCAGAGGGTTGGCAATCAGGGCTCGGAGCCTCGCGCCTGCCAGCGGCACCAGGAGTACCCCCCTCCGACTCAATGCGCTGACCCACAGACAGCCAGCACCTGCTTCTGATCCGTTTGACCAAGGAGAATCTTCTCCACTCCGTCCTGTAACAGCGTGGTCATTCCGCCTTCGATGGCGCGGCGCCGGATTTCGTCCACCGGCGCTTTGCGCTGAATCGCCGATTTGAGCCCCGCGTCCGTGACCAGCAGCTCGTGGATGGCGACGCGGCCCTTGTAGCCGCTCTTGTTGCAGGCGTTGCACCCCACCGCCCGCCACAAGCGCAGCTCGGAGGTGTCCTGGCGCTGCAAGAGCTCCGGGAACAGCTCCGGTCCATACGCCAGAGCCAGGTCCTGGAGCTCGGTCTCCGACGCCGTGTACGGTTCCCGGCATTGTTTGCACAGGCCACGCGCCAGCCGTTGCGCGATCACGCCCAGCAGCGCATCGGCGAAGCTGAACGGGTCGAGGCCCATGTCGATCAGGCGCGTCACCGTCTCGGGCGCGCTGTTCGTGTGCAGTGTCGAGAGCACCAGGTGGCCGGTGAGCGAAGCTTCGATCGCCGTGCTGGCCGTCTCCTGATCGCGCATTTCGCCGACCATGATCACGTCGGGATCGGCGCGCAGGAAGGCGCGCATGGCCGCCGCGAAGTTGAAGCCGATCTTGGGATTCACCTGCACCTGCCGCAGGCCTTGCTGGGTGATCTCGACCGGGTCCTCGGCGGTCCAGATCTTCATGTCCACCGTGTTGATCGCGCCGAGCGCCGAGTGCAGCGTGGTGGTCTTGCCCGAGCCGGTCGGGCCGACACACAGGATCAGCCCGTGCGGCGCGCTGATGAGCCGGCGCAACTCGGCCAGGTTGCGCGGGCTGAGCCCCATCTGCTCCAGCGGCAGAGGCTTGGACGCGGCCAAAATGCGCATCACCACATCCTCATTGCCATTGGCGGTCGGAATGGTGGCCACGCGCAGCTCGATCTGCCGCTCACCGACGCGGAAGCGGATCTTCCCGTCCTGCGGCTTGCGCTTCTCGGTCACGTCGAGCTGCGCCATGATCTTGAGGCGCGCGACCAGCGGGTTGCGATAGGCGGGCGGAATGTCTTGGTAGGCGGAGCAGTCGCCGTCCACGCGAAAGCGCACCCCCGTCGTGCGCTCGCGCCCGTTGGGCTCGATGTGAATGTCGGAGGCGCCGCGCCGGTAGGCGTCGATGATGATCTGGTTCGCCAGCTTGATGATGGCGTTGTCGGACTCCTTGACCAGGGTGGTCTCGGCGACCTCTTCGACCTCCGTCTGGGCGTCGGCGCTGCCCAGCCCCTTCATGATCTCGTCCATCTCGTTCTCGCGGCTGCGCGAGTCGATCTGGTCGAGATAGGTCGGGATATACTTGTCGAGCTGGGTCTTGGTGACGACCACCTCGCTCAGCTGCCGCTTGGTCTGCAGGCGCACCTGGTCGATGGTATCGACTGCCAGCGGGTCGCTCATGGCGACGGTGATCGAGCGCTGATCACAGTCCACCGGCAGGACCCGGTGCTTCTCGATGAAGGCGCGATCCAGCTCCGCCACCGCTTCCAGATTGATCGAGACGCTGTCCAAGTCGACGTAGGGCAGCTGGAACTTGCGGGCCAGCGCCACCGCCAGCTGCACCTCGGAGATCACCTTCAGGTCCACCAGGATCTGCCCGATGCGCTTGCCGCCGCGTTTGCGCTGCTCGGAGAGTGCGAATTCAATGTCCTCGGCCTTGGCCAGGCCGGCCTCGATCAAGACCTCGCCGATGCGCGTGCCCTTGCGGCGTTGCAGGTTCGCGGCCTGCTCCAGCGCCGAGGCGTTGACGCGCTCCGTCTCCAGCAAGATCTGCCCGATCGGCGTGCGCTGCTCGGTCTTCTGCTTGGCCAGGCCCTTTTCCAGAGCCGACGACTCGAGCCCGCCCTGCACCAGCAGGGCGCCCAGGGGCTCGTTGAGCTCGCGCAGGTTGACGCCGTGGTTGTAGAAGAAGATCTCGCGATACGGCGACTGCGGCTCCGCCGGCCGCGCATAGAAGCCGACAGAGCCGGGCGTATCGCCCTCCGCCGGATCGACCAGGAACGTCTTGCCGCCGCCCACGTGGATCTTGAGCTTGGCCTCGAGCTTGCGCGGCAGCGGCGGCGGCTCCGCCGCGGGCCGGTGGAAGCCGAGGTAAGCGATCTGCTCGGCGGCGAAGCGCGACTTGTCCTTGCCCTCGCGCGAAAGGGCGAGCGCGATGTCGGCCACGGACGGGGAAAAGCGCGAGAGAAAACCGGTATGTGTGCGCCCGTTCATCAGAACCAGGCTCACTTGCGCCATCGAGGGAGCAAAGGTGCGCTCAGGTAGCATCGCTGAGCAGCACAACGGCCAGAGGGCGCCCAGGGTAAAGGAGCCGAGCGGCACGGGTGAGGCCGCGATTCAGCGGCGCCTTACGCCTCAGTTCCAGCGGCGCTTGGCGCTGGCCAGAGTCTGCCGCACCTTCTCCAGCAGCTCCTCGGGAGCGAACGGCTTGGCCAGGAACTCGGTGTCCAGCTCCAGCTTGCTCGCCGAATCGGCCAGCTCCGGCGCATGCCCGGACACGAACAACACCGGCAGATGGGGCAGCTGCGCGCGGGCGCAGCGCGCCAACTCCAGGCCGTTCATGCCAAACATGACCACGTCGGAGACCAGCAGATCGACCGGGCTGGAGCTGGCCTGCAGCTGCTCCAATGCCCGCGCCGCGCTGTCCGCCACCCGCACCCGATAGCCGGCCCGATCGAGCACGCCCCGCATCACCTCGCGCAGGGGCGCGTCGTCATCGACGACCAAGACCTGCAGCCCGCCCGGTGCAGGCAGGCTCGCCTCGCGCGGAGCCCGCGCCGCCGTTTCCTGAGGAGCCTCGGCGCTCGGCAGGGCCACCAGGAAGCGCGTGCCTCGCCCTGGCTCACTCTCCACCGCGACCGTGCCTCCGCTCTGCGTGACGATGCCGTGCACGGTGGCCAGGCCGAGGCCCGTGCCATTGCCGGCGCTCTTCGTCGTGAAGAACGGCTCGAAGATGCGCGTGCGTACCGCGGGGTCGATGCCGAAGCCCGTGTCGCGCACCGAGAGCCATACGCCGTGTTCCGGTAACGCAACGCCCGCCTTCCAGTCGCGTGGCCTATCCCGCCCTGTCGAGATGGTCAGGTGCCCGCCGCGTGGCATGGAATCGCGAGCGTTCGCCACCAGGTTGATCACGACCTGCCCCAGCTGAGAGCGATCGACGCGGGTGAAGCACGGCGCTTCCGCCAGCTCGAGATCGACCCGAATTTGCGGATGGATCAAGCGCCCGAACAGCGGCTCCAGCTCGCGGATGGCAGCCGACAGCTCCAGCACCTCGGGTCGCAGCACCTGCCGCCGCCCGAATGCGAGCAGCTGGTGTGTGAGCGCACGCGCCCGCTGCGAGGCGAGCTCGATGGCCTCCACGGCCTCGCGGTCCTCCGAGGACTCGCGCGGCAGGAGGGCAGCGTAGCCCATGATCACCGTCAGCAGGTTGTTGAAATCGTGAGCTACTCCGCCCGCCAGGCGCCCCAGGGCCTCGATCCGTTGCGCCTCGCGCAGCTCGAGCTCCAGCCGCTGGCGCTGCTCGGCATGCCGCTGCTCGCTCTCCAGCGCTTCTTCCGTGGTGCGTTCGATGATGTCGAGCGCGTGCCGGATCATCACCGCGGTGATGATCACGCAGGCGATCAGCACCATCACCAGGCGCAGCGGAGTCATCGGCAAGCCGTGATGTGTCAGCCACCCTTGCCCTTCGAGCCAGACCAGCACGATGCCTGCCAGCGCGCTCAGCAGGGCCATGCCGAGGGCCGCGGCACCGCTCCAAATCAAGCCCGCCATGAGCACCAGCGGGGGATAGACGAGCGCTGCCGGGGCGCGCAGCCCGCCGAGCTGCAACGCCAAGATCAGCGTCACCCAGACGAAATACGTCAGGCAATGGCTGATCGCGACGCGACGCGAGCGGCCCGCCACGAGCATCGGACTGCGCGAGGGCCAGCGTAGCCAGAGCAGATGGCCGAGATGTAAGGCCACTCCGGGGCCGTAGATCGTCAGCGAGTTGACCGGGTCGTGAAAGAAGGGCGAAACCACGATCAGCAGTCCCAGGAGGCCAGCGCCTGCGGCCAGAATGCCTCCGAGCATTCGCTCCCGCTCGCACGCCTGACGGTCGACCGCCCCGGCGAGCATCCCCCCAGTATCCAGCATAGATGCCCTCGAAGTTCTCTTCTCTGACGCGCGATTCCCTAGCAAGAGTTGCGCCGCCTGAGAATCGTTGAAAAAAAGAGCGCTGGAGCCGCGCGGCACTGTCCTGGACAGTGGACGACTCACTGACGAAACTCTCAGCCCATGGACTCGGCATTCGATCTCGGTGGACGTGTGGCGGTGGTTACCGGCGGTAACGGTGGCATTGGTCTGGGCATGGCGGCAGGGCTCGCCCGCGCAGGTGCGAGCGTGATGATCGCGGCCCGCGATGCGCGAAAGTCGGAGGCCGCGCTCGCAGCCCTTCGGGGCACCGCGGCTCACCACGGCACGGTGGAAGTCGACGTGTTGAGCCGCGCGTCGATCGAGCGCATGTTCGCTCAGACCGTCGAGCGCTTCGGCCGGCTCGACATCTTGATCACCAACGCCGGCACCAACGTCCGCAAGGCACCGGAGCAGTATTCGCTCGAGGAATGGACCGAGGTACTGGACGTGAATCTGCGCGGCACCTTCGCCTGCGCCCAGTCCGCGTACCCGCACCTGTGCCGCAGCGGGGGCGGCAAGATCATCACCATCGGCTCGATGACTTCAATTTTCGGTGCGTCGTTCGCGGCCCCCTACTCCGCCAGCAAGGGCGGCACCGTGCAACTCACGAAGGCGCTGGCCAGCGCCTGGGCCAAGGACAACATCCAGGTCAACGCGGTGCTGCCCGGCTGGATCGACACCGACTTGACGAAGCGCGCGCGGCGCGAGGTGAGCGGGCTCGAGGACCGCGTCAAGGCGCGCACGCCGCAGGGGCGCTGGGGCACGCCCGAAGACCTGGCGGGCATCGCCGTGTTTCTGGCGAGCCGCGCCTCCGACTTCATCACGGGCACGGCCATCCCGGTAGACGGCGGCTACTCCGCGCAGGCCTGAGCCTGCGGAGCTCAGAGCCCCTGGAACTCCGCGCGCAGCGGTTGATGGCCCGCGTGCGGGCCGAGCGAGACCGCGTAGCGACCGGGATCGAAGCGAAAGGCGTGGCGCTCGGCGTCGTAGTACTCCAGCGCGCGCCGCTCCAGTCTCAGCACGACGCGGCTGGCCTGACCCGGCTCGAGCCACAGCTTGTGAAAGCCGGCCAGCTCCTTCACCGGGCGCGGGACAGCGGGCTCGAGCGCGCTCACGTACAGCTGCATGACTTCCGCGCCCGCGCGCTCGCCCACGTTACGCACCTCGCAGCTCACCTCCAGTGCCGCATCGACACCCAGCGACGCGCTGGAGAGCTGCAGCCCCGAGTAGCTGAAGCTCGTGTAGGAGAGACCGAAGCCAAACGGAAAACGCGGCTCCAGGCCCGTGCGGTCGAAGTGCCGGTAGCCCGTGAACACCCCGTCGCGCAGCTGCACCCGCAGATCTCCTCCGTCGTGATAGCAATCGAACGAGGAACGATCCTCGAGCCGCTTCTCGAAGGTCGCGGGCAACCGCCCCGACGGATTGACATGGCCGAGCAGGATCTCGGCCAGCGCCTGGCCGCCGGCTTGCCCGGGGTACCAGGCGTGCAACACCGCTCGCACGCGATCGATCCAGCCTGAAAAGTCCAGATTGCCGCCGGCGGTCAGCACCACCGCAGTATTGGGCTGAGCATCCGCCACGGCGACGAGCAGCTTCTCCAGCCCCGCATGCAGGCGGAACTCGCGGTCGTAGCCCTCGCTCTCCGTGATCGGGTCGAAACCGACGGCCACGATCGCCAGATCGGCGCGGTTCGCGGCAGCCACGCACTCCTGCAGCCCGGGAACGCTGCCGTCGGCGAAGCGATAGCCGAACTTCATGTTGCCCGACATGCGCGTCTTGCGCCATTCGATCGACACCTCGTAGCGGCGGCCCGCCTCCAGCGTCAGCTCCGCTGAGTGCATGCCGTTGCGCTCGCGCGCCCAGGTATCGATGATCACCTCCCCGCCGACACGGATGCGGTAGTGGCCATTGCGGCAGCGCGAATAGAACACGTGTGTACCGCTGCGCTCGGCGCGCAACGCCCCCGTCCAGCGGATCGAGTATTGCCGCACGGTGATCTCCGGCATCGGCTGATTGCGACCCCAGAAGAAGTCGACGTGCTCGTCCACACGCCGCGCGACGGGCTCACCCGCGAGCTCGTTGTTGTCGAAATACTCGCCCCACAACCCCGTGCCCTGACTGCACTCGAAGCGGCTCTGCCCGTACACCAGCCGGTCCGGGCTCGCCTCCGGGCCGCTCACGTGCTCGATCTCGAGCTCGGGCGCGAGCGCCCGCAGACCTTCGAGCAAGCTGATGCTGCGATGCGGCGTCGTGTACGCGCTGCCCCCGCCGCTGATCACGCCGGGGTGAGCGCCGAAGCCGATCAGCGCCACGCGGCGCGTGCGCCCGAGCTGGAGCGGCAGAAGGCCACCTTCGTTCTTCAAGAGGACGCTGCCGGCGCGCGCCACCTCGAGCGCCACCTGGGCGGTGACCGGGTCGTCAAACGGAATGCTCGCGTCCTGCTGCGGGTGATCGAGCCAGCCAAAGCACGCCGCCAGGCGCAACAAGCGTCGCACCTTGTCATCCAGCACGGCCTGCGTGATTTCGCCCCGCTCCAGCGCCGGGCGCAGGCGCTGCACGCTGAACCAATGAGCCTCCGGCATCTCCAGATCCAGGCCGGCATTGGCGGCGGCCACGTCGCTGTAAGTCGAGATCCAGTCCGACATCACCAGGCCCTGGAAGCCCCAGCGGCCCTTCAACACATCCTGGATCAGCCCGGCGTGCTCGGAGCACTGCGTGCCATTCAGCCGGTTGTACGCCGTCATCAAGGCGCCCACACCGGCTTCCGTCACGGCCGCGTGGAACGCGCGCAAGTACACCTCATGCAGCGTGCGCTCGTCCACGTCGGAGCTCACCTTGTGCCGCTCGTACTCCTGGAAGTTGCAGGCGTAGTGCTTCACCGTGGCCGCCACGCCCTGGTCCTGGACGCCCTCGATGTAACGCACGCCAAAGCGCGACGACAGGTACGGGTCTTCGCCAGCGTACTCGAAATTGCGACCGCACAAGGCGGAGCGATACAAGTTTACCCCGGGCGCGAGCAGGATGTGCACGCCGCGCGCCCGGCAGTCGCGCCCCAGCGCCTGGCCCAGGCGATACCACAGATCGGTGTCCCAGGCGGAGGCCGCCGCAATCATGGCCGGATACGCCGTCGCGGCGTCGCACCACCAGTGCACGCCCATCGGGCCATCTGCCAGCCGCAGCTCCGGGATGCCCAGACGCTCCACGCCGAAGGTCGCCGACCCGGTGGGCTTACCCGCCATCATCGTGATCTTCTCCTCCAGCGTGAGCTGGTCGAGCAGAGCCTCGATACGCTGTTCTACGGCGGGGGACGGTGGCACGAAACGCGGATCTCGACTGCGCATGACGAAGCCATTAGCCGATCGCCATCCGGAGATCGACGGCGCTCGTGTTGCTCGCAGCTCGCTTACCTGTCAAATTGCTGTATGTCTGTGCTTCGCGCCCGCCGGTCCCCGCTGCTGATCGCGTTCTCGCTCGTGGCCAGCCTGCTCTGCTCGCTCCCGGTGCGATCCGCCAGAGCCAGCGACGATGGCCAGGGAATCGGTTTCGGACCCGTGCTCGCCTTCAGCGCGGATGATTCCATCTACGTCGGCTGGGAGCTCGGCGCCACCAGGAACATCTTGCTTCGCGGCTCCCTCGGCGGCGGCTACAGCATCGTCCGTCACGCCGACGACCCAGCGCTCGTTCACTACATCGCCTGGGAACCGTGGGGCTACGTGGGCGGCACGCTGGGCCTGGCAGTGACGGATCCCTCGCCGCGCGTGATGTATGGGCTCTGGGAAGCCCTCGGCCAATCCCTCAGCCGCAATGACTCGATCGGTGGCGGCCTGTTCGACAGCACGGAGCTGCAGTGGGTATTCTCCATCGCCATCGGCTGGCGCGGCCTCGGGGGAACCCAGACCTTCTACATCACTCCCAAGCTGTGGCGCATGCACGGCTGGCAATTCAGTAGTTGATCCAGGGTCCGAGCCGCTGATCTCTGCGTCTCGGTTTTGTGGATTTGGACCGGACCGGGCCGGACCTCATCTGCACGGCGATGCCCGAAAGCCTCGGGCGCCGGCATCGACGGCACCGGTCGCGTCCGGCGTCCCGGGGGCGCCGGTGGCGGTTCGGATCGCGCCGTCCGGCGCTCGCAACACGTGCGCCGGCGCGCAGCCGAGGAGTGCCGGGCTCCGGCGCCGCTGCTCAGAAGCCACCTTAGCAGGGACATCGAGCGAGCTCGAGGCCGGCACCGGTGCCGAGGGCGGAAGCGGCGCACCGTCCCGCACCGGCACGCCGAGTTCGCCCGTCAGCACGCGAAAGTCGCTGGCATCCCCTGCGCTGCGCAGCTCGCCCCGGTGCAGTGCGCGGTGATGGGAGGCGCACAGCGTGACGAGATTGTCCGCGCTGTGGCTGCCGCCTTCCGAGCGCGGCCGGATGTGATGCAGATCGAGGAAGGTGGCATTCCTGCAACCGGCGACCCGACAGCGCCGCTCATCCCGGCGCAGCACCGCGCGGCGCAGCGCGGGCGGGATGTCTTGCCGGGCGCGCGTGGCCCTGCGGGTCGGAGCGCGGTCACCGCCAGCGTCGCCCACGTGGGCAACAGGGCGTTCCTCGTGGTCAGGGCGATGTTCGCGATCGACGCCGGTGCCAACGT
>JAICTU010000119.1 GCA_025936205.1 Polyangiaceae bacterium | reverse complement strand
GGACTGACCGAAGACTTGATCGAACGCACCATCGAGATCTGTCGCGACGCGCTCAGCGACGCGCGGCTCGAGCCCAAGGATCTGGAAGACGTGATCCTGGTCGGCGGCATGACGCGCATGCCGGCGATCCAGAAGGCAGTCTCCGAGTACTTCGCCCGCGCCCCCAACAAGGGCGTGCACCCGGACGAGGTGGTGGCGCTCGGCGCGGCGATCCAGGGCCACGCGCTGGTCGAGGAAAAGACGGACATGATCCTGCTCGACGTGACGCCGCACGCGCTCGGCATCATGACCTTCGGCAGCCACTTCGAGGAGCTGATCCCGCAGAACACCACCGTGCCGACGAGCCGCACCAAGGTGTTCACCACCAGCCGCGACAACCAGACCGCGGTCAAGATCCTGGTGATGCAGGGCGAGAACGACAACGCCGAGAAGAACGAGCTGCTCGGTGAGTTCATCCTCACCGGCTTGCGCCGCGCCGCCAAGGGCGAGGTGGAAATCGAGGTGACCTTCGAGATCAACACCGACGGTATCGTGAGCGTGTTCGCCAAGGACCTGGAGACGGGCCAGGCGCAGTCGATCCAGGTCACGGCCACGAGCGGCCTGACGCGCGAAGAGATCGACAAGATGATCGAGACCGCCAAGGACTATCTAGTCGAGCGGCGCGTGGACGAGGACTTCGAGGCCGCCAAGCAGGAGGCCGAGCGGCTGATCGCCGAGATCGAGCGGCTCTTCCCCGAGGTGGAAGGCGTGGTGGGTTCCAGCGACTTCGGGCGAGACGCGCTCGGCAAGGCCCGCACCGTGCTCGATCATGCCCGCGAGGCCATCGAGGCCCGCGGCGCCGCTCAGATCCGCCAGCACGTGGACGGGCTGGCCAGAACGCAGCGCATGTTCAAGGGGGTGGTCTCCCGGGCGCAGTGAGCTCCGGGACTTCGCTCCGGCAATTCGCCAAGCGATGAACGGTAGCCGAGGGCTGTGATGCCAGGGCGGCAACAAGATATTGATGGGAAGCGAAACGCCGTGACCCCCGAAGATGATCTGCTGGCGGACGTCGAGTTCGACCTGATCGACGAGTCCGATCCGCCGCCGGAGGAGTCGGAGGATGTGTTCGCGCGAGAGACCGCTATCCCCGCGGCGCCTCCCGAACAGACCGCCGCCGAGGCGATGCTGCAGACGGAGAGCAATCCGGCCCGGCCTCCCATGGACACGGTCGACGACCAAGCGTTCACGCCTCCGCCGGCGCGCCCACGGCACCTGACCCCCGCCACGCTCGAGCCCCCGGCTTCGGAGGACCTCGAATTCGATAGCTTCGACGCGCCGATCGACGTCTTCGGTCATCCCTTGCCGGGCACGGCCCCCGCCAAGCCCAACTTCGGGCAATCCGAGGTGCCGACCGCGCCGCCCGTGGGCAATCAGAAGAGCCCACGACCTCATCCGCAGCCCTCAGCGCTGCGCGCCCCGGTTGCCGACAAGCTCACGCAGCCGGCGAATCAGCGCGGGCGTCCCGCGTTCCTGGCCGAGACCGCGCGCAACCGCCCTCCCAGTCCGGAGATCCTGGCGCGCGCCACGCGGCAGAACGCGCGCGGAGGGCCGCCCAAGGCCGATTCCGACTTTGACCTGGCTCCCCTCAGCGACTCGGCGCTCGACTTCGTCGAGAAGCTCCCGCCCGTCGCGCCGTCCGTCAAGCCCCTCACGGGCCGCGAGCAGGCGGCGCCCCCGCCGGTCTCGGCGCGTGCCGGCGTGCGCGAGCTGGAAGAATGCTACGCCGTCGGCGACTACAGCCGCGCGCTGCAGATCGCCGAACAGATGCTGGCGCGCAGCCCCGATGATCTGGCCGCCCGCCGCTACGCGCAGAACTGCCGCGACGTGCTGACGCAGATGTTCGCGGCACGCATCGGCCCGCTCGACCAGGTGATCAGCGTCGTGGTCAGCCCCCAGGAAATCCAGTGGCTGTCTCTCGACCATCGCGCGGGCTTCCTGCTCTCGCTGGTGGACGGCATGTCGACGGTCGACGAGATCCTCGACATCAGCGGCATGACGCGCCTCGATGCGCTGAAAATCTTGCACGACCTGGCCGAGCAACAAGTCGTCAAGCTGGCTTAGAAAGGGGTCGAGGGGCCCAGGGGTCGAGGGATCGAGGGGGGAAAACGGAGCCCACCTCCAGGCTCCGGATCCATTCTCGTGGCGCTCGACCCCTGTGCCCCTCGGCTCCTTCCGAGTAGCCTCGCGGGGCATGTCGATTCCGAGGCGCAGAGGTCGCGCGCTCACACACCAGGTCGCACTCTCGCTGCTGCTCCTCTCGAGTTGCGCGCGGCCGGAGCTACCCGCGCCCGGGCCGACGCCGGTCGACGGCTTGCCGCGCACCACGCTGCCGGTCGCCTCCTACACGCTGCGTGCCGAGCTCGATGCGGCCGAGCACGTGATCCATGGCAGCGGCGAGATCCGCTGGGTCAACGCCTCGACGGTCCCGGTGCAGGAGCTGTACCTGCACCTGTATCTGAACGCCTTCGAGGGCCCGCACACGCTGCTCTACCGCAACCCGGCGCGGCGCGCGCGCGGCGGGGCGGTCTCCCGGCGCTGGGGACACATCCAGATCGAGCGGCTCGTGGCTCGGCAGCTCGCCGACGCGGATCTGCTACCGGCGCTCGAGCCCCATAGCCCTGGAGACCCCCAGGATGGGACCGATCGGCGGCTGCCCTTGCCCCAGCCGATCGCCCCCGGGCAAGAGCTCACGCTCGACGTGCGCTGGAGCTCCGTGCTGCCCGAGCTCAGCATCCGGACCGGCTTCGTCGGCGACTTCCACTTCGCGGGCCAGTGGTTCCCCAAGCTCGCGCGGCTCGAGCCCGACGGCACCTGGGCGCACTTCGCGTTCGATCCGCTGAGCGAGTTCTACGCCGACTACGGCGACTACGACGTCACGCTCGACGTCCCCGAGCAGATGGTGGTCGGCGCCACCGGGCATCTCCGCTCGCAGAGCCGTGCCCCCGGCCGCCGCGCGTTACGCTACCAGGCGGACAGCGTGCACGACTTCGCCTGGACGGCGTGGCCGCGCTTCCGCCGGCGCGACGAACGCATCGCCGGCATCGACGTGCACCTGCTGTATCCGCCGGGCTACGAGCACGACGCCGAGGCCACCGCCGGTGTCCTGCGCCTGGCGTTGCCGCACTATGGCGCCCGTTACGGCTCCTATCCATACGCCGATCTGACGGTCGTGCATCCGCCCGTGGAGGCGTTCGAGGCGGGTGGCATGGAATATCCGTCGCTGATCACCACGGGGGGCCTCTGGCACGAGAGCTACTGGTCCCGCGCCGTCGAATACGTCACGGTGCATGAGCTCGGCCACCAGTGGTTCTACGGGCTGCTCGCGAGCAACGAGCATCGCTGGCCGTTCCTCGACGAAGGGCTGAACTCCTACGCGGAGAGCGTGGCGCTGCGCGAGTTCTTTGGCACCACGGCCTCGGCGACACCGCTCGGACTGGAGCTCTCGGGCGAGGCGCTGCGGCGCTTCGTGATGCTGTCTCGCTCCGCCCCTCTGCCGATCGCGCAGAGCGCCACGGACTACCGCAGCATGCACGACCTGGGCAGCATCGCGTACCAGCGCACCGCGATCCTGTTCCAGACGCTCGCCAACGTATACGGAGAAGCAGCGGTCGCCGAAGGGCTGCGCCGCTACGCCGTCCGGCAGCGCTTTGGCCACCCGACGCCGGATGACCTGCTCGCGGCTCTGGCCGAGACGTTGCCGCCCGCCGCGCTCGACAACGCGCGCCAGGCGCTCTTCGAGGGGCACGGGGTCAACTACGTGCTGAGCGGTCTGGAGACGAGCCCGCTCGAGGGCGGGCTCGTGGAGAGCCGCGTCCGTGTACGCCGCGACGGCGAACTGCAGTTCCCGGTGACGCTGGCGCTGCGCACCGCCGCTGGCGAGCAGCTGACGGAAGTCTGGGATGGCGCAGAGCCGTCTCACGAGTTCACCCGGCGCGGCCCGAGCCCGATCGTGTCCGCATGGATCGACCCGGACACGGCCGTATTGCTCGACGACAACCTGCTCGACAACGCCGCCAGCGCAAAGAGCAACGTGCCGCTGGTGCCCGCCGAGCGCGCGCTCGCGGCGCTGCAGTGGCTGGGCGGGGTGCTGGCACCATGACGGCAGCCCTCTCCGAGACGAGCGCGCAGCGCTTCCGGATGCTGCTCGCGCCCGTCCTGCGCTGGCAGGTGTTCGAAATCTGCGCCTACGGGCTGCTCGCGTGGCCCGTGCTGGCGGCGACGATCGACTCCGGCATCGGCCACTTCCCTGCTCCGGAGCGGCTGCTCTTCAGCGACGGCGGGCTCTGGTTGCTGGAGCTGATCCACCAGCAGCGCACGCAGCTGCTCGCCGGCTTCGCAGGCCGCGGCTGGCTGCTGAGTCTGGTGATCTGCGCCGAGCTCGTGCCGGAATGGCGGCTGCTGCGTACGCTCGTGCTCCGGCGCAGCGGCGAGGCGCAGCCGGCACGGCTGGTGTTGCCGAGGCTCGGCGTGCTCACCCTGGCGCTCTGGCTGCTGCGCGGACTGAGCCTGCTGCCGCTGCTCCTGCTCGGCCTGGCGCGGCCGGGCTTCACGGTGCAGCATGACCCACGCCTGCTGGACCTTGCGTTCTCGTGTGCGCTCGGGTTGTGGCTGCTGCTGCAGCTCGTCCTGTCGGTGCTGCGCGATCTGCTCGCGGTGCGCAGCGTCTTCGCTCCCGGTTCGTTGCGCGCCCTGCTGCGCTGGGCGCTCGAGGCGCTAGCGGCGCGAGCCGGGCGTCTGACGATGCGCTACGGCGCCTACCGCGGCGTCGCCCTCGCGACGGTGCTGGGCGGCGAGCTGCTGCTGCTCGCCCTGCCCGGCGCCGGGCTCCACGCCGCCGGCGTGGGACTGGTCGTGCATCAAGGCGCGCTGTTCGCGCGCCTGATGCTGCGCGGGCTCTGGCTCTCGGAACTTTCCGAGATCAGGCCGAAGCGTTCTTGTACACCTTGAGATAGCGGCGCGCGGGCGACTCCCAGCTCAGATCGAGGCGCAGGATCCGGCGCGACAAGCGCGGCCACGCGAGCGAGCCGCACGCGGCCACGGCGCGGGTGACGGCGCCGAGCAGCTCGTCGACGGTCGCTTCCGAATACAGGAAGCCCGTGCCGGTCTCGAGATCGGTATCGCAGTCTACCACGGCGTCGCACACGGCGCCGCGCGCCAGCGCCACCGGCGCCGCGCCGTAGCGCTGCGCCTTGCGCAACAGAGTGGCACTCGGATCATAATGGGGCAATGCCAGCAAGAGATCTGCCGCCGCGAGCAGCTGCCGCTCTCCCGCCGCGTCGTAGTTGGCCACGTACGCGTAGTTGTCTCGCCCCTTCAGCTCCTTCGCGTTGAAGGCCTCGGCGAGCGCGGGCGAGGCAGGGCCCGCCACCACCAGCGACACGTCCTGGTCGACGATGCGGCGTGCCGCCTCACGCACCAGCCCCGCGCCGCGTTCCTCGGTGAGCGGACCGAGCGCCACGATCAGCGGGCGCCGCGCGTCGAAATTCAGCTCCAGCCGGCGCACGAGAGCGGTCTTGCAAATGCCCTTGTTGGCGGCGTTCTCGGCGTTGAAGCGGCTGGCGAGCGCCGTGTCGGTGGTCGGGTTGTGGATCGCGTAGTCGAGCCCGGGCAAGATGCCCTGCAGCTCTTCGCCGCGCGCCTCGAATGCGGGAGCGAGCAGGCCGCCGCAGGTCGGCGTGGCCAGGTCGCGCGCAAAGCGCGGCGAGACGGTGGTGACCACGTCCGCCATCTGCACGCCGCCCTTGAGCACGCTGATCTGCGAGCCCAGCTTGACCCCGGCGTCGGTGTTCAACGACTCGTTGATGCCGAGCGTCGCGAGCTCCTTGCTCGGAAATGTACCGTCTCGGCGCAGATCGTGGACCGTGAGCACCTTGGGCAGCGGCACGTCCGCCTGCGCCAGCGCGATCGCGGCGAGCGCACCGGGCCAGTCGTGCAGGTGCGCCACGTCGAAGGCCTGCCCCTGCGCGGCGCGCTGTGCTGCGAGCGCCGCCGACGCCTGCGCCAGCAGCGCGAAGCGCCGGGCATTGTCCGGGAAGTCACGGTCCGGGAAGTCCTGCTCCCCCTCGCCGTACACGCCGGGCTTGGAGAAGAACTCCGGGGCGTCGAACAGCGCGATCTTGACGCCCGAGCCGAGCTGCCCGTCGAAGACGGTGACGGATTCCCCGGACGGCAGGCGCAAAGGCGTCAGGCGGCGCGCCACCAGGAGGCCCTGATCCTCGAAGCTCGCGTAGCGGGGCAACGCCACGGTCACGTCGTGCCCGAGCTGGACCAACATGCGGCTCAGCGCCGCCACCGCGTCCGCGGTTTCCCCTGCTCGCGCGTAGGGGCTCAGCTCGGCGGCGACCATCAAGATTTCCATCGGCCGCCTGTAGCACGCTCCCGGGTCCTCTGTCGCTGGAGGCGGCACCTCCGACGCCGCTGAAATGCGATTTTCCTGCCACAAATCAGGAGGAATCCCGACTAGGATCCCGCGCCGATGGACTCCCTGGTGGCCAAGGCGGCGATCCTCCAAGAGGCGCTCCCCTATATCCGGCGTTTTCACAACCAAACGGTGGTGGTCAAGTACGGGGGCCACGCCATGGTCGACCCGGAGCTGGAGGCCAGCTTCGCGCGGGACGTTTGCCTGCTGCGCTACGTGGGCATCCGGGTGCTGGTGGTGCACGGCGGGGGCCCGCAGATCAACGACGCGCTGGAGCGGCTGGGTATCCCCTCCACCTTCAGCGCCGGCCTGCGCGTGACGGACGACGCGACCATGGACGTGGTCGAGATGGTGCTGGCAGGTCGCGTCAACTCGCAGATCGTGGGTTTGCTGGGGGCTCAGGGCGGGCGCGCCATCGGCCTCTCCGGGCGCGATGATTCGCTGCTGCTCGCCGAGCGGCTCGGTCCCGTGGCGCAGCCGGGGCGCGGCGCCGATGCGCCGCTGGTCGATCTGGGGCGCGTGGGTCGCATCACTCGCGTCAAGCCGCAGCTGCTCGAGAGCCTGCTCGCAAACGGGCTCATCCCGGTGATTGCGCCGATCGCGATCGATACCGACGGCAAGCCGCTGAACGTGAATGCCGACTCCGCCGCCGCCGAGATCGCCATCGCGCTGCAAGCGCAAAAGCTGGTGCTGATGACGGACGTGGCAGGAGTGAAAGACGATCAGAACCGCGTGCTCGACTTCCTGGACGCGCCGACGGCGCGGCGACACATCGAGTCGGGCGTGATCAAGGGCGGCATGATCCCCAAGGTGGAGTGCGCACTGGCAGCGATCGAGCAATCGGTGCGCCAGGTCCACATCATCGACGGGCGCACGCGCCACGCGCTGTTGCTCGAGATCTTCACCGATCAGGGCGTCGGCACGGAGTTGCGCGCCCAGCCGCGCAACAAGTCCCCCGGCAGCCCTGGGGAGAGCGAACACGTGCGGGCCTCCCTTCCAGCTCGCTGAGCCTTCTGCTTCGGGTCCTCATGTGAACGCGCCGCGCTGGCTCATCGACCCCACGGTCATCCGTCCGAGCGGCGTCCCCGACAACGCGATCGTGCGCGTGCTGCGTGTGCCGCCGGAAGAGGCCGGGATCCGCCTGGACGTCTTCCTCAGCGGGGCCCTGCGCAACACCAGCCGCACGCGCGCCAAGCGCATCGCCGAGCACAGCGCCTTCTGCCCTGAGGGCAAGCGCCGCAAGCCGAGTGAGCGGCTGCGCGCGGAAGATCGCATCGTGCTCTGGCGCCCCCCGGTCGACGATGCGGATCCCGAGGTCGAGCTACCGGTCGTCTATTCCGACGATCACCTGCTGGTGCTGAACAAGCCACCGCACCTCGCGGTGCATCCGACTGCTCGCCACCACCATGCGACGGTGACGAAGATGCTCCAGCAGCGCTATCCCAACGAGCGGTTGCGCCTCGTGCACCGGCTCGACCGCGAGACGAGCGGCGTGCTCTTGATCGCGCGGGGCCCCGAGGCGGAGCGCACCTTCAAGATGCTGTTCGAAGGCATCGCGCCGAGCAGCAGCCTGCCGCTGCCGGAGGCCGGGCGCGGCCGACGACGAGGCCGCGGCGCGATCGGCACGGAGCGCCAACGGCTGGTGCAGAAAGAGTACATCGCGATCTGCTGGGGCACGCCCGCCGAGGGCCTGGTCGAGCTACCGCTGGAGGCCGATCCTGACAATCCATTGCGCGTGAAGATGCGAGTGGCCAAACCAGGTGAGGGACTGCGAGCGCAGACGGAACTCCAGGTGCTGGAGCGCTGCCCGGGCTATAGCCTCGTGCGCTGCTCCTTGCTCACGGGCAGGCAGCACCAGATCCGCGTCCATCTCGCTGCGCTCGGTTGCCCGGTGGTGGGGGACAAGCTCTACGGGCCGGATGACCGCTTGCTCGCTCGTGCCGCGGACGGGTGCCTGACGGAAGAAGATCTGCAGCGGCTGGAGCTGCCGCGCCACGCCTTGCACGCCTCTTGCTATCGGCTCGAGCACCCCTTCACCTCCGAGCCGCTGGAGCTGCGCGCTCCGCTCTCGTCGGATTTGGCGAACTTCTGGCAGACTGTATCCATCTCGAGTTCCGCGAATACTTGACGAAGTGATGTCGAGACGATACCCGAGATAGTGGGCATGAGATTTCGGTGGGCCCTCCTATCGGCTCTGCGCTCGTCGCAGCACTGCCTGGTGTTCGCGAAGTCGTGAAGCGCTGGGCGGCGCCGCCGAGGTGTCAGGGGACGGCGGGAGCTCGAGGCACTCGCTGTTCGAGGGAGGGGCTGTTCGAGGAGGCGCTGTTCGGAGGGGGAGCCGCTGGGGGGCCCCGGGCGTGGTCGAGGGGCGCCGCGGGTTAAAAGAAAAGTAAACGCGATCGGAGATTTATGACCCCCAAAGTTGTCCGCCGGGCGGCGGCCATGTCATCCGATGGCGTGCTTTTACCTTTCTGGGCACCTCATTTCGGTAATCCAACCATGAGCAGGAGGCGTTGACCGGTGAGCGAACGAGCAGACCTTAGGCCGCAGGGCGCGCAGCAAGACGTCGGACGCGTCCTGCAGAACGGCTTCTACGCCGGCAGCGCTCCATCTCCAACCGAATCGGTGCCAGAGGCCCCTTCGAAGCGGGATGCAAAGCCGTCCCACTACAAGGTGATTTGCATCTCCATGTACACCGACGATCTCAAGCGGCTGGACAGCATGGTGGAAGCGCTCAAGGCGCGAGGCCTCACCAAGGCCAATCGCAGCGCGCTGATCCGTTACGCCCTCGGCGAAGTCGATCTCGATCGAGTCCCGAAGGGACTGTGACGCGCGTGTTCGGTCGCGTGAGCAGGGGGCTCGGGCGACGCACGCGACAGACGTAGGCAGAGCAATTGAGGAGGGAAGAACGGAGGGGTTGAGAGCTTCTCGTGGCTGATCGCGGGAGGCTTCACGGCGAACGCTCGCTCCCGCGGCGCCCTTGCGCCGCGGCTCGGCAGCGGAGCTTCCTCGGGGAAGGAGCTCGGAGTCCGTGATCTTGGCGTTGCCTCGGGGCCGCTCGCGCGCGGCCTGCCCGCGAGCCCCGAGCTGGACAACGCAACAGTTGGTGAGCGACCACGTCTGCTCTGCGGGACTGTGGTTGCGTTCCTCTCGTGCCGGTCGACCGAATCCGCAGGCGGAGAAGGTCACGGCGAGGCCCCGCCGGAATCTAGATCGCGGGCGACAACGGAGGCAAAATACCACGTGAGCTTCGATAATTGTGCGCGACTCTCGAGGTTGCTTCAGAGCAATGAAAGCGCCGTTTTCGCGGCGTTTTCGTTGACCTCGAAGCGGGCTCAGAAGTACCTATGCAAGCTGCGGTGACGCCTTTGCATTCGTGGTCATACTGGTATGGTGTATGCCGTTGTGGTCGTGGCGTTGCTCCCGTAGGTCGGTAAACTGCGGGACTATTCGGCGGGGACCTCCCCGCACCCCGAGCTGGTGGGATGAGCATGGCAAACCGTGAAGTGCCGGACGCGGCCGAGCATGAGACCTTCCCCGGGCCCGGTCCGTTGCGCGCTGACGAGGCAAAACGGGGAATTCGTCCCGTGGAACAGATGGTGGATGCCGCCATCGACCGGATCGCGCGCGAGCGGGAAGCCGCGCGTGACGAAATTGAACGCGAGGGCAGCGAGTACGCGCTGTCGCTGGCTGCCACAGAGGGTGCATCCACCTCTCTCGCCGCGGCCGCTGCGGCCGCGGCTGCTTCCGCCTCCACGGGTTCGGCACGGCGTGCCAACGCCCGGTTGCGCTGGAAGGGCCTGGATGTCTCGGACGAGTTCCGCAGTTACGCCGAGCGCGTCGCGCGCGGAGAAGATCTGCCGCCATTCAAGGGCAAGATCCTCGCCGAGCCCGGCGCCGAGTTCCCTTGGGATCCCAAGGCGCAACGGCGCGCGGAGGGCCGCGCACTCAAACGGCAGTTTGGTCTCTGGTCGGGCGTTGCGTTGTTCCTCGGACTCAGTGTCTGGGTGCTGCTGGTGCAGGTCGGCAAGCAGACGGATGCGCCACGCTCCGCAGGCCCGGTGACTCCACCTGCAGTGTCAACGACCGTGCTGAGCAACCAACCGGCGCTGGCGCCCAGTGTCGTCGCCCCCAACGCAGAGGGCGTGGCCGCCGAGCCGCCACCCACGGTTGCACAGCTCCAGCCAGAGGCATTGGACAAGGCGACGCCGGAGGCGTCGACTCCCACGGCCGCGCCGACCACCGCGCTCGCCTCGCTGCAGGAGCGCGGCAAAGGGACCTCTGCTCCCGTTGCGGCCAGCGGCACACGAGCGGCGGCATCCTCCGCAGCCCTTTCCTCCGCAGCCCTTTCCTCCGCAGCCCTTTCCTCCGCGGCCCTTTCCTCCGCGGCCGTCCCCTCTGCAGGCGCGCGGCCCAGCGCCGCCGCGGCACCCGCCGTCGCCCCTGGCACGGCTGCCCCCGCGCCTGCGGCCTCCTCGGTCGGTGTCTTCGTCGCGACGCGTGCGCCGAGCACGGTCCCGACCGTGCCCAGCGAGAGCGGCGACGCCGCGCGAACCCCGCCCAGCGCCGCGCCGGCCTCGCTCGGGGCGGTTGCCGCGCCAGCCCCAGCGCCGAGCGCCGCTGCGCCCGCCAATCCCGGCGGAACCGACCCAGCCACGGCCGCCCACGCGGATCCGAAAAAGGAGCCCGGTCGCGAAGCATCCGCTATGGGTCCGTTGTTGGTGGAGACTCCGTCGTTCTGAGAGCGGCGGGCGCGTCGTTCCCGCGAGGTGCGGGTCAACGACCACCGAGAAAGACTGATCCGTGTTGGTCCTTCGCCCTATCTCTGTCGTTGCGCTGTCCGTCGGCCTGCTGACGATGCCGGCACAGGCGCAGCAACCCGCCCCGGCTCATCCGCCCAGCGACAAGCCTCCCGCCTCCGCAAAGCCGGACGCCACGCCCAGCAAACCTGCCGCGGCAAGCGCCTCTGGCTCGGGCGCACCTTCCTCGAGCGGTGCGGCAGCGAAGACCACCACCCCCGACACGAAGCCCGCTGCCAGCAGCGCCAGCCCGGCGGCGCCTGCGACGGCCGCCCTTCCGCCCGCCTCGGCCGCTGCCAAGCCTGGCGCCGCGGAGCCCGCGGGACCCCCAGCCGACCCTGCTCGAGTCAAAAAGGCGCGCGAGCTCTGGTACCGCGGCGTAGATGCTTTCCGCAATGGGCGCTACGAGGAGGCTCGCCAGGCGTTCTCGGAATGCTACGCCCTGATGCCGAAGAGCGATGTCCTGCGCAACCTCAGCATCTCGGAGATCCAGAGCGGGCACTACGTGGCGGCGGCGCGCCACCTGACCACCCTGCTTTCTGGCTCGGACTTGCCGCCCAACGTGCGGGAAGAAGCAACCAAGCGGCTCGCGCAGGCCGAAGCGCAGATCGGCAAGCTGAACATCACCGTCGACGTGCCTGGCGCCGCCGTGAACATCGACGGTGCGCCCGTCGGGGTCACCCCGCTCGAGGGCAGCTGGTACATCGAGCCCGGCCAGCACGAAGTCAACGTGAGCAAGCAGGGCTACCCCGGCGAGGCGCGGCAGATTTACGCGCTCGCCGGCGTGGCGATCCCGATCAACGTCTCCCTGGAGAGCTTGCGCCGCGAGCAAGAGCGCGACGCTCATGCCGCGGAGCTGATGGGCACGAGCGAGGGCGAAACCCCTCGGGACCGCGGCATCGGCACCGCCGCGACGGCGACCCTGATCACGACGGGCGCGCTCACCGCAGCGGGTCTCATCGCGGGCATCGCCTTCACCGTGGCCGCGGACCACCACGACGACAAGGCGGACCAGATCGGCGGCAACCTGACCGGATCAGGCCTCTGTGGGCAAGATACGGTGCTGGTGAACGACTGCCAGAATTTGTGGAAAGAGCAGTCGGACGCGCACAACGACCGGCAGCGCGCCGCCGTGAGCTTCATCGGGGCAGGCGTGGCCGGAGCCTTCACCTTGGGCTATGGCTTGTACCTGCTCCTCGACGACGACAAAGAGCCGGCCAAGCCCAAAGTGGGCCGCTCCTCGGAGTCGTTCCAGCCGGGGGTGGCGCTGACCTCCCACGGCGCCTCCCTCAGCTTGCAGGGTCAGTTTTAGCCTTCCCTTCGTCGCTTCCTTTCGCACTGCCGGACACGCATGCACCGTTCACATCTCCTCCGTTGGCTCGCGCTCTCCGTCGCCGTCCTCAGCGTCCAGTGTCTCCAGTCGCTCTCGGACGACTGCACCAAGACCCGCACTTGCGAGCCCGCGCCGCAGCTCGGTGCGGACTGTCGTTGGTACTATCCCGATGGCGGGATCTGGGAGGAGGGGCCGCGCCTGGTGAATGGGCAGTGGCTATGGCCGAATGGCCAGAGGACCGCCACACAGAAGTTCGTGTGCCCGACGCCGGACGGAGCCCTGGGTGACGCTGGCCTGATCGGCTTGCCCGGCAGCAACTGCCCGACGATCCCCTGTGACGAAGGCACGATGTGCGACGAGGCCACGCATCGCTGCGTGCGCTGCCAAGACGACGCGCAGTGCACGGGCGTGGCCGACAGTCGCGGCGCCCTGCCGGTGTGCGACACGCGCATTCGCGACTGCGTCGTGTGCCTGCAGGACGCAGACTGCAACCAAGAGCAAGGGTTGCACTGCAAGCGGGACGAAGCCAACCCGCGCAACAACCGCTGCGTCGAGTGCGCGGACACGCGGCAATGCACGACCGACGGCGAAATCTGCGACTCCAATACCGACAAGTGCACGCCGTCCTGCAGCGGCCCCGGTGAATGTAAGGGGACCAAATCAATCTGCAGCGGCGTGCCCAGCGGCATCTGCGTGCAGTGCATCGACGACCACACCTGCGCCGCCCCCACGCCGCAGTGCAACACAGCCCGCAAGGAGTGCGTCCCCTGCGTGGACAACGCCCCGTGCGGCGCGCAGGTCTGCAATAGCGCCAATCGCTGCGTGGACTGCGTCGATGATAGCACCTGCGCGCCGGGCACCCATTGCGACACGGCCACCAATAAATGCGTGGCCTGCGTCAACGACAGCCAGTGCACTGCGCCGGAAGCCTCGCGCTGCAACGCACAGCACCAGTGTGCCCCCTGCAACGACAACAGTCAGTGTGAGAGCGGGCGCCCCATCTGCGACCCCGCCAAGGGCGGCCTGTGCGTGGAATGCGTCGACGACTCGACCTGCGGCAATGGCGCCTGCGACGTGCCCAACGGCAAGTGCGTGGGCTGCGTCGAGAGCAACGACTGCAATCACGATCCCACCCTCGCCCGCTGCGACACCACGGCGCATCAGTGCGCGCCCTGCAGCAGCACCTCGCAATGCGTGGGGAAGTTCCCCGGCAACAAGAACATCTGCCGCAACCCCCAGAGCGCCGGCGAGTGCGTCGAGTGCACGGCCAACATTGATTGCTCGGGTGACCCGGCGCGCTCGAAGTGCAACCTGAGCCCGGGTGTCTGCACCGCCTGCGCTGCCGATCTGGACTGCGGCGCAGTGAACGGCAAGCACGCCTGCCTGACTACGGGCGCCGCGCACTGCGTGGAGTGCACGAACGCCTCTCACTGCGTGGGCAACGCCAACGGCCTGGCGTGCAACACGGCCACCAACACCTGCGTGCAGTGCGTCGCCGACACCGATTGCACCGCGCCTGGGGCCTCACGCTGCGTGAACAACCAGTGCGTGGCCTGCGTGAACGACGCGGGCGGCGGCCACTGCGCCCACATCGTCAGCGGCCAGACCGCGCTCGCGGTCTGCGACACCTCGGGAGGCGCGGGCGTGTGCGTGCAGTGCACCGGCAAGGACCGCACGGCCTGCGGCTCCACCGTGTGCAACAGCACCACCAAGGTGTGCTCGCCGTTCGCCGTGGGCAGCGCCGGGCTGTGCGAGGACTGCGTCTCCGACGCGCATTGCGGCACGAATCTACGCTGCTTGCAGGAGACCTTTGAGGGCGCGCTGGTCCCCAACAGCTTCTCCTGCTTCCCGCTCGACTCCGCGAACGCCTGCCCGCAAACGCCCTTCTCGGGCTTGGCGACCGCCACCACCATCGATGGCGACAGCGAGGCGGTCTGCTTGCTCCGACAGACGACCTGCGCGGGCTTTAACCAGGCAAACAACAAGCCGTGCTCAGCCGCCGCGGATTGCGGCGAGCCCTCCTTGAATGACGGCATCTGCGATATCCCCGACGGCGAGGTCACCGGGACGTGCCGGCTTCCCTGCGCCTCTGGCATCGACTGCCCGAGCGGGAGCAACACGAGCTGCCTGGGTGGGTTCTGCGTGCCCTGAGCGGCGCGGGCCGACGGTTTGCTATGCTGCGCGCGTGAATCCGACCGACATCGCCGAGCTCCAGACCCGGACCTTCGAGCTGGAGCTGAACGAGCCCTTCGGCATCGCGGGCGGCAGCCCGGATCTCGCGCGCATCGCCGTCGTCCAGCTGCGGCTGGCGGACGGAACGCTGGGGCTCGGTGAGGCCGCGCCGCTGACGGCCTACAACGGCGAGACGCTCGAGGGCGCGCTCGAGGCCATCGCAGCGGCCCGCCCCCTGTGGCTCGGGCGCGACGCACGCCGCTGGCGCCAGCGCGCGTTCGAGATGCGCGCGGCCACCCAGACCAGCGCTTCGGCACGCTGCGCGCTGGAGACGGCGCTGCTCGACGCGCTGGCGCGGCAGCGCGGGTGGTCGCTCCAAGATTGGTTCGGCGGCGCCGGCGGCAGCGCGCTCGAGACGGACGTCACGATCCCAATCATGGAACCGGAGGCGGCGCGCAGCGCCGCCGAGCGCTGGTGGGCCCGCGGTTTTCGCAAACTCAAGATCAAAGTCGGCCGCGGGCAGGACGCCGAGCGCGTGCTCGCGGCTCACGCCGGCGCTCCGGAGGCGCTGCTCTCACTCGATGCCAACGCCGCGTTCAGCGCTCGTCAAGCCATCGAGCTCGTCGCGCGACTCGAGGCTCGAGGCGTACGGCTCGAGCTGTTCGAGCAGCCCGTCGCCGGAGACGACTGGGAGGGCCTGGCTCAGGTCGCGAGGGTGGCCCGCCTGGCCCTGGACGAGAGCGTGGTCCACGCTCGAGACGCCGTGCTCGCCGCAACGCGTCTTGGGCCGCCGCACGCCATCAACGTCAAGCTGATGAAGTCCGGCATCAGCGAGGCGCTCGACATCGTTGCCGTGGCGCAGGCGAGTGGCATGTCGTTGATGATCGGCGGCATGCTGGAATCGACACTGGCCATGAGCACCTCGGCTTGCTTTGCTGCGGGTCGCGGCGGCTTCGAGTTCGTGGATCTGGACACACCGTTATTTCTCGCAAATTCGCCGTTTTCCGGTGGCTTTGCTCAGCGCGGAGCTCAGCTGGATCTTTCTTCGATCGTCGCCGGACATGGCGTGGTGCTGTAGCGTTACCGCGAAGGAACTCACTGCAGAGATTGCTCGGCAGTGAAACGCCGGTGGTTCTCCCCGGTGCGTGAACATCGAGCAACCCACACTGAAACTGTTTCGTGGCAGCATCGGACTAGGGGCCTATTTTCGTCGCTGTTCCACACCGAGTGTGGCGGCATGGTAGGTTGGTGTGTGGGCGGCAAACTGACATCATGGTTGCTACGGGGCGTAGTGGGCACGGGTCGCTACAAGGGCGCTGGTTGGTTGCTGGGCGGGCTGCTCGCCGCGTGCGCCATCGATCCTCCGCCCACCGTCACGCTGCCCGCGCCGCCGGATCAGCCGACGTCGGATGAGCCGGCGGAGTCCACGCCGGCGACTCACCCGCCCCGAAACACCTCCGACGCGGGCGTCGATGCCGGAATGGTGTCGATCCCCCAGGAAACACTCAGCGGTTGCCTCGACGGCGCGACGAAGCCGTGCGGCCCCGACTCGGTCGCGGGCATGTGCAAGCCCGGCACGCGCGTCTGTCACGACGGCATCTGGGGCGAGTGCGATGGCGCGGTGCTGCCCGCCGAGCGCGATTGCTCCTCACCGCTCGACAATGATTGTGACGGCCTCCCCGACAACACGGTGGACGACTACTGTCGCTGTGTCCCGGGGATGGATCCCGAGCCCTGCGACGCCCATCCCGGCTTCGACGGAAACGGCCCCTGCCACGCGGGGACGCGCACCTGCGTCCTCTCCGCAGACCGGCAGACCAGCGACTGGAGCCAGTGCAGCGGCGCGGTGGGGCCGGTGCCGGAGGACAGCTGCGTTCAGAAGAGCGACGACTCGAACTGCAACGGCAGGCCCAACGACAACTGCCCTTGTATCGAGGGCGAGCAGGCCGACTGCGGCCCGACGGGGCATGCCGTGGGCATCTGCAAGCTCGGCAAGCAGACCTGCGTCAATGGCAAGTACGGCGACTGCGTGGGAGCGACGTATCCCCAGCCGCGCGACTGCACCTCGCCGTTGGACAACGACTGCGACGGCAAGGCCGACAACGCCACGCTCGACAGCGCCTGTACTTGCCTGGTGAACTCGACGCAACCGTGCGAAGCGCATGGAGCGCTGGACGGCCTCGGCATCTGCCATGCGGGCAGCCAGACCTGCCAGCCCAGCACGGACAAGAAGACCAGCAAGTTCGGCACGTGCACGGGCTCGGTAGGCCCGAAGGCGCGCGATTGCACCTCGCCCTTGGACAACGACTGCAACGGCGCCCTCGACAACATCATCGACACCGTCTGCACCTGCGTCATCGGCACGAGCGTGTCCTGTGGGGCTCATCCCGGAGACGGCAAGGGGATTTGCCACGCGGGTCTGGCGGTTTGCGGCCCTGGGCCCAGCGGCAACTCGAGCAGCGTGCTCGGCGCGTGCACGGGCTCGGTCGGGCCGCTCGCGGCGGACTCCTGCACAGTGCCGGGCGACGACTCGAACTGCGACGGCGTGGCCAACGGCGGCTGCGAATGCGTGGTGAGCACCAGCTGCCCGAGCCCGGCCGCCGCGCGCTGCTCGGCGGGCAAGTGTGTGGCCTGCACCACCAGCGCCGACTGCACACACATTGCCGGTCTCGGGGTGTGCAGCGCCGGCAGCTGCGTCGAGTGCACCGCGGCCTCGGCCGCCGCCTGCCTGGTGGGCGAAGTGTGCGACGCCCTCACCAGCACGTGCGTGGCGGAGCCTCCTCCTCCGCCTGTGACCCCGGCAGCGCCCGAGACGCCCGAACCGTGAGCGACGCGATCCCGCGCGGCTCTACCCGGGCCGCGCCGTGCTCACGAATGCTTCACCAGTGCTTGCCGAAGCCGAGCAGGCCGAAGGCCATCGCCGCGAGCGCAAACATGCCCACCACGGCCAGCGCCACGACGAACACGATCAGTGAGCGCTGCGCGAACGTCTCGCGCGGCGCCTCGTAGCCCTCGAACGGATTGGCGCTCGGTAAATCGCTGAGCAGCGGCCGCGCCGGAGCCCGCGGCACGAGGGGCGGCCCTGAGGCGGTGGACTGAAAGCGCGGCGCGGGGGGCAGCGATGATGGCGAAGCAGAAGACAGCTCGTAGTCGCCCGGCTGCGGCGGTGGAGGCAGCATCACCCCACTCGTCGGCACAGGCGTCAGGCGCTGCGCCGGAGTGGACCGGCTCACGGTGGGTGCGACAGGTGCGATCGACGGGCGCTCCCCGCGGCGCGCGCGGGGCAGCAGGCCCGGCGGGATCGACAGCGGCCGGTCCAGGGCAAACGCCTCGTGATCCGAGTCCGGAGCAGCAGCGCCCGGCAGGGGTCCAAGCGCATCTTCTGCCTCGCCCGGCCGCCGGCTGCGGCGAGGTGGAGGCGCGCTGGCACGCCCGACGGGCCTCATGAAGCTGGAGCGCTGCGGGGTGCGCTCGGTGCTCTGCGCCGGCACCCGCTCCGAGCCGGGGAACATGCCCGGCGGAAAGGCCTGAGGCGGAAGCGGCGACAGGGCCACGGGAGTCACCATCTCGGGACGCATGGCTTCGGCTCGCCCGTTCGGTGAGCGCAGCCCCTGCTGACGCAAGGCCTCCATGCGCTCGGCCTCCGCGCGTAGCTCCTCCGAACGAATGGCATCGAACCGCGCGGTATTGCGCGGCGAAGACATCACCGGCGGCTCCGAGGGCCTCAGCCCCGGCTCTTGCCGCCCGCCCAGCATCATCGTGCGCGAATACAGGCTGCGCGTCGCCCCCGGCGGAGGCGTGACCGGCACGGGGGCCCCCAGCGGCAGGGTCCGCCCGAGCGCGTGCCGGATGCGCCGGGCAAGGGCCTCCTGCTCCTCCAGCGCCGGTGGCAGGCTGCCGGGACCGACGCGCGTCTCCTCGTCGGCATCGTCGACTGCGGAAGAAGCCGCAACGACTCCGGATTCGCTGCGCTCCGCGCCGCCCTGGGGGAGCACCGGCGCCCTCCCCGAGCGCCCGGCTTCCGCGCGGACTTCAGCCTCCAGGCCGTGCTCTTCGTCGCTGCTGTCGCTGGGTTTCACGTGATTGACGCTTCCAATGCGACGCCCCACTGCCTGGAGCCCCCGACCCGGGCGCCGTCAAGCTTCATTAGCGGTCAAAGGGTTCACCTTCAAGGCGATCCGTTCCGGTTGTCGAGCGGCTGCCCGGAGAGCGGAGGGCGCGAGCAGGAGCGCTCCAACGGCTCCGGGCGGGCATGGCAAACCCCTGCGGGCGGAGTGCGAGCGCAAGGTTAACGCGAGGTTGGAGCAGTTTGCAGGTCCGCGCGCTGAGGCTGATGAGGGAAAGCGGGCTTTGCGACGCACAGCGCGGCACAAAGCCCGCTTTCCTCAGCCAGCCATTCCTGTTGCCGCGTTCGCGTCGGACTCGCCGACCAGCAGCGCTGCGCCGGGGGAACGGGCTCACTCGAACTGATAGCGGAACGCCCCGTCCACCGCGCGCACCCCGACCCGCTCGATGCGCCTGCCGTCGAGCGTGCGCAGCAGGAGCTCGCGGCTGACCTCGGGCAGCAGCGTGTTGGTGAGCACGGCGTCGATCATGCGCCCGCCGCTTTCGAGCTCCGTGCAGCGGCTGCTGATCAGATCGATCACGGAGGGCTCGTAATCGAACGGGACGCCGTAGCGCTCCCGCACGCGAGCGGCCACTCTGTCGAGCTGGAGCCGCACGATGTTGCCCAGTAGCTCGTCGCTGAGCGGATAGTACGGGATCACCACCATGCGCCCGAGCAGCGCCGCGGGGAATACTTCGAGCAAGGGCCGGCGCAGCGCCTCCTTCACCAGCTCGACGGGGGGGCGCTCGGGCCCAGCGCAGAGCTTCAGGATCAGGTCGCTGCCCACGTTGGACGTGAGCAGGAGGATCGTGTTCTTGAAGTCGACGCGCACGCCCTGGCCGTCTTCCATCCAGCCCTTGTCGAAGACCTGGAAGAAGACCTCGTGCACGTCGGGGTGGGCCTTCTCTACTTCGTCCAGCAGCACCACGCTGTGGGGGCGGCGGCGCACCGCCTCGGTCAGCACGCCGCCCTCCCCGTAGCCCACGTAGCCGGGCGGCGCGCCCTTCAAGGTCGAGACGGTGTGCGCCTCCTG
>JAICTU010000240.1 GCA_025936205.1 Polyangiaceae bacterium | reverse complement strand
GAGCGACTCGGCACTGTTCAGGTTGGCAAGCCCATCCACATTTTCCAGCAGGGCGTTGTTGACGATGGAGATATCCTGCTCCACGTAGCCCAGGTTCGCGAGGTCATCGAGATTCGTGAGCCCCAGGTTCGTGAGCGACAGCCCGATTGCCGACTGAACGCTGCCGAGCTCCGCGAGAGAGGATAGGAGCGGGCTGTCCGACAAGGTGATGCGGGCATTGATCGTCCCGAGCCGGATCCCGCCGAGGCTGGCCAGCGCCGGGTTGCTGATCAGTGCGAGCTCCTGCACGGACGCAATGCTCGAAAGGCCGTGCAGATCGCGTAGATTCTTGGCACTTTCGATGTACAGGGATCCGGCGGGCTGCACCCCGTTCACGCGGCCGCTGAGCTGGGTCAAGCCGAGGAGAGGCTCGAGGTCCTGCGCGGCGATCGAGCTGATCGACAGGGTGCTGACGCGCTGCAGGCCTTCGAGGCCGGCAAGGGAGGTCAAAAAACGGTCGTGGTGAACGATGCGATCGACCTGGCCCTTGATCGCCCCGAGGTCAGCATTCTCCTGGTTCGCGGCGTCCGGATAGGCACCGATCTCCAGCAAGCCGTCCACGGTACGCAGCGACGAGAGCGGCGTCAAATCCGCGTCCTCGAAGATCTCGATGTGCAGCTCACCGTCGATCTCCTGACAGCCGGCGAGCTGTTCGATCTCGTCCTGATTGTGAACAGTGACCGGGCCTTGCACGATGGATGGGCCGTTGCAGCGTTCGCCGGGCTGCACCACGAGCGGCGCGCGTCCGCCGCCGAGGTTGACCGTGTCATTGCTACAACCAGCGAGCAAGGCGATGAGCGAAAGGCGGCTGCTCCAGAGATGGGTCGGGGACATGTGAATTCTCCTTCGCCTCGATCAGTGTCCAGCGCTGTCAATTCCGTCGGACGGTGCCGGCGCGCTCTCGATTCCGCACAGCTCGTGAACACGGTCCGAGTACACGGACGCGCGTCGATCCCGCAGGAACAGCTCCGCGTTCGCGCGCGCATCGGCTTCGCCGTGGGCGCAGCGCGCCATCAAGCGCGCCGCCGTGCGCTCTTCGACGAAGCGCGTCTTCGGATAGCGCCGATCGAGATCGTCCAGAAACGAGAGCGCGAGCTCGGGCGTGCTCGCGCGCAATGCGCGTTCGGCGCGCTGCAAGAGCGCGAGCTCGGCGCTGAACGCGTCTTCGTCCGAGCGCGCATGCGGCTGCGCGTCGGCGCGCGTCGCGCGCGGACGCAACGGCGGCGCCTTCGGGCTTGCTGGCTCCCTGCCTGCGGGTGCAGGCTCGGCGGCTGTCGTTGTCGAGGGCTCCAGCAGCGGAGCGTCGGCGGGAACGACGATCGCCGGCAGTGGCGGCGGCTCACCGGGGCGCAACTGCTGCCCGCCCAGCCAGTAGCCCGCCACGAACGTCACCCCCGCGAGCAGCGTTGCCGTCGACTTGGCGACGCCCACCCCCAGCAGGCCCGAACCCGCCGACTTGCCCGCCGTACTCGTCGCAAACTCGCCGCGCGCTTCGAGGGCCGCACGCACGCGCGCGCGTGCCGCCGCTGGCGCGCGAAAGTCGGCGCGGGTCTCCGCCAGTACGCGCTCGACGTGTTCAGAGTCCACCACGACTCACCTCCTCTTCGGCGAGCATGCGCCGCAGCCCTTCGCGCAGCTGGCGCACGCGCGAGTACACCGTGTTCACCGGGATGCCGAGCGCCCGGCTCACCTCGGGCGCCGGCAGCTCCTCCAGCAAGGCGAGCACGAACACGGCGCGCCAATCCGGGTCCAGCGTGTCGCAGAAGCGTTGCACGCAATCGATGGATTCCGCCGCCTCGACCTGCGCGTGCGGCGTCGGCAGCTGACTCGGCGCGCTCTCGTCGAGTGGCTCCAGCTGTCGTTGCTTGCGGCGCACGGTGCGCCGCTGATTGGCCGCGACCCGCTGCAGGATCGCAAACAACCAGGTGCGCAGCGCGGAGCGGCCCTCGAAGCTGCCGAGCCGGCGCGAGACGACGCTGAACACGTCCTGCGTCGCGTCCTCGACGGCGCTGGGCTTCACGCCGAGCAGGAGCAGCGAGCGCCAGACGAAGTCGAACTCCGCCTCGTACACGCGCTCGAAATCGAGCGGCGCCGGTGCCAGCGCGATGCGCGCCCCCGAGGGGGCCTCGAGGCTCGACAGGCCCGCGGCGGCGACCGGTGACTTGGGACCCATTTCGACCGTAATTGGCTTGGTGTCCGCGTTTTCGGGATCCGTCAGTCGAAGCCGATACCAATGCCGAGAGACAGCCGGCCGACCACGCTCGACGGGGTATACACTGTTCCGATCTCGGTCAGCGTGAAGCGGCTGCGTTGCAGCGGCACGGCGCCGGTCAGTGTCAAGCCGAGGTTCAGCGTGCTGTCGGGAACGGTCCAGACCGCGCCGAGGTCCACGCGCGGGGCGGCCCACAGGGCGCTGCCGCTGCGTGGCGAGGTCACGCCGGTGCCGATACCGGAGACCCTGCCCAGCTCCAGCCCGAGGCAGGCGGGCAGCGCGAACCCGGAGCGAGCTCGAGCGAACGGTGTGGTGCAGCCGAGCAGGGCTCCCGCGAACAGCTGGAGATCCGCGCCCGGTGCCGGAGCGGACTCGCCCGGCACGTCGGCATGCTGCTGGAACAAGAGCAGGCCCTGGGCGCGTACTTCGAAGCGCCCCCAGGCGACACTCGCTTGCAGCGCCGCGCCAGCGCCGGGAGCCGGCAAGGAACCGACATCGATCAACGCGGAGAGCGAGAGGAAAGGGCGGAGCGCGTTCGACGGCGTCTCACTCGCGAACGGCGCCGGCGCTTCATCCACGCCGGCGGGGTGTGAAGCCGCGCCCGCAACCAGCGGCGCAGCGGCTTCGGGCGCGGACGGCGGCGTCGGTATCGGCTCCGCCGCGCCCAGCGCGAGCGTGATCGCGACCACGATCGCGTCGCTGAGCTGACCACAATCGGCACCGCTGAGCACGCGTTCCTTGGTCTGGTCCGCTCCGGCGCCCGTCATCTGGATGTGGGCCACGTACCCCGTCGCGGCCCGCTCCATTTCGACGTCGAACATCACCGGCGGAGCGAGCGGGAGCGCGACCTTGGCGTTGCGCTCGACCCGGAACGCCAGCTCCACTCCGTCGGGGCACTCGGCGGGGCCACGCGCCCGCAGCTCGGCCGCGAGCGCGGAGGCGGCGCCGAGCCACAACGACAGGCAACCCAGGATGCCGACTCGGACGGCGCCGCGCATTCGCGATCGATCTTATGCCACGAGCAGGAACCTCGAGGGGACGGGATCCGCAAACTTTGCAATTCCGGCGGCGCTCCACTGTCGGATTTCCCCACGCATGGGGAAACGCAACGACCCATGCGCGGTCGATGGCGTCCCCCCGCGCGCCGCTGCGCCAAGGAAGCCGGCAGCAAGTGCGGTGTCCGCGAAGGATCGGCCGCTGGCACGTGCCGTGCAGCCGCTCCAACCGGTGAGACTCAGCGATTCCCATCATCTCAGCTCGCTCACCCGGCGCGAGCTCCAGCGCCCGCTGGTGATCAGCCTCACACTGGCGCTGGTGGCGGGCATCGCTGGCGCCGACTTCCTGTTCGCGGACGTCGACATCATCTCGCACCTCTACTACCTGCCGATCCTGCTGGCCGCGACCCAGCTGGGACGGCCCGCGGCGATCGGGCTGGCGGCGGTGGCCGTCGTCCTCACGCATCTCGCGGATCCGGATCTGGCGCGCTTCCGCTACGGCGAAGCGGACGTGATGGAGCTCGTGCTCTTTCTCACGGTGGCGGTCGTGGCCTCGGGCTGGAGCCAGACCGAGCGCGAGCTGCGGCGCCTGGCCAGCACCGACGATCTGACGGGTCTGCACAACCTGCGCTCCTTCGAGGCGATCGCGCGCGACCTGATCGAACGCGAGCGTCGCAGCCACGGCGCCGTGGCCGTCGTCTGTCTCGACGCCGATCGTTTGAAGCAGCTCAATGATACGTATGGACATCTGACGGGCGCCGATGCCGTCCGTCATATCGGCAAGGTGGTCGCGGAGGTATTGCCCGAGGGTGCGAGCGCTTGCCGTTACGGCGGCGACGAGTTCGCGATCGTCGTGGCGGGCAGGCAGGCCGTGCATGCTGCCGGGCTCGCCATGCGCATCCAGGACGCAGTGGCCGCCGCCGCACCGGTGCTCGATACCCAGCCGTTTCCGGCGGGCACGCTCTCGGTCAGCGTCGGCTGCGCGCTCGCCGACCTGCAAGCAGGCACGCCGGCGCCGGCGATCTTTGCGCACTCCTTTCGCCAGGCCGATCAGGCCATGTACGCCAACAAACGCCGGCGCGCTCCGGGCGGTGACGCTCGGGCGAGCAGTCCTGGAGTCGCGCAGCTGTACGCGGTACCGAGCCCTTCTGCACGTGGCCAGCGCGGGTAGTTGCTGGCGGTCGCGGGCTTTTACATAAACTCTCCAGGTCGTCCCTGTACGTGCACGAGCCATGGCGACGAGCGCGCGGCGAGGTACCGTTGCACGGTGATGGTCGACGCGCGCCTCCTCTCGGCAAACCTGGTGCTCTTGGTCTCGGCGTGCTCGGGGTCCGCGGAGGGGCCTTCGGTCCTCCGCCACTCCAGCGCGAACGTCGAGCTCTCGGGCGCGGATCAGGTGTTCGTGCTCGCCACGAAGCTCAGCGAAGAGCGCGGAGCGGACGCGCGCAGTCGGGAGGCCGCATCCCTGGCGACGGGCGGGCTGCTCGCGCGCCTCACGGAGGGTGGCGCGCCGCTGTTCGATCCTGACGGTCGGCGCGTCGGCGCCAGCTGCGGGGTGACGTTCGTATCGCCCAGCTTTGCCGTGACGGCTGACCACTGCGTCGAGGATAGCGACCCGGAGCTGCTGGTCGAGGCGTACCGCCCAACTCTGGCGCTGAACCAGGGCTTCAGCGCGGCCAGCATCCTGAGCGGCGGCTTTCCCGAGTACGAGCATGCCCGGCTCGGCCCCGAGCAGGGCTACCACACGGATCGTTTTGCTTGCCACCTGTTCGCCCATTGCAACTTCGACTCGCCGGGGCCTTGCCCCCAGCAGAGCCCCGACATTGCCCTGCTGGAGTGCGATGGGCGACCTGGCGACCGCTACGGCTTCCTGGACGTGGCGACGGACGATCGCCCCGAAGCGGAGCCGTTCATGCCGTGGAAGCATGAGGTCTACGACCTCGACCAGAGCCCTGCGTCGGATCTGTTTGCGCGCTACACGGAGCTGCCCGTCGAGTATGCGGATAACTACCACTATCTCGCGCTGGGGGTGGACGGTCGCGAGCTGCACCAGCTCTTGCCGCTGGCATCGACGCGATTTGCGGCGGACGTGCCGCACCGGAAGCTCGCGCTCGATGAGCACGTGCTCACCGATCTGATGGGCTGCCACGGCACGTCGGGATCGGGCGTGCTGCAACGCAGTGAGCAAGGCCCCTGGCAGCTGCTCGGGCCGGCGACCTTTGGCGACACCGAGCTCAGCCGCTTTCTCTGCGATCACCAGCCGTCGCTGTCCGGGGGCGTGCACGGCCCGGGAGTCCCCGGCATCCAGTACGCCAGCCTGGAGCAGACGCATGCCCTGCTCGCCACGGCAGCCGAGCGCTTGCGCGAGGACTGCAGCGCCTGGCCGCGCGGAGAAACCACGCTCTTCACGCACCTCGCGTGTCCCCGCGAGAGCCTGGCGGTCGATCCAGAAACTCGCGAGCTCGCGCGCGCCCTCGTACCTCCGCGCGAGCCTGTGCCGCTGGACGTGCTCGGCCGCTGGCCCATCGCCCTCGGCAGCGAACGAGCGCTGTCGATGCTGGGGCCCGAGCTGGAGCAAGGGCAGAGCTACCGCGTCGGTCTGGACGTCACTGTCACGCAGGGGTGTGCAGCGGGGGTGTGCCCACGAGTCACCGTCTTGCTCGACGAGGCCCCGCTGGCCACGATCGACGATTTCGTGCTCGACGGGCAGCGCATCGCGCTGCGGGCCAGCTTCACGGCGCGAGCGACCGGGCGAGCGGCGCTGCGCTTCGAAGTGCAAGGCGGCAGCGCCGAGCTGGATGCAGTGAGCGTGGTCCCCGCCGAGCACGTCCTCGACTTCGACCGGGCATCGCAACGCTGGCAGGCCGTGCTGCTCGACCCTCTGGAGCCCGCGGGTGCGCCGGCGCTGGCGCGCTTCGTGGGCGACGGGGTCGCTGGCTTCCAGGTGCGGTTGTTGCCTGGCGAGCGGCTGCTCCTGCCGTTCCTGGCGCTGTCGCTCGACGCGGGCGTGGCGGGCTCCTTCGCCGTGCGAGGGGCATCCCCTCTGCGCTGCGGTTTGCTCGACTCCGCGCGCGCGTCCGCGCTCGCCGCCGATTGCTCGGGCGGAGCTCTGCGCTTGCCAGCGGCTGCCGTGTCGGGCCCCGCCAGCGCTCTGTTCATCGAAAATCTGGGATTGGAGGAGGTCCTGATCGATCGCCTGTCGGTCGTGTCCCCCACCGGCGCGGCCCCCACGGACGAAGCCGGAGCGGAGCCGGACGCAGGCGCGCAGCCCGCTGACCCGGCTCCAGCTTCATATCAGCCGCCGGTGCGCCGCCCAGCGGCTCAGCTCCCGGCGGTTCGAAAGCTGTAGCTTGCGCAGCACCGCCGAGGCGTGGGACTCGACCGTCTTGACGGAGATGAACAGGCGCCCGGCGATCTCCTTGTAAGCGTAGCCGCGCGCCAGCAGGCGCAGCACATCGCGTTCGCGCAGCGTCAGCTGTTCGAGCTCGGGGTCTTCCACGGTCGCCACGGGCTGGCTCGCGAACGCGTCCAGCACGAAGCCGGCCAGGCGCGGCGAGAACACCGCGTCGCCGGCCGCCACGCGCTCGATCGCCGCCAGCAGCTCATCCGCCGAGATGGCCTTGGTGACGTAGCCGCGCGCGCCGGCGCGGATCACCTCGATCACGTCTTCCGCCGCGTCCGACACCGAGAGCGCGAGGAAGCGCGCGCTGGTGTTCGGCAGGCCGCGGATCACCGCCGGGCCGTTGCCGTCCGGCAAATGGACATCGAGCAGCACCACCTCCGGCTGCTGCTCGCCGATCAGCGCGATCGCGCTCGGGACGTCCCCGGCTTCGCCCACGACCTCCACGCGCTCGCCCAGCGCCGAGCGCACGCCCGCGCGCACCAGTTCGTGGTCGTCGACCAGCACGATGCGGCGCTTGATGTGTGTGACGCTCACGGCACCGCCTCCGGCGCGCGCAGCGGCAGCGCGAGCGCGACCTCGCAGCCTTGCCCCGGCGTCGAGCTGACGCTGGCGCTGCCGCCGGCGCGCGCCATGCGTCCGCGCACCGATTCGCGCAGCCCGCGCCGATCCTCCGGTACCTGTTGCTCGTCGAAGCCACGGCCCTTGTCGCGCACGAAGATCTCCAGCAATGGACCCTCCACTTCGCCGTACACATCGACGCGCGGCGCGCCCGAGTGCCGCGCGGCGTTCATCAGCGCCTCGCGCGCCGCGCCGAGCGCGCTCTGCACGCGCTCGTCGATCGGCGCGTCGCCCACCACCACGACCTCCACCGGTACACCGTGCAACTCCTCCACCTCGGCGCCCAGCCGGGTCAAGGCCGCGCGCAGGCTGCGCTCCGAGCCCGCCGCGCTGCGCCCGTACAGCCATTCGCGCAGCTCGCGTTCCTGGCGCCGCGCCAGCTGAATGGTGGCTTGCTTGTCGTCCGCGTTGCGCTGGATCAGGCTCAAGGTCTGCAGCACCGAGTCGTGCAGGTGCGCTGCCAGCTCCGCGCGCTCGTCGGCCCGCGTACGCTCCAGGCGCTCGCGGCTGACCTGCGAAGCGGCGCGCCAGAGCCAGGGCGCAACGATCAACACCACGCCCGAGAGCACCGCGGTCGCGATCAAGAGCGCGCGCGGCGCCACGCCCACGCTGAAGTTCAGCACGATGAAGCCGATCACTCCGGCGGCCACCAGCAATAGCCCACCCGCCGCGCGCATCAGCTCGTACGGCGCGGACCAGTCGACCTTGCCGCTCGACCAGGCGAGCAACATGCCGAACGACGCCACCGCCACCGGCCAGAGCGCGGTGTCGTCCACGCTCGACGGCAGCCAGCGACGCGAGAGCGCGAGCAGCCCGGCGGCGATCAAGCCCACCCCGAGCGCGCGGCGCGCCGGATCGGCGCCCTTCGGCACCGGCACATACTCGCTCTGCGCCTGACTGCGCGCGTGATACGTGAACCAGAGCCAGCACAGCGCGTACGCTGCGAGCCCGATTCCGCCGGAGAGCGTCAGCAGCGCGAACACGAGACGGATCCAGAGCGCGCCGACGCCGATCTCGGCGGCGATGGCCGCTGCGACGCCGGCGAGCCAGCGCTGATCGGCGCGCAAGCGCGGCACCTGCCAGTACGGCTCGGACAGCGTGCTGGGGTCGGCGGGCGTGGACATCGAGCTCAGCATGCCATGCACCTCCGCCCCGCGCTGGCGCAAAAAGTCAGGGAAAAACCCTGACTTCGGGGCGCGTCTCAGGGTAAATTCAGGGTCCGTCCCCGATACCCGGGCCCCCTCGTCGAGCGCAGACTCCAGGCATGGACGTCACCATGAACGAAACGGATTCGACGCACTCCGAGGGACCTCGGCAGTTGCCTCCGCCGCCTGCGCCGCCCGGCGCGACGGCGTCACCTCCGCGCCGCTTGTATCGCGACCCGAACAGCTGGCTCGGCGGCGTGGCGAGCGGGCTCGCCGCCTACTTCGAGATCGATCCCGTGATCGTGCGGCTGGTCTGGATCGTGGCGCTGCTCACCGGCATCGGCTTCCCCGCGTACCTGGTGTGCTGGGCGGTGATCCCCAAGGCCAAGACCTGGCCACCGCCGGGCTACGGCGAGCGCTCGCTGGAGCGCGATCCGCGCAGCTCCACCCTGACCTCCGGACTCGTGATCGTCGCGCTCGCGGCGCTGATCGGCAAAGGGGTGAGCGGGATCGGCGATCTGCTGCTCCCGGCGGCGCTGATCGGCTTCGGCGTCTACCTGCTGAATCAGCGCGGCACGCGCCGGGAGCCGGAGGGGGCTCCACCACGTCCTCCCTTCGTCGCTGACTTCGAGGCGTCACCTCACGACGGCTTGCTCGGGCCGAGCGGGCTGCTGACTCCGACCGTGCTGTGCCTGCTCGCGATCGGTGCCGGCGTGTGCTGGGTGCTCGCGTCGGCGGGAGTGGCCCATTTCACGATCGCGAGCCTGGCGGCGTGCGGGCTCGTGATCGTGGGCGCCGGCTTGATCGCGTCGCTCTGGCTCGGTCGTGCCACGGCCTTGATCTTCGCCGGCGTGGGCCTGGCGGGGGTGATGCTGGTGTCGTCGGCGTTCGGCTCCTTCGTCGACAAGACGCACTCATGGAGCAAGGGCGCGATCGAGTCGTTCGACATCGGTCATCTGCCTGCCGCAATGGGCGACCGCGTCTTTCGACCCACTTCGCTCGACGAGTTGCAGCCCAGCTACGAGCTCGGCGCGGGCAAGCTGACGCTGGATCTCTCACAGCTTCCCGCCATCGAAGGCAAGCGCGAGGTGCAGGTGCAACAGGGCGTCGGCGAGCTGCGCGTGATCTTGCCGCCTGGACCCAGCGTGGAAGCACGCGGGAGGGTCGGCCTCGGCGAGGCGAACGTGCTCTCGCGCCACGAATCGGGCGGCGGCATCGACGTGAGCAGCAGCGACCCCGGGCAGGGACAGGGCTCGCTCAGCATCGACTTCAACCTTGGCCTCGGACACGGGACGGTGCGCCGTGACCAGTGAATCCTCGCAGCTTCCTCGCCGGCTCTGGCCTCCGCCGCGCCGTGACCCTGCCGCGCTCGGCTTCGGCATCGCCTATGTGCTGCTCGGCATCGCGGGCCTCTGGCCCAGCGCCCACGAAGGCTTCGCCGCCAACTGGTTCTATCCCTTGTTTCTGATCACCATGGGCGCCGCCGGTCTGCTCGGCGTGCTCCTGCCCCGCTGGCTGCGAGCCCGCGATGCGCGAGCCCACCCGCCTCACGACGACTGAGCGCCCTGCTCCAGCGCCGCGAGCTTCCCCTCCAGCTCCGTGACCCCACCACGCGCGCGCTCGACCGCCTGTCGGGCGCGCGCGAGCTCTTCTTCCAGCCGCGCCACCGTCTCCTGCTCCCCCTCCAGCTTCAAACGAGCTCGCGCCAGCGCCGCCAGCAACTCCTCCCGCTCCTTCGCCTTCCGCTCCCGCTCCTCTTGCTCCCGCTGCAAGCGCAACCGCTCCGCCCGCTCCCTCCGAGCAGCCTCCTCCCGCGCCTCCTTCGCCTTCCGCTCTGCCCCAGCCTCTGGCTCTGCCGCTGGCTCTGGTTCTGCCGCTGGCGCCGAAGCCCCAGCAAACCCACCAAACCCATCCATCGCCTCAAACCCCGGCGGATCCCGATCCCCACTCAACGCCCCCGGCGCATCCGGCTCAAACCCCCCGATCGCCGCCAGCGCCGAGAGCGTCGTCGTGACCCGCCGCAACGTCGCATCATTCGCGGCATGCCCGCCCTCCTCGAGCAGAGCCGCCGCGCGCGTGCGCAGCGCCGCCAGCGCCGACCGTTGCGCGCTGCTCGCATTGCGGTCCCCCTTGCGCAACCGCTCGCTGCTCGACAGCAACTCGTCAAACAGCGGCCGCGCCTGCCACCACAACTGATTCACCGCCCACGCCGAGAGCGAAGGCCGCGCCATCTTGCCGAGGCGCGCCGCCCCCTCCTTATCGCCCCCCGCCTTCAGCTCCGCCGCCAGCCGCTTGCGCTCCGCGACGAAGCCCTCCTGCGTCGAATGATACAGCGCCGCCACCGCTTCGGCATGGGTCATGGCCATGAGCGCAGCATAGCGAACCCAGACGGCGCTGACATCCGCGCCAAACCATGAGCTTCGCAACACGGAACTCGATCGCGGGCGCTCCGGCGGACACTGATCCACACTGGCTACCTACTGGCATGAGGGCTCGGCGCTGAACGCTTCCCGGCGACTCCAGAATGTGCCCAATGCGCGGCGGTCGCTGGGTGGGCTTGGAGCCGAGCTGGGGCGGGCAGGGCCCCCTTGCCCGAAAGCCTGTGGGCTAACTGACCCGGGGGGCTCGGCGCTGCGTGAACGTCGGGTGAGGGCGTTGTCGGGCGCTGGCGGGGCGCGGGGGACGGCGCGCGGCGAGTGCTGACGGGATGGCTCCGTCATTCTACGCGCCGGCCGCCCTCAGCGCGGTCCGCCTCGAACGCGGCCAGATCACCGGATCTCTGATGCCACTTCTCGAGCCTCCAGCAGTCGCTCCCCTGCAGCCTTCGCGCCGCATGCAAGGCGGCTCACGTGACCCCGCGGCAAGTGGGGGACGGCTCCCTTTTTTGCGATGTTGCGGTCATAACTGGAAACAGAGTCTACTTCGTCCTTACCGCCTATCCGAAGCCCTGAGAGCGATCATGAACGATACGGGTTTTCCGATGCTTGCTGACTTGATGGGAGGTTGGTTTCATCAGGATTTTGACATCGAGGGTGGGACTCTAGCTGAAGTCATGCAAGCCTTCTGCCGCGTCACCCCGCACACTGAACGCGCCAAATTGAAAGCCGAGATCGCGCGCTTTCTCTTAGAGCATGCCGAGGACTTGGACATGAGCTTCGAAGCTACATTCAAGCCCGACGTGATCCCTGCGGCTCTAGCAGGATCCACTCGAGCTTTCCTTGAACAAGTTCGAGACGCACTGGGCTGAGTCGAGCGCCGCCCAACTAGGTCGTTGTTGCTGACGTAGCCCTCGCTGCGCTCGGGACCACGCAGCAGAGCGCCGGTCGTTATGCAGACAGACAACTACCTTCAACCATGATGATCGAACACTCTCTTCGCGGTCAGATCTCCAAGGCTGTTACCGAAGAGTTGAGGCCGCTCCCCACCGTGTTCGCCGGATGGGAGGGTGGCAGTGCCGCTTTCGATGCGGTGGATGCCTACTCAGACATCGACCTAGAGTACTTGGTGGCCGACGATGCGTCGTTCGAGGACTTGTACGCGTCAGCGGAGAGAGCCATCGAGGCCGTGTCTCCCATTACCTCCAGCCACACCCAGCTCAAAGGTCGCTACTACAAGCTCGAGGATGGCGGCGACTTTCTGTTGGTGGACCTGATTTTCTTCCGAGTCGGAGACTCCGATCACCATCTCGACGTCGAGCGACACGGCGATCGGGTGCCTCTCTTGGATAAAGGAGATTGGTTGCGGCCAAGACCTCTTGACGAGGGAGCGCTGGCCATCAAGCGAGAGACACGCTATCGGGAACTTCAGACGTGGTTTCCCATGAGCCAGGTCTTCGTGCGGAAGGCTATTCTGCGTGGTCAGCACGTCGAAGCGGCGAACGCGTTCTGGGTATGTACGTTGAAGCCGTTGGCCGAGCTCCTACGCATGCGCTACTCCCCCTTGCGATGGGACTTCGGGGTGCGCTACCTCGATCGTGATCTCCCTCCCGCTGTGTACGACCAGGTTCGCGACTTAGCTCTCGTCCGGGATCTTGGAGACCTCCAGGAAAAATGGGCGAGAGCCACAGCTTGGGGCACAGAGCTCTTGCGCGAATTGGAGCCCGCTTTAGCTGCCGAACAAGCGCTTGCACCTGCCGCCTCGTTACGCTCGGCGCAGGTGAAGCGCAAAACGTTCGGCAGGTTGGCGAAGCGCCGCCTTGACCGCTGTCGGTGAGCGGCATGCGGCCAGACAGGGCGGGACCGACCCGGTCAGCGGTGCCGACGCGCGTGCACATGCTCGAGGCCAACGACCATGCAGGCGCGTTGGTCGCCGAGTGGCGTGCACACGGCAAGAAGCGCCGGCCAGAACGTCTGTGAAGGTTCGACACGGCGCAACACATGGAGCGCGGTGGCCGTGGGCAGCCTCCGACAGATCCACCCGCGCACATCCGCGCAGACGAGAGCAGTCGTGGACGTCATACCTCTCGTCCTTGGCGTCGCAGTCGCGACGCTGACGGTGCAGCCTACCGCGACCACCAAAGAGGTTCCGGAGCCTTCAATGAAGAATTCCTGTGGGCATCCGACCGCTCGTCGTTGCAGAAGCCGCACGTTCGTCGGGCAGTTGTACCGAAACCACCTATGGGTGTGACGAGTGCTGAGCGCGAGGTGCAAGAACAATTCACGGCGGAGTAGGCCAGCCCGGCGAAGTCGGTCCCAGGAGCGCAGCGAGTCGTTGCCCTCTGCGCCCAAGTCTGGGATCTATGGACAAGCCGATGCTCGATCACCCATTGCTGGAACGGCTCGACGCAGCACTGGTCGACGCTGTTCCGAGCATGAGCATCGCCGTCCACGGAGAGTGGAGTTTGAGCAAACGACGCTTGAATCAGGTCGAGGTCGTCGACCACGTTTGGGACGCTCGCCTCACAGCCCCCTCCGCTTTGACCAGCGCCACGATACCCGATGGCTTTCCGGCAGCTTCTGAGCACGCTTGCTGAGGGACAATAGAGAAGCCCCCTCGGATAACTTGACCATCAAGGCTCCGAGAGGGCTGCCTCCG
>JAICTU010000053.1 GCA_025936205.1 Polyangiaceae bacterium | reverse complement strand
TCTGACAGCCAGTCTAGAGCCCTGCACGAATCGTCGCAAGCTACTGCACTCCCTGCTCATTTTGCCGCTAATTGTAGTAACGGCCACCCGTCCTGCTCACCGTAGGGATTTCGGCACGCTGATAACGCGCACTTCGGAGCGATTCGCCCCAGCTTCGGAAGCTGGGTGTGAGAGCAGAAAGTTGGAGCAATGTTGGGGTGCTACGGCGCAACAGCGGCTCGACCCTATCGTCGTCTGTCATTCGCCCGGCGTTTCTCACGCCGCTCGAAGGACGCACCAGGCTGGTACGATTTTACGTCCTTACGCGTGCGCGGCGAGCGCCGCAAGCCCCTATGGGGTGAAGGTCGCTCGCCGCTCTCACGCGTGCCGCGAATGGGTACGCGAGAACCCACCCGGCACATTCCCCAACCCGATGGGGCTCACGGCCGCACGCAGCAGTCGTGGTAGCAGCCCCGGGGTAACAGCCCCGGGGTTAACAGTGCCAGGTGAGTCTCGAGGAGTTTTACTCCTCTTCCTTCTTGTCGCCCTTGGTCTTGCCCTTGGGCTCGAAGATCTCGTCGATGATCCCGTACTCTTTTGCCTGGCCCGGGCCCATGTAGAAATCGCGATCGATGTCCTTCTCGATCACCTCGCGACTCTTGCCGGTCGAGTCGACGAGGATCTTGATGATCACGTCCTTGGCGTGGCGCACCTCGCGAGCCTGAATCTCGACGTCCGTCGCCTGACCGCGCGCACCGCCCAGCGGCTGGTGGATCATGATGCGCGAGTGCGGCAGTGCGTAGCGCCGGCCCTTTTGGCCAGCGCCGAGCAACACTGCGCCCATGCTCGCCGCCTGCCCGATGCAGATCGTGCTCACCGGGCAGCGCACGTATTGCATCGTGTCATACATGGCGAGGCCTGCCGAAACCACGCCGCCCGGCGAGTTGACGTAGAGCTGGATATCCTTGTCGGGATCTTCGCTCTCCAGGAACAAGAACTGGGCGATGATGATATTGGCCACGTCGTCGTCGACCTGGCTGCCCAGGAACACGATGCGATCTTTCAGCAGACGGCTGAAAATGTCCCAGGTGCGCTCGCCGCGATGGGTCGTTTCCACCACGTGCGGGTAAATGACGGAGCTGATGGGCCCGCCACTTCTGTCGAGCCGCTCGAGCAGCTCGGTTGCCTGCCTGGGGTTTTCCGGTCGTCTAAAAATCACCTGGTTCCTCCACCACACGAGCCGCCGCCAGCAGGCGGCGCCGAAACAAAGCAGCGCGTCATCGCACTACTCCTGCTCAATCTGGGCCGCCTCTTCGATGATGTCGAGAACCTTGTTCTCCAGAATCATGCCGACCAGCATTTCGCGCTTCTGTTGCGTGGCGTACTCGGCACGAACTTTCGCCAGGTTTTTCCCGGTCTGCTCGGCCAGGCCCTTGAGCCCTTCTTCAATATCGGCCTGACCGATCTGGATGCCCTTGGCCTTGGCGATTTCCGCCATCAGGAGCCCCGCCCGCACCTTGATCTCGCTGTCCTGAATCAGGCTGCGGCGCAGCTCCTGGGACAACTGGTGCCCGCGACCCTGAGCGCGCGACTGACGCAGGATCTCCTGCTCGGTCACCTGCAGCTGCTGCTGGACCAAGCTCGGCGGCACCTCGATCGGGTTCGCCTTGACCAGCTCCGCCACCAGGCGCTGCGCCACCATGTTGTCCGCGGCCTCTTGCGCGCGCTTCTCCAGATCCTCGGCGATCGACTTCTTCAGCGCATCGAGATTGTCGAACTCGCCAAGATCCTTGGCAAACTCGTCGTCGAGCGCCGGCAGCACGCGCGTCTTCAGATCGCGCAGGGCGATCGAAAACACCGCCGTCTTGCCGCGCAACTCGGGGTGCCCGTTGCTGGCCGGGATCTGCACGTCCACGTCCGCCTCGAAGGGCGGGCGCTTGCCGAGCAGGGCGTTCTCGATCTCCGGGAGCACCGCGGAGCGCCCGAGCTCGAGATCGAGGTTCTCGGCGTTCGCGTCCTTGATCTCCTTGCCGCCCACCTTCACCGTGAAATCGACGGTGACCACGTCCCCGGCGGACGCCACGTGAGACTCCGGCGCAGGCTCCAGCACCGAGTTGGCGAGCTGCACCGCCTTGAGCTGCTCCTCGATCTTCTCCGGCGCCACCGCCACCGACGGCCGCGCCACCTTCAGCCCCTCGAACGTGACACTGTCGATCTTCGGCAAGATCTCGACGCGCGCCTTGTAGCTGAACGGCTCATTCTCGCTGACCGCCTGCGACTCGATGGCCGGCCGACTCACCGTCTGCACCTTCTGCTCATCGACCGCCCGAGGATAGGTCTCGTCCACGAGCCGCTGCGCCACGTCCGCTGCCACTCGGGCGCCGAACATGTGCCTCAGCACCGAGCGCGGTGCCTTGCCGGGGCGGTATCCCCGAACACGCGCCTGGCGCGACAGCTGTTGATAGGCTTTATCGAGCTCCGCGCGTACGCGCTCCGCGTCGATCTGAATGTTGAGCTCCAGGAGAACCGGGCTCAGGTGTTGGGCTGAAGTCTGCATTGTCCGGTCGGCATCCCTGCCACTAAGCCGCGAGCGGGTCAAGCCGGCCGCAGCCACCTCTACTTCGGAGTTGCTCCAGAAGGCGGCGGCTCCCGTGGCAGGCCGGCTTCCGCCATGGCGGAGCCCGCTTAACGCGCAGCGCGGTCACCCATCGGCTCTAGCTCCGTCTCCGGAAACACGTCGTCCTCGTCGTCCTCGTGTTCCTGCAGAGCGCGCTCGAACGGGTCTTCGTCAAAATCGAGTTCCATCGTGTTGGGGTCATTGATGTTGTCGAGCGACCACCCCAATCTCAGGCCCGGCCTGATCTCATCACGCTCAAACTCGTCGAAGCTACGATACTTGGGCCACATGACGATTCTCCTGCGAAGCTGAGGAAGCAGCTCCCGACACCTGAGCACGCAATCCGGACGACCCTCGGCAGAGGCAATGGACCCAGCTCGTCAGTCAGCTGGGCATCGATTAGGGTCGACTTTGCAGGGCCGGGTCAGAAACCACTCACACCTACATCGCACGACACATTAGGCCAGGCGTCTTGCACTGCCAAAAAATCGAGCTGTTTGTGGCACTCTTCATTAAACCAACACACGAAGGACGCGGACGCGATTGACCTCCACGCGGCAACGGATTCTCGCCATCGCCAATCAGAAAGGCGGCGTGGGCAAGACGACGACGGCAGTCAACCTCGCCGCGAGCCTGGCCGCCGCGGAGCGCCGGACGCTGCTCGTCGACATGGACCCGCAGGCGAACGCCTCGAGCGGCGTGGGCATCGCGCCGGGCTCGGTGGAACGCACCATCTACGACGCCTTGCTCGGTGAAGCGAAGGTCCAGGAAGTGATCCGCCCCACCGCGATCAAGACGCTGAGCGTCATCCCGTCCAGCCAGCACCTCACGGCGGTGGAATACGAGCTCTTCGACACCACCGAGCGCGGCACGCACCTGCGCACCGTGCTGGCTGCGCTGGAGCCTGACGCCTACGAGTACGTCGTGATCGACTCTCCGCCGTCGCTCGGTGTGCTCACGCTCAACGTGCTGGCGGCGGCACACCGGGTGGTGGTGCCGCTGCAGCCCGAGTACTATGCGCTCGAGGGCATTACCTACTTGATGGCGACGATCGACCGGGTGAAGCGAACGCTCAACCCCGATTTGACGGTGGAGGGACTGGTGCTCACCATGTGGGACCCGAGAAACCGCCTCGCGCACGAGGTTGCCGGCGAAGTACGCCGGCATTTCCGCGTGTTCGACGCAACGATTCCGCGCAACGTGCGCTTGAGCGAAGCGCCGTCTCACGGCTTGCCGGCGCTGCTCTATGATGTGCAGTGCCGCGGCTCCCAGAGCTACATGAGCCTGGCGCGCGAGCTGATCGAGGGTGAAGCATGAGTACCCCTTCGCGACCGCGCGGCTTGGGGCGCGGCCTGGATGCCCTGCTCCCGCTCAGCCAACCGCCCCCTCCCCCCGCCAACGGCCGCGCCAACCCCGTTTCGGAGCCGGCCCCCGCGGGCAGCACGGCGGCGGCGGCGGTACCCGCAGCGGCCCCTGCCAAGCCCCAGACGCTGTTCATCTGCGCGCTGGAAAAGATCGTCCCCTGCCGCACGCAGCCGCGGCAAAACTTCGACGCATCCGCGCTCGACGACCTGACGGCATCGATCCAGTCGCATGGCGTGCTCGAGCCGCTCGTCGTGCGGCGCCTGCCCGGGCAGGACAAATTCGAGATCGTCGCCGGCGAACGCCGCTGGCGCGCTGCGCAACGCGCGGGCCTCCGTGAAGTACCGGTGCACGTCCGCGAGGTCAACGAACAGGCCGCGTTCGAGCTGGCGCTCGTCGAAAACGTCCAGCGCGAAGACCTGAACCCGATCGAGTTCGCCGAGGCGATCGGCCGCCTGATGTCCGAGCACAGCTACACCCAGGAATCACTGGCGGCGCTGCTCAATAAAGACCGCTCGACCATCGCCAACGCCCTGCGGCTGCTCAAGCTCCCCGAGAAAGTGCGCGCCATGGTCATCTCCGGCCAGCTCAGCGAAGGCCACGCTCGCGCGCTGCTCGGCGCGCCCGACGGCGCCAAGCTGGAGCAACTCGCGGAAAAGGCCGTCCAGCGCAAGCTCAGCGTGCGCGAGATCGAGGCCCTGGTAAAGGCGCTCAAGGCAGCGAAAAACGACAAGGGCGGCGCCGCGGACGGTTCCGACGGCAAGAGCGCCGGCGTGCGTGACCTCGAAATGAGGCTCGCCCGCCGCTACGGCGCGCGCTGTGAAGTGCGCGACCGCAAGGGCTCTGGCGGCGAGATCGTCATCCGCTACGGCGACCTCGACGAGCTCGACCGCATCCTCGAGCAGCTTTTGCCCGCCTGAAGGAAGGGGTCAGGGGCCCCAGACTGCGGATTTTTTGGGCCGGGCCTCAGCCAAGCGGGCCTTGCTGCAAACCTCGGGGCTCTGCCCCTCCATTCGTCGGGCCGCCTACGACTGGGCCCTCCCGTTCCGGCGATTGAGGTTTCCATCGGAACAAGGCCCCTCACCGCGTCCCCCATTGAGGTTTCCATCAGAACAACGCCCCTCACCGCGCGCCAATTGAGGTTTCCATGGAAACCTCAGCGCGCGCTCTTCCACCCCCCTCCTTCCCGGGCAGGCTTTGGGGTTGCGGCGTGAGTCGGGTCGCGCGGAGTCCCGAGGTGTTGGGGAGGGACGCTCGGTGGAGGGCCGGCCCCCAAAACCTCTGAGTTGTATCAGAGGCGGGCTCAGAAGTTTTCGAGGGCGCGCTTGGCGGCTTTGCCGACGCCTTGGTCGCCCGCGAGCTGGACGGCTTTGTTCAGCGCCTGCTTGGCTTCGGCCTTCTTACCCTTCGAGCGCAGGTGCATGCCGGCGTAGTAGTGCGCGGGAGCGTAGTTGGGGTCCGTCTGGATCGCTTTCTGGAAGTCGGCAAAGGCGGCGTTGTCGTCCTTCTTGCCGTGCTGGCACAGGCCGCGTTGCACGTAGAGCTCCGCCGCCGGCTTCTTGTCGATGGCTTTGCTGAAGGCAGCGATGCAGGCGTCGAATTGGTCGAGGCGGCCGAGCAGGCTGCCGCTGGACGCGAGGACCGCGGGGTCGTCGCTCTGGGCGAGCTCGTTCAGGAGCTTCAGGCCCTGGTCTTTCGAGCCCGCCGCGATCAGTGCTTCGGCGTAGCCGTATTTGATTTCGGCGTTGCTCGGATCCGCTTCGAGCGCGGTGCGATAGGCCGGCACGGCTTCTCTCGACTCGTGCAGGGCCGTGAGCGCCAGCGCGCGGTTATAGGAGAGCGCGGGGTGCTTGGGGTTCTGCGCCAGGCCACGGTCGATGATGGGCAGGGCGCCGGCGGCGTCGCCCGCGTCGAGCAGCGTGGCGGTCCAGTTGACCCAGGCGTCTGCCAGCTTGGGCGAGAGCTCGGTGGCCTTCTGATAGCTGGCCTGCGCGGCGGGGAGCTGGCCCAGGTTCTGCTGCGCCACGCCCAGATAGAAGGCCGCCTGCGCGTTCTTGGGTTCGGCCGCGACGACTTTGGCGAAATGCGCGCGGGCTTCATCGAACTTTTGATCGCGAATCGCCGCGACGCCCTGCTGAAACTCGGGGCTCTCGGGCGCGGCCGCGTCGCCGCCGCCCAGGATCGCTTCGGGTGAATCCGGCGCAGGCCCCGGCGGAGCTGCGGGGCCTTTCCCCGCCGACTCCGCGCCACCGCACGCCAAGAGAACTGCCAGCGCGAGCAGCGCCGCTCTGTCATTCCGCATTTCGCTCTGTGTCTCCCTCGATCATCGCCAGCGTGGACTGTACACGACGCTCCGCGCTCTTGACCTGGTCGTCGTCGAGCTTCGAGCCGTCGCGGTTGGTCACATAGAAGACGTCCGCCACGCGCTCGCCCTCGGTGTTGATCTTGGCGAGGTCAATCGTGACCTCTTCGCGGTACATGGCGGTGGAGAGCCAGAACAAGAGGTCGCGCCGGTCTTGCGTGATTACTTCGACCACCGTGTGGCGGGTCGCGCTGCGGTTGTCGATCACGATCTCCGTCTCGACCGCCGGCGCGGGCCGGTAGTTCCAGCGCATGCTCTGCTTTTCGCCGCGGATCAGGTCCACTGCCTGCACTTTGCCGGCCAGGATGTCCGACAGGTATTGTTCCACGCGGGGCAGCAGGCGGCGCGCGTTGGCTGCCTCTTGCCCGGCGCGCACCCAGAACATGTCCACGGCGCGCTTCGGCCCCCCCGGGACGTGGAATGAGTAAATCTGCGCGCCGATCACCTTGATCTTGGCGGCAGCCAGCGAGGCCGCGATGTACGAGAGCAGGCCGGGGCGGTCGTCCGCGACCACGCAGATCTCGAAGTAGGGCTCGCTGCTGTCGAGCTCGCGCACCAGCGAGGCCTTGCCCTGGGCCTCGTGGATCAGCGCCAGGTGCTTGATGATGCCCGCCGCGGAGTTGGCGTAGACGTAGCGCGACGGGAGCGCGTTCAGGGTGGCGTCGACGAACTCGGCGTCAAACTTCAGGCCCGTGCGCGTCGCGAGCAGCGCCTGCACCTGGTCGCGGATGCGCGAGACATAGTTTTCGCCGCGCGAGGGCGGCCCGTCGGAGAACCAGCGCTCCGCCGCGACGTATAGCTCGTTGAGCATGCGCGACTTCCAGGCGGTGAGCGCCGTGGGGCTGGTGGTGGAGACGTCCGCGACCGTGAGCATGAACAGCTCGTTCAGGCCCTCTTGCCCGTGCAGCTCCGCGCAGAACTCGCGGATGGTGTGGGGGTCGTCGATGTCGCGGCGCGTGGCCACGTGATACATGCGCAGGTGCTTCAAGATCAGGTGTTGCACCTCTTCGATCTCGGGCTCCTCGATGCCGAGCCGGCGCAGGATCTCCGGGCACAGCTCCGCGCCACGCTCGGAATGCTGCTGGCCGCCGGTGTCTTTGCCCAGGTCGTGCAAGAGCGTGGCGAAGAACAAGACGTCGGGGCGCGCCATGTCGGCGGCGAGCCGGCACGCCAGCGACTGCTCCGCCGCGAGGTCGCCGCGGCCCAGCGCGCGCAGGCGATCGACCGCGGCCACCGAGTGCACGTCCACCGTGTACACGTGATAGATGTCGTGGTGCACGCGGCCGACCACCGGCAGGAACTCCGGGATCATGGCCACCAGCAGCCCCACCTCGTGCAACTCGCGCAGGATCGAGCCGCCGGGGAACTGCGTCTTTTGCACGACCTTGACCAGCTCGACGAAGGTGCGCGCGGCCGTCTTGCTGCGGCGCAGCCGCGAGCAGAAGGACTTGGAGCCGCAGGCGCGCACGACCGCCTGGCGGGCGGCGTCGTCGACCAGCACATCGCGCTCGACGGCGACCCGATACAGGCGCAGGGCGAGCGCCGGGTCTTCCTTGATCGACGCGACGTCGTGCACGGAGATGCGGCCGTTGATCAGCTTGAAGCCGTTGCCGAGGTCGACCTCGTCCGGCTTGCGGTCGGGCACGGGGCGCGAACGCGCGATCGACATGCGGCAGGCCAGCTCGATGCTGCGCGCGTGCCGGTAGTAGTCGCTCATGAACGCTTCGACCCCGGCGCCGCCAGGGCCGTAGCCCATGGCCAGCGCCACGCGCTCCTGCTGCTCGAAGATCAGCCGATCGGCGCGCCGCCGCGACTGCAGGTGCAGGTGGTTGCGCACGCTGGAGAGGAAACGCCAGGCCAGGCTGATGTCGCGCCACTCGCGCTTGGCCAGCGCTCCCACGCGCACCATGCCCTCGAAGTCCTCGATGCGGAAGCGCGCGCGCGCCGCCCAGCGCGCCACGTCGAGATCGCGCAAGCCGCCGGTGCCGTTCTTCACGTCGGGCTCGAGCAGGAAGACCGAGCCGCCGAAGCGCTCGTGCCGTTCGTGCGCGCTGCGCTCCAGGCGTTCCAGGAAGTCCGGCAGCTGGCGGCTGTTGAACAGCTGCTCGAAGGCCGCGGCCATCAGCCCCTGCGTCAGCTCGCCCTCGCCCGCCACGTGCCGGAAGTCGAGCAGCGACGTGGCCGTGGGCAGATCGGTGCGGGCGAGCTCCAGCGTTTCATCGCGCGTGATCACCTGGTGCCCGACGTTCAGACCGGCGTCCCAGAGCGGATAGAGCAGCGCCTCCGCCAGCGGTCGCACCACCGACAGATCCGCCTCGGACAGCAGCCGAACGTCGAGGTCGCTGTGCACCGAGAGCGTGTTGCGCCCGTAGCTGCCGACAGCGACCAGCGCGACGCGCGGCACCTCGCCGCTCGGGAACATGACGGCGCGCGTCGTGTAGAGCAGCGACGACAGCAGCCCATCGACAACCTTGGAATATTTCTGGCCGGCCAACAGCCCTGTCGACACGTCGCCGTCTTTGACGAGCCGCTCGATTTCCAGGCGATGCACGGCCACGTAACGCCGCAGCTCGGGCACGAGGTTCGCCGACAGATTCTTGAGGACTCCCTCCCCACGGGCCTCGGAACGCAAGGTCTCCGGCGTTGGGGTCGGCGGCGGCGGCGACGACATGCCGGGAAGCTCGAGCTTGGGGTTATCCATCTGTAAGGGGGCCTGTTCGGAAGTCGGGGAGGCTTATAGCACGTGCCGGCGCCGCCAGTTCGTTGCGTGCTGGTTCGGCGCCCCTGGCGACGCAGCGCTCCAGAACCCTTTGCTTTTCTAGCTCGGGGCGCGGGTGTCCCCACACGATTGGGTCTGCTATGCTCGGCGCGATGTTGTCGAGAAGACAGGTCCTGAGGGGGATCGCGGGCGGATGTGCGGGGGCTGCATTGTCAGGGCTGGCGTTGCCGGGAAATGGCTGGGCGTCAACCGCCCGCGCCATCTCTCTGCCTCAGCTGGTCGGTCTCTCGCAATATGCGCTGGTCGCAACGCCCACGGATGCCTCTTCTCGCTGGGAGACCGTGGGGTCGTCGCGGCGCATCGTGACGTATCTCCGGGTTGACGTGTCTCACCCGATCGACGGCCGGCCACCGCCCGAGACCTCGCTCCTGGTGCGCACGCTGGGCGGCACCGTGGGAGACATCGGTCAGCTCGTGCACGGCGAGGCCCGGCTCGAGCTCGGTGAGCAAGCGGTGGTGTTTCTGGCTCCGAGCCGCGACGGCGTGCTGGGCGTCACCGGCATGGCTCAGGGCCACTACCCGCTCACCTTCGATGCGGAGAGGATCGCACGCCTCCGCCCGAGCCCCGACATGCCCGCGCTGGTCGACGTGAAGGACTGCGCCGTGCAGCGCCTGGTCAGTCGAACGGTGGTCGAAGCGGAGCAGATGGTCTCCGAGATCATGCTCGCCCGCTGACGTGCGCGCACAACCGCAATCTCTGGGTCTGATCCTCGCGGCGTTTTCGCTCGCGAGCGTCTCGCCGCGCGATGCGCTGGCCTTCTGTCGCACCACGACCTGCGACAAGAACTGCGCGCCCGACCGCAACGGCTGCGCCACCCGGGGCGAGTACGTGTACTGGCCCGACGCCTGCGTGACCTACGCGGTGCAGGACAAGGGCTCAGCGCTGCGCGGCATCAACGCCTACGAGACCGATCAGGTGATGCGCGCCGCGTTCGGGGCCTGGCTCAGCGCCGATTGCCCGGGCGGCGGCCACCCCTCGATCGGTGTCGTGCCGCTCGGCGGCGCGAGCTGCGACCAGGTCGAGTTCAACGCGCCCGAGTCGGGGCGCCCGCTCTCCGGCAACGCCAACCTGGTGATCTATCGAGACGGCGGGTGGCCGTACGACGACGAGCGCTTCGTCATCGCGCGCACCTCGATCACGTTCGATCCGGCGACGGGCGCGATCTTCGATGCGGACATCGAGATCAACTCATTCGCCAACGAGTTTTCGCTCGGCGAAGCGCAGGTGAGCAACGACCTGCAGAGCGTGCTCACGCACGAGGTCGGTCACTTCCTTGGCCTGGATCACTCGAAGGTCGAGAACGCGACCATGCTCGCGGACTACGAGCTTTCGAACCTGGGCGCGCGCACGCTGTCCTCCGACGACAAGGCCGGCATCTGCAGCATCTATTCGCCGATGGCTGACTCCGAGGTCACCTGCCCGGGCAACACCGGGCCGCACCACGGTTACTCGCGCGAGTGCGGCAGCGAAGCGCACGCGGACGCCAGCTGCCTGAGCCTCGCGGGCGCGCGCCCCGAGCGCGGATCCCGCTGGTTGCCCTGGCTCGCCCTGGGCATGCTCGCCTGGTTCCGGCGCCGCCGCGCTTGACGGCCATGTGGATCGCAGCGGTCCTCTCCTCCGTGGTCCTGTTCGGACTGCGCCTGGATCTGTCGCGCATCCTGGGTCTCGGTGACGGTGAGGCGCTGTTTTTCGCGTACGGCTTTCACCCGCAACCCGCGTACCTGAACTATCCCGGCCTGATCGGCTGGGTCGCGCGCGGCTTCGGTGCCTCCGCGTCGCCGGTCCTGATCCACACGGTGACGGCGCTGGCGGCGGCGGCGCTGCCCTGGCTGGGGGTGCTCGCGGCGCGTGCCTGCGGCGCCCGGGGCGCGCCCCTGCTGCGCACCTTCTTCGCCTTGGCGCTGCTGCCCGAGCTGTGCCTCGGAGCCTCCGCGTTCACGCCGGATTTGCCGTTCGCGCTCTTCTGGCTCACGGCGCTGGCCTGCGCAGGCAGCGCCTTGCGCCATCCGGCATCGAGCTTTCGCAGCCTGCTCACCGCGCTCGGGGCTGGGGTCGCCACCGCGCTGTGTTGCCTCTCCAAGCAGGGAGGCTGGTTGCTGCTGGCGAGTCTGATCTGGGTGATGCTGGAGCGCCCCCAGGCGGCGCGCCGCCGCACGCTCGCCCCCTGGGCCGCTCTGTGCGTGCTCGCCATCCTGGTCGCCCCTCTCGTGCGCTGGTGGATCGAGCGCGGCGCGGGCATGCGCATTGATCTTTTGCCGTGGCAGCAGATCCTGGGAGTGCTCTTGCGTCCTTTGGTCGCCGCCACCCCGCCCTTTCTGTTTGCCGGGGCACTGGTGGGAGCGGATCTGCTGGCAGGCGAGCGCCAGGCACCGATCGACCGGCTGCTGCGGCTGAATCTGCTGCTCCCGCTCCTGCCCTTGCTGCTGTTGGCGATCGGCGCCGGGTCGGACGCCGGTTGGCTCACCCCAGCGTACCTGACGCTGTCCGTTCACGCAGCGCGCATGGGCCCCCTGCCCCGGCGCTTGCTGCAGAGCTGCGCGGGGCTGGGCGCGACGCTGGCTCTGCTCGGCTGGTGTTGGTTGCGCACGGACTTGCCCTTTCTGTTTGGGCAGCTTCTGGGTGGTTATGAAGCGACCTGGGACACCACCAGCGATCTGTACGCCTGGGGCCCCGGACGCCCGCTGCTGCAAGCGGTCGTGAATGGAGCGCGCGAGCGCACCGGCCACGAACCTCTGGTGGTCGGCCCGCACTGGGCGGTCTGCGCGCAGGCCGAGGTCGCGCTCCAGGGCAGAGTCGCGGTGGGCTGCGACAGCGCGATGCTGGACGATTATGACCATTGGCTGCCCGCCAGTCGCTGGCCGGATGCCGAGACCATCGTGCTGGTGACGGATTCTCGCTTCGCCGAAACGGCCCCCGACACGCTCTACGGTCGGCCGCAGGTGGCGGTGCACGATGCGGAAGTGAAGCGCTTCGGTCGCCCCGTGCGGCACATCATCATCGCCGAGTTCGATCGCGACGAGGCGAGCGCCCGTATGATACAGTGAACACCAACCATCATGTGCAGAGCGACTGCCCTGGCGTCGTACATCGCGATTGTGGCTCTGCTGAGTTGCGGGAGCGATCACGCGCGGACCGCCACGGTGTCGGGCGGTGAAAACGTCAGCAACAGCCCCGACGTACCGGTGCTGACGACGGTGACCGGGCTATTACTTCCGGAAGACGACGGGGGCGAGGTCGACCCGGGCGGCAGTGGGGCGAGCAGTGGGCCCTGCGTGAACCTGCAATGTCAGCAGGTGAAATGCGCGGACGGCGCGACCACCACGCTGACGGGCACGGTGTTCACGCCGTCGGGCGAGCTACCGCTCTACAACGTGACGGTCTACGTCCCCAACAAGGAGCTGGACCCGATCGTCGACGGTGCCAGCTGCAGTACCTGTGACGCGAGCGTGTCGGGCAGCCCCGTCGTTGCTGGCATCACCGACACCGCCGGTCACTTTCGCCTGGAGAATGTGCCCACCGGGGCCGACATCCCGCTCGTGATGCAGGTCGGCAAGTGGCGCCGCAAGGTCACGCTGCCGCGCGTGGAGCCCTGCACGGAGAACGCCGTCAGCGATGTGAACCTGACGCGCTTGCCGGCGAACCAGAGCGAAGGCGACATGCCGAAGATCGCGCTGTCGACCGGCGCGCTCGACGCGCTGGAGTGCTTGCTGCGCAAGGTCGGGATCTCCGATTCGGAGTTCACCAATCCCGATGGTCCTGGTCGCGTGAATCTGTTTGCGGGGCACCAGGGCACCCAGAGCTACGATCCGAGCTTGAACGCGGGCGCACCGTTTGCGACCTCGGGCAGCGCGCTCTGGGATCAGCTGTCGAGCTTCCAGCGCTACGACGTGGTGCTGCTCTCCTGCGAAGGCGCCGAGTTCCTGAATGAGAAGCCGGCGGCAGCGCGCCAGGCTCTGTTCGACTACCTGAACGGTGGCGGGCGAGCGTTCCTTTCGCACTGGCACAAGATCTGGCTGCAAGAAGGTCCGGCGCCGTTCCCGGACATGGTGCGTTTCAACAATCGCGATGACGACTTGAACGTCAGCGCCAGCGTGGACACCAGCTTCCCCAAGGGCGCCGCGCTGGCGGAGTGGCTCGTCAACGTCGGCGGCTCGACCGTGCCGGGTACGGTAGACCTGGTGCAAGCGCAGAACACCGCCGCTTCGGAGAACCCGCTGTACGCGCAGCGCTGGATCTACGATCCGCTCGACGCCGTCACCGGGGCGCTGTCCGTCAAATACGTGAGTGCAAACACACCGCTGGGCGCGACCGCCGGGGACCAGTGCGGGCGCACCGTGTACAGCGACATCCACGTCTCGAGCGGGGACGACTCCGCACCCAACAAACCTTTCCCGACGGGCTGTACCTCGATGGGACTCAGCCCTCAGGAAAAGGTGCTCGTCTACATGCTGTTCGACCTTTCGGCGTGTATCGTTCCCGACGATCAGCCTCCGGCACCGCCTCCGATCATCGTGCGGTAGTTTGATTTTGCGGCTAAGAGGAGCGCATGTTGCGCGCCCGCCGCCCTGGCTCGTTTCGGAACGCCCCTTCTTTCAGCTTGATTTGCGCCCTCTCGGGCGTGGCTGCCTTCGCGTGTTCGAGCTCGGGTGACGAGAAGCGCGCCGAGCTGCCGCCCCCGTTCGGGGGCTCGAGCGTGTTGCCCGGTACACCGCAAAACACGGCGGGCTCCGGTGGCTCGAGCAGCAGCGGAAATGCCACTGGCTCGAACCGCGCAGCAACCGGCGGTGGAGCGACGATGGCGGGTGGCAGCGGAGCAACGAGCACAGGCTCTTCCGGCTCCGTCGGTTCTGGCGGCGCACCCGGCGCGGCGGGCGGCGCCGGAGCGACGATGGCCGGCGACTCTGCGCCGGCGGGGTTGATCAGCGCGCTGTGCCCCGCGGGAAGCGCGTTCTGTGAAGACTTCGAGGACGACGCGCTCGACCGGGCTCCGCAGAGTCCCTGGAGCGACGCCACCAATGGCGCCACCGCGCGCGTGGATGCTGGCCATGGCTTCGGCGGAGGCAAGGCGCTGCACGTGAACGTGCCGAGCGGGCCACCTCCCCATCGCGGCTACGTCGCCCTGCAGCAAGGCAGTTTCTCTGCGGCGAACCGCGAAATGTATGGCCGCGTGATGGTCTGGCTCGATGCGGCGCCCAGCCCCGCGTCGGGCGACAGCGTGCCCTGGACGCTGTTTCAGGGCGAAGGCCGCGCCGCGACCAACAACTACAACGCCATCTATCGCTTCGGCGGCGAACGGCAGGGTGGCGCGGGCTTGCGTGCAAACTACGAGACCACGCAGGACGGCAATCCGCCCGTGCGCAGCGACTGCTCGCAACCGTCCGCGACCAAGATCCCGACCCAGCGTTGGACCTGCTTCGAGTGGCGCTTCTCGCAGGCCTCGAACGAGGTGCAATACTGGATGGATGGCAACGAGCTGAGCGACCTCCACGTGATCGATCGCGGGCCGACCTGCCGCTACAACGAGCCACCGCTGAACGGCGAGTGGCTCGCGCCGCCGGCGTTCCAGACGCTGTACATGGGCTGGGAGCAATATACGGCTTCGAGCAACGCCGTGGACGTGTGGCTCGACGGCGTGGTCGTGAGCACGAGCCGCGTCGGGTGCCCGGCGGCGCCGTAGCGGGAAGACCAGGGGCCAAGCAGTTCAGGGAAGAGCCGGAGAAAGGCTCGGCGCTGCAGCGCGGCGTCCGACTTCAGGAATACCCTTCGTGCGACCAAAGGCGAGCAGCGGGCATTCCTCTTCTCAGTAGACGAGGTGCAGCTGCGCCATGGCAACGAAGCGGGCCGGCAGCTCCGTGCGCGTCTCGACCTCGAGCTGGGGCGCGAACTCGAACCAGCTCAGCACTTGCCAGTTGAGCCCGAGCGCCACGCGGGCTTTGGTGAGCGCGTCACCGTCCAGGAAGGTGCGGTGGCCGGCTTCCAGGTAGACGTCCATCGACGGTCTGGCAAACCAGCCGACTCGCAAGTACTCCGCCAGGTTGGAGAGCTTACCGTCGCCCTCCTTCGCGGCGAAGTGTTGCGCTGCGATCTCCGCGAGCAGATACGCCGAAGAGCCAAGCTCGGTGCGCCCGAACAAACTGCCGGCGAGCCGCGTGCGCGCCGTGCTGGTGGCGGCCAGCGCCGAGATGCCGATGTTGATGCTGCTGCCGAGATCGATGCTGGGGGTCAGCACCAGTCCCCGCTCCTGCCGCTCGCTGGGGCGATACGTGAGGTCGCCCGCAAAGGCATTGGCAAACAGCGACCAGCCCTGGGCGTGAACATCGACCTCCACGCTGTAGCTCTGATCGTACTTGTCTTGCTCGAAGTCCTCGCGCGTGTACTGCGTGTGATCGGGGATGCGGGTGCCGAAGGGCAAGACCATCCGCCCCACCCGCAGATCCACGCCTTCCGTGGGCTGGAACTTCAGCCAGTGCTCGCGAGAAAAGGCCGCATACGAGGGCCCGTCCCCATAGAGCTTGCGCCCCGTGACCGTGCCGTAGGCCATCCAGGGGCCCAGCGCGACGGCGCCGCCCAGCTCCGTGAGCATGGGTATGAACGCGGGGACGACCGCATCGCCGTCTGCGCTGAGCAGGGGCATCAGACGGACGTCCGCGCCCAGATCGACCTTCACCGTGGGCGGCGCCGCGGGGTCATAGCCGAGGTCTTGATTGGCCCAGTCGAGACTGCCGCCGTACGAGGGAGCGAGCGAGTCGAGCCCCCAGCGGTTGGGTAAGCCCCCGCCCGTGGGACTGTGGTGACAGCTGCTGCAGTCACCGAAGCCTTTCAACACGTACTGCGGATAGGCCGCCGCGGGACGTGCAGCGAGCAGGACCCAGAGGGCAACGAACAGCAACGGGAGCCAGCGAGCCCAGCGTTCCAGCCTGTGCTGACTCCGACGGCAGGCCAGCTCTTGCCCCGATTCGCCCCACTCGAACGAACGACTCCACGACGTCATGGCCGGAAGGCTCCTGCGCAATACCAGCTGCGGAACAGCTTCAGGTCATCCTCGCTCCAGCGCGTGCCTTCATCCGGCATGATGCCCGAAGCCAGCACCGCGTAGAACTTCTCCGGGCGGTGGCTGAACTCGTCGTACACGAGGTCCTCGGTATCCAGACGAATGCCTTCCTCCTGAGTCTTGGCGTTGTGGCAGTCGCTCGACAGACAGCCCTTGTCCTGATCCTGCACCAGCGTCTGGAGCTGGGAGAACTGGTACATGCCGGCGGGCAACACGTCATCACACGACAAGCGCTCGCTTTGCGGCTCGTAACAGCTGGCGAGCACGCCCGTGAACGCCAGCGCGACGTGGATCCACGGCACGGTCCGGCGAGGCCGCTTCATCATCGTTCCAGTCACCCGTCTTCCTCGTGCGCCGCTCGGCGCAACCTGATGCCTTTGGTACCCGCTGAAGCGCAGCGCAGGCAACTCAGTTCAGCGTAATTTCACTTTGCGCCCGATGGTTCGCGAGCGACGCGGCTGTTGCCCGGCCGAAACGCTCTCGAGTCTGAGAGTCGTCTTCGTCCGTTGCACGCTCCCCGTTCCCTTTGACCCGTTCTCGGCGCTCAGCTCTCGCTCACAGCGCGAGCAAGATCTTCGAGACGTCGTACAGCACATCGCCGCGCCCCGGGATGGCCAGTGCGGGAGCGCCCTGACGAAGCCCGGGCACGCGCGCGGCATGGGCCTCCACCAGCGCGTTGTAGGCGTATGCCATCAGCGTGCGCAGGTTGATCACGTCATAGAGGTTGTATTCCGCGAAGCGACGCAGCGCCGCGCGGTCACCGTTCCGGCCGAGCGTGAACAAGCCGCAGGCCTGCCCGGCTTCGAGCCCATCGAGATGCGCGGGCCGCGCGAGGTGCAACAGCGGTACGCGCCGCTCGATCGCCTTGAGCCCTCCGGAGTACCCCAGACGCCGCAGCACGTGCCGCAAGTCGACGTGCGCGCGGGGCGGTTGCCAGTCGGGGAAAACCCGCCGCAGAATCGGCAGATCGAAGGACGAGCCATTGAAGGTCACGAGCAATGACCAGTCCCGCGCGAGCTCGGGGAAGGCCTGCAGATCAGGCCCGGCCATGAGCAGCCGAGGGCCGTTGCGGTCCAGCACGCCGATCGCGGAGATGAAGCCGGCGCCCACCGCGTCATCGCTGGTCTCGATGTCCAGATAGGCGGCATCGGCGGCGAACTCGCCGAACAGCCGCCAGTGCTCTTCCGGCGGCAGCAGCTGCGCCAGAGCGTCGACCTCACGCGCCGCGAACGCGGCCTGCGCTCGCTCGAGCGCAGGCCGCAGCAGCGCGTCAGTGTGCCTCGTCAGCAGACCGCTGCGCGGATCGTAGTCTTGCCAGCGCAACACGGCGTGTTGCCACAAGCGCTGCTCGCTCCGAGGGCCGAGCCCGGTGGCAAGTTGAAAGCTGGAACAGAGCATGCTCGGCGGAACGAGCATACCCTGAACCTGCGTTCAGCGACAAGACTCAGTAATAGGGCCGTTGCTGCTCGAGCGGCGGCTCGTGGCCGGGCTCTGCGAGCAGCTGGTCGAGGCCCCGTTGCCCCAGGCGCTTCACCGCGACCGTCAGCAGCGACGCCGCGGCGCTCTCCAGACCATGCAGGATCAAGCTCTTTTGCGGAGGCGGAGCCGCCGGCTGGAACAGATCAGCGAGGCGCAGCTTGGGAGCCCGGTGAGCGCGCACGCGCCGCACGATGAACCAGGTGGCGGCGATGCCGGCTACGGCCAAGATCGCGATCGATGCGGGCGGACGCGCCGCCGCGCGCGCCAGATCAACGGCGTGTTCGCCGCGTTCGTCCAGCGCGTGCAAGCGCTCTTCTAGCCGCGACCGCACCTCGGCGGCGCGCTGCTCCAGTTGCTCCCGGTGGCCATTCGGCTCGCTCATCGGCTTTGCTCCTTCAATGTGTCACCTGCTCCTTCAAGGCGTGTACGTCCGTCGCGAGGCGCTGCCGCGTGCGCTCCAGCGGCACCTTCGGCAGCAGCCGGTAACCAACGAGCGCCAGCACAGCGACTTCCCCGAGCACGATGAAGGCGATGATCAGTGCCACGTTGGCCGTGCCGCCGAGCGCGAGCACGACCGCCAGATCGAACATCGCCAGCGCGACGATGAACATTGCTCCGGCGAAGGCGATCAAGATCCCGCCCCACTTCAGCTTGCGCACGTCGTCGCGCAGTTCTTGCTGCGCCAGCCGCACCTCCAGCCGCACGAGCTCCCGGCTCTCGTCCAACGCCTGGCGCACCAGCTCGGAGGTGGAAAGCTCGCCAGTCGGTTCGATCGGGTCTACGCGATGGGTCACGGCGCCCGTAGATGCACGAGCAGTGCCAGGCGGCAAAGGCGCAAGGAGATGGCTCGGAGCGCGGAGAGTGCCCCGCCGAGCTGCCCCGTTCGCGCGACAAATTGGCGCGATCGGCGCCGAATGCCACGTCGCGATTGCGCCGTACGTTCAGCGCAGCTCCCCGGTCCGCAGCGTTACTCGCCCCAGACGTCTTCCGCGCTGCCAGCCCTGCAAGCCCACGATCCACAAGCTCTTGTGCTCATCGGGTGAGCTGGGGGTCGGTCACCGCGTATCGCAGCGGCACGACCTCTGGCAACGGCGCGGGGGGCAGGCCTCGGGCGCATACTCCCGCACAATCAGCGCACCTGACACGCATGCGGCCTGGGCACAATCAAGAAATGTCGAGTGCTGCAGCGGCAATGGGTGCATCGCGATCGGCCGTGGGCACGCGCAAAGGAAAGCTCGATACGGTGCTGGCCTCTGCGCCGGCAGTCGGCGTGCGCCGGCTGACGTTGATTGCGGCGCAGCTCGCGAGCGAGCTGGAGCTGGCGCTGCGGACCGAGGTGACGCCGGGCAAGATCCGCGCGGACAGCATCAACGTCGAGAACGCCGGTACGCCCTTCGAGCGCGTGCGCTTGCCCTGGGCCGCACAGCAAGCGGAGCGCCCCGATGCGCGCAGCGCGCTGCGCGAGCTGGGCTGGTTGATCGGCGGCGTGCTCGCCGACAAGCCACTGTACCTGGAGGAGTCGATGTGGATGCCACCCCACGCGACGGGCGTGCTGCGCCGGCGCGCGGACGCCGAAGTGGTGCACGCGATCGGGCGCGCCCTGATGCTGATCGCGCAGCGCTGCATCGGCTCTTCGCGCCCATACGAGAGCCCGACGCCACTGGTCCAGGATCTGAATCGACTCGCGGCCGTCGTCGGGCGCATCGTGGCGAACCGCCGTGCGTGCCCGCCGACCGTGTACCTCGTTCGCCCGCGGCCGTCGGCCGCGCCCTGCGCCAGCTTACCCAGCGTGATGATTTCCAGCACAGACACGCAGGTGTCCAGCGCGTGACGCGCGCGTTTGTCGTGATCCGCTATTAACTCGGTTGGCACCGAGGACGTCCTTCACCCGTCGCGCTGGTCTGCTGGGTGAGAGGGCTCGATTTGGAAAGATCGCGAGCGGGCTCCGGAGAAGTCACGGATCGAGGACGGCGAGCGTCCGGGGGATGCTCGGGGCGCCTTCGCGGCGGAAGCCTGCTCGTGCTCGTGTGCGCGAGCTGCGTGGACGTGCTCGATATCCCCGAGCATCCACGTCTGGTGGAAGCCCCTTCTGAATCCCCGCTGGTAGACCCCATGCAGCAGGGCGCGGCCAACGTCGGCTCGCCGCCAGCTGCCGTACCGGCAGACACGACGGCTCGCGATGGCTCGCCCGAGACGCTGACGCACCCCACGCTCACGGAGCCCTCGAGCGCGCCCTCGGGCGCTGACACTCTGCCGCCAACCGAGCCCCTCGACGCAGGCGTGTCAGCACCCGGCAACGCGCTCGCGACGGATGCCGCACCCGCTCCACTGCCCTGCGCGCCGCCGCAAAGTCTCGGCCCGAATGGCGAGTGTTTCACCATCGTCGCGACCTTGCTGACCTGGGCCGATGCACGCCAGACCTGCCGCGATCTGGGCACCGGCTGGGATCTGGCCTCGATCCGCAGCGCCACGGTCAACAGCTTCGTCGCGGGCTTGCTCGAAGGCGAGGCCTGGATCGGCGCGGCAGACCAGACGCGCGAGGGAAACTGGCGCTGGGTCAGCGATGGCGCCCTGTTCTGGCGCGGGCCCGCCGACGTGGGCAGCTCCGTGGATGATGCCTTTGTCAACTGGAGTGGCAACGAGCCCAACGACAATCGCAACTCGGATTGCGCGCGCATCGTTCCGGAACAGAGCGGTGTCTGGGCCGATCTCGAGTGCCTCGAGCTGCGTGCCGCGGTGTGTGAGGGTCCGGCGCGCTAGCGCAGACTTGCCTACACAAAACGCTCGTAAACAAAATAATTACGCAGGCCGCCGCTGACCTGGCCCGTCTGCAGGTACAGGGGGACCCGGCGAAGAGTCGCCATGGAGAGGGGAGCGAGGGTCTGGGGTGACCTCGGAACGGATCGAGCAAGCAGCGCAGATGGCCACGTCCACCGCCCGTTTCACGGGAACGCTGGCGGAGCTGGGTACGGCAGATCTGATTCAGCTGCTGCAACTCGCGGGCAAGGACGCCTGGATTACGATCCAGCAGCCTGAGCTGGAGAGCCGCCTCTGGTGTCGCGCCGGTGCGGTGGTCGCCGCCGAGAGCGGCCGCCTGCGCGGCGAGGCGGCGGCCTATCGCATCCTCGGCTTCGACGAGGGGTTCCTGAGCGCCGAGCTGCGCCCGGTCGAGCGCACGCGCGAGATCGACGTCGGCACGCCGCGGCTGTTGCTCGAAGCCGCCCGCCGCAAGGACGAGTGCGCTCAGCTCTGGGCGCGGCTGGGGGATCCGCAGCGCTGCTATCGCAGTCAGGGCGCCGCACCCGACGCGGGAGCAAAGGAGCAAGGGCTGCTGCAGTCCTTCGCAGCGGGGCGGAGCCTCGCCGAGGTGCTCGCCGAGAGCGAGCTGGGGGACTGGGAGTCGCTGCAAGCCATCGCGCGCTGGCGAGAGGCTGGAGCGCTGGTCGACGCGGGGAGCCGGGCCCCGGTTCGCGCGCAGAGCTCGAGCTCTCCGTCGGAGCTGGCACCGCCCAGCGCCCACGAGCACTCCAGCACGGCGCCGCTCGAGGTGGTGCAACGCGAGCCTCGAGCTCGCAGCGAGAACCCGCTACCGGCGTGGAGCTACGCGGCGCTCGCCGCTGTGATCCTGGTCAGTTCGGGCTACGCCCTCGGAATGAGGGCGGCGCATGGCCGCGCTGCGGCCCCTTCTACCGCGACCGCCCCGGCGGCTCCCACCGGGCGACCGCGCCCGGAGAGCTTCGCGCTGGAGCTCCAGGTCGAGCCGGTGGGCGCGGAGATCGTGCTGGACGGCTCGCACATCGCGACGGGCTCGTTCGCGACGCGCCTGCCCCGCGACGGGAGCCGCCACGAGCTGCGCGTGAGCGCTCCCGGCTTCATCGACACCCGCATCTGGTTCATCGATGCGGCTCCGCCCAAAGAGCTGCGACTCGAGCCGCTGCCGGCGAGCAATGGTGCCACGGCCGCCGCGAGCGCGACCGCGGAAGCCACGGCCCGCGTCAGCCCGCGCGTGGCGCGCGCGCGCAAAGCCCCGCGCAGCGAGCTCAGCGAGCCCCCGGAGGGTTCGCCCAAGCAGGAGACCGCGCCCGCACCGGCAGGGGCTCCCGCCACGCCGGTGGTACGGCTGATCGAGTAGCGCACGAGCTTTGGTCACGAGGGCGCACGCGAGAAAATGGCGGCTCAGCGCCCCTGGACGGGTGAAGCCCGCACAGACGCACGCATCGTGCTGCTTTCGCGCGCGCCCGTGGGACATTTCGTCCGCGCGCTGCTACCTTTTGTCTGCGCGCGAGCTTACACGACCCGCGCTCAAGGCGTAAGTCCCGCGGACGGCTCCGGCGCCTCCGCGTCTCCGTCGCGCGGCTCCAGAGCGGCCGCCGCCGGCTCGGAGCCGAAGCCCTCCACACGGCGATGCAGCGTCTTGCGGTTCAGTCCGAGGACCTTGGCAGCGACGCTTTTGTTGCCGTGGCAGAGCTCCAGCACGCGCAGAATGTAGCGGCGCTCGACCTCCTCCAGCGGCACCAGCTCCGACGAGTCATTGGCTGCGACGAGCACGGAGCGCGCGGCGTAGTCCCGGACCTTCGGCGGCAAGTCCGCGACATCGATCGCCTCTGATCGGCACAGCGCCACGGCGCGTTCGATGCAATTGCGCAGTTCCCGTACGTTGCCGGGCCACTCGTAGGCGAGCAGTTTTTCCGCCGCGGGGCCAGTGATGTCCGCGACGTTCTTGCCGGCTTTGGCAGCCAGCTGATCGAGCAGGGCCCGCGCCAGCAGCAGCACGTCGGCACCCCGACGGCGCAGCGGAGGCAGGTCGATCTGCACCACGTTCAGCCGGTAGTAGAGATCCTCACGGAAGCCCTTGCTCGCGATGGCCTCCTCCAGATCGCGATTGGTGGCGGTGATGAGCCGCGCGTCAAACGGGGTCTCGGCCGAGCTTCCCACCGGTCGGATGGTGCCCTCCTGCAGCGCCCGCAGTAGCTTGGGTTGCAATCCGAGCGGCATGTCGCCGATCTCGTCCAGGAAGATGGTGCCGCCGTTCGCCTTGGCAAAGAGTCCGTCGCGCGCGACCTTGGCGTCGGTGAACGCGCCGCGCGTATGACCGAAGAGCTCGCTCTCCAGCAGGGCTTCCGGGAGCGCCGCGCAGTTGATCGCGATGAAGGGGCCCCGCGCGCGAGGGCTACGGCGATGCAGCTCGCGAGCCACCAGCTCCTTGCCCGTGCCGCTCTCACCTGTGATCAGCACGGATGCCTCGGACGCCGCCAGGCGTTCGATCAAATCGTAGATCTCCAGCATCGCTTCGCTCTTGCCGAGCAGCTGGCCATAGCGATGCAGGTCAAAGGCGGCGCGCAGCTCACGCAGCTCGCGGCGCAGCGCATAGTGCTCGAGGGCTCGCTGCAACGCCAGCGTGACCGTCTCGACATCAAAGGGCTTCGTGACGAAGTCGTAGGCGCCCGCCTTCATGGCTGCCACGGCAGAGTCGATGCTGCCGAACGCGGTCACGACGATCACGGGCAGCTGCGGGTCCTTCTGCACCAGCCGCCGGCACAGCTCGATGCCCTGCAACTTGGGCATATTGACGTCGGTGATGACGGCGGCGGTGTCGGGTTGCTCGGCCAGCGTGAGTCCTCGCTCCGGATCCGCTGTCCAGAACGTGGAGAACCCCTCCACCGTCAGCGCGTCGGCGAGGAACTGGCAGGCGCTGACGTCGTCGTCGATGATCAGAATTCGCTCGGTCATGCTCCCTGCGGTAAATAGACGGAAAAGGTGCTGCCCTGCCCCGGCGCGCTCTGCACGTCGATCCAGCCGCCGTGCTCTTCCACGATGCCGAAGGCCACGCTGAGGCCCAGGCCCACGCCCTGCCCAACAGGCTTGGTGGTGAAGAATGGATCGAAGACGTGTTGCCGCACGTCATCGGTCATGCCCATCCCTTGATCCTCGACGCGCAAGAACGCGAAGCGGCCGACCTCCCCCACGGTTGACAGCGGGGCACCCTCGCTCACGCCCGTGCGGATGCGGATCGTGCTGCCCGATGGGCTCGCCTGGAGCGCATTCACGACCAGGTTGGTGGTCACCTGATCGAGCTGACCCGGGTCGGCATGCGCGTGGATCTCTTCGCGCGTCTCCATCACCAGGTCGATCCCTTGACGGTCCGCCATGTGCCGCAACAGGTCGACGCAGCCCGAGGTGAGGGCCGTCAGATTCACCGGCAGCTTGTGGGGCTCCCGGCGCCGAGAAAAATCCAGCAAGCGCTGGATGCTGGCCGTCATGCGATCGGATTGATCGGCGATGCTGCGCGCGTACTCGATGATGGTGTGGCCCTGAATTTTTCCGCGCACGATCATCTTGGCCCGGCCCGATACGATGTTGAGGGGCGTACCGAGCTCGTGCGCGATGCTCGCCGACAGGCGACCGACGGTGATCAGCCGCTCGGCGTGCCGCAGCTGCTCCTGGGCCCGCAAGCGCGCGGCGAGCTCTTGCTCCACCTTCGCGTTGGCAGCGCTCAGGCGCGTGACCATCGCGTTCATCTCCGAGGCGAGAAATCCGATCTCGTCGTTCTGGCGCAGGTCGAGCGGCTCGCCCGGATCGCCCGCTCCCACTCGGCGCGCCTTCTCGGTCAAGCGTGCCAGCGGGCGCCCGATCAGCCACAGGCCGACGGCCAGGATCACTGCCGCCGCCACGGCGCTCATCACCACCGTGGCCACGATGCTGCTGATGATGCTGCTGCGAACATAGGCGTCCCGCGTCTGGGACGAAGTGGCCAACTCCAGCGCGCCCAGCAGCTTCCCGCGCCCGCTCACGGGCACGTAGCTCACCAGGTAGGGGGTACCCTCTGGGGTCTGCTGCAACCCCGTGAGCGGCCCAGTGAGAAGCGCGACTTGGTGGCGAATCTCTCTCAGCCCGGACCAGTCGATCGACAGGAGCGCACGCTTCGAGTCTCGCGGAACCCAGCCGATGTGGACCCCTTCTCGATTGCTGTCCGCCAGGGTGACGATGGCGGTGGCTCGCTCCGGACCGTCTTCGAGCCAGGTCTGGCTGACCTGCACGGCCAGCGTCGAGCCCGTGAGCGCGTGATCTTTGCGCATGTCCGCGTCGAACATGGCGATTTCGCGCCTCACGCCCAGGTACCCGAAGCCGCCCAGGACCAGCACCACTCCGGCGATGACCGCCAGCGCGACCCGAACGGCGAGCTTCACGGCGACACCACGCGAGGCTTGAAGTGCAGCCCGCGTGCCAGCGCGGAGAGAGTGGGAACGAGCCCATGAGCGGCAGCCATGAATTCACCTATCAGCTCGACCGACACTGCGCCAACCCCCGCCACCGGCTGCTCCGGCACGAAGCCGCGCCCGGGCGTCGCCCGTCCGAGGGACAAATGGCCCCAGCCAAAGGGACGAAATGTCCCAGCTCGCCAGCAATTGGCGATCGCCGGAAGCGACTTCGAACGGCGATTCCTTCTGGCATATCGCTTGCTCTAGCGCACCTGGCGGCGCGGCAAGCCAGCTCCTCGAGGAAGCATCCCTGGCTCGTCGTAGCCGCCAAACCCTTCCGGCTCAGCGCGTTCGGCGCGCCCCGTTGTGCTGGAGCGTGTGCGCCACCTGCCCGGCGTCTCGCTCTACCGGGCACGCTGAGCCGACTTCTTTCCCCCCCGCAGCGTCGCGCGAGCCCGCAGAGCACCCCTGAGTTTTACGCTCGTTGCCCCGGCTTGCGCCCTGCGCTGAGAAAGAACCCGCCGCCAGATACGCTGTGGTACGTCCCGGCGTCCACGCCCTCGATGACCTTTTGCCGCGCGGCGAGCCCCCGCGCGAACTGCTCGGCAAAGTCGTGTTCCGTGCCGCCGCCGGCCAGAAAGAACCGGCGCGTCTCGGTCTCGCTCCAGTTCCAGAAGCCACGTGCCGCGCGATCGCGCGCGTCTTCGATCAGGGCGCGTTGCTCGCTCGCCGAGTACGGCGGGAACAGCGCAGCGGCCTTGTCGTTGACGAAGACCTCGACGTCCGTGAACCCCTGCGCCACGAGCAGTCCAGCGACCCGATCGCCGAGTGAGTTGTCGCCTTCCCCCAGCGCAACCTTGCCCCGCTCGCAGGTCAACTGAAGCCGCACGAGTTCGACGACCTCATCGATGCTCGCCTGCCCCGCGAGCGAGCCCAGCATCAGCGATTCGCTCAGATTGTTGGGCTCGGCCACCGCGACGAGCCCGCCGGGCCGGGTCACCCGAAACATCTCGCGGAGAGCGGCCGCGGGATCGCGCAGGTGAATCAACACGGTCTGACACGTCGTGAAGTCGAACGAGTCGTCTGGGAATGGGATGCGCTCGGCGGTGCCGAGCCGATAGCTGAAGCGCTCCCCGAGGCCACGGGCGAGTGCACGCGAGCTGGCCTGCTCCACCCAGCCCGGCTCTCGATCGATGCCCGTCACGCGCGCGTCCGCGGGCAGCACGGACGCCAGCAGCGCACCCCAGTGGCCCACGCCGCAGCCGACATCGAGCACGTCGCGCACGGTGTCCAAACGCCAGCGCCGAGCCATCAGCTCCAGAAAGTCGCGGTTCCACCAGTAGTCGCGGCTATCCCCGAAGTACTCGGCGGAGTGCCCAGCAGTGCCCCGGAACTCGTTGCCCATGGCCCGTCAGCGCGAGAACATCGCGAGGTCCACACTGTCGCCGATGGCTCGATAACCTGCGGGCCCGGGGTGAAGCCAGTCCTGCTGAGCCCAGGCCGCGAAGGGGGCCTGCAGCTTGGGCGGATCGGCGCCGTCGCTCACGGCCGCATCGAAATCGATGTAGCCATCGAACACGCCGCTCCTGATGTAGGCGTTGACTTGCTGCCGAACGCTCTCGTGCTCCGTCGTGTAGTAGCTGTTGCCGGCGA
>JAICTU010000479.1 GCA_025936205.1 Polyangiaceae bacterium | reverse complement strand
CTCCTGCGCGCCATCGCTGAGAGCAGCGGCGCCCGGCACGCTCGGTTCCGCTCCGGCGCACGTGTGCGACGCCGGAGGGCACCCCAAACCGCCCGGCGCTTCCGGCAAGCCGGATGCAGGCCGCGACCGGTGCCGTGCGAAGCCGGACGGCCCGATACGACCCGCGCGGCTTCGTGCGTTGCCGGCGCCCGGCGCCCCGAGGGTTGGAACATCGTCGTGCACATGAGGTCCGGCCAAAATCAAGCGCAGAGGTCAGCGGGGGCGCCACGCGCGAGATGTGACGAATCCTGAGTGGCGCGGAGTGGGCAACCCCTTCAAAAAGTGCTCAACACTAGGCTAGAATATGCCCACTGCGCGGTATCCGCGCTGCGCGGATCCGAGACGGCACTGCGCTGATGGCGGCACCGTGTGCGCCCGATGTGCTGTCGAACGCGCTGGGTTTCGTCGTGCCCTTCACCAGTGCAGCGGGGCACGGCGAACCCGGCACGAACTTGGGGCACGAGGTACCAGGACCAATAGTGGCCCGCTGCGCGGCTCCATGCGGCTCCGTTCAGTTTGACCCAACCCAGCGATCTGCATTGACGCGTTTCACGCGCATCGCTGCGGCATTTCTGCGCACCTCATTCGAGCACTCCTCGCTGCCCCTACGCGGCCATACAAGCCGTGATCTCGAGCTGATCGCTTTCGCTCTCGTTCAAACGCAGCTTCCTGGCTCAGCATGGCGCCCAGAGGGCACCGCTTCCAGCGCGTCCCCCGCTCGCTTCCAGGATTTGCCCCAGTCAGCGCCCGCCGCGCGGCGGGCCATCCTGGAGCGATATAGTGCGGCCGGCACCGAGCCCTGGAACCCTGAAGCCCGAACCCGCAGTTGACTGCGCGAGGTCTCCGTCCAATGAACACGTTTCAGTGAACAAGTTCATATCGATAAACTGGCTGATTCATGGCGCAACGGCGCGGCGCTGAGCTCGAACGCGCCAGCCTGCCCGAGCGTCGCTCCGCACGGAAGGAGGCTACCAAAGCTCGTATTCTCGAGGTCGCTCGCGAGCATTTCGAGCGCAACGGCTTCGAGGCGGCGAGTATCCGCGACGTCACGGATGCGGCGGGTGTTGCGTCGGGCACGGTGTTGCTGCATTTCGCCGACAAGGCGGGCCTGTTGCACTCGGCGCTGCACAATGACCTGGAGGCCCGCCATTGCGCGGAGCCTGGCGGCGCCGATCCGACCGGTCTGCCTCCGCTGCTGGTGCAAGCGGGAGAGCTGGAACAATTGGTCGATCAAATCCGCGCGTTCGTGCCCAAAGCGCAGGAGTCGGGTGTCGATGTGACGTTCTCGCCGTACAAGGGCATGGTGCACGTCTGGCACCTGATGAGCGCGGCTGCCCCTGCCTCACACGCAGCGCTCGAGGAAGCAGGCGCCTTCATCCGACGCCACGCCGCGCCTCACTGCACGCCAAAGTGAAACTTCATCCGGTGCTGGTACGTCTGCCCCGGCTCCAGGATCACCTGTTCCCGCCATGCGGGCACATTGATGGCATTGGGAAACGCCTGCGTCTCCAGACACAAGCCGGCGTATTGCGGGTACTTCGCTCCACCCTTGCCGGCCACGTCATTCACAAAATTGCCCGAGTAGAACTGCACGCCGGGTTGGTCGGCTTCAAGGGTCAGCACGCGCCCGGACTTCGGATCCGAGAGGCGTGCCACCGGGCGCAGCTGATGGGGCTCACCGTCCACGACCCAGTTGTGGTCGAAGCCCGCGGGAGTTCCGCCCGTCCCCGCCAGGTCTCTTGCGATGGTCTTGGGCTGCGTGAAGTCGAACGGCGTGCCCTGCACCTCCGCGATGGTCCCGTTGGGGATCAGCGCCGTGGCCGGTGTGTAGTGGGCGGCGAAGAGCTGGAGCTGCTGCTGTGGGATCGGTCCCGAGGCGTGGCCCGCCAGGTTCCAGTAGGTGTGGTTGGCCATGTTGATCAGAGTGGGAGCATCCGTGCTGGCGCTCATCTCGATCTCGAGCTCGTCACTGTTGGTCAGGGTGTAGACGGTGGTCGCCCTCACGTTGCCGGGATAGCCCTCTTCGCCGTCCGGCGACAGATAGCTGAGCTTCACCGCCACGCCGTCTTCGCGCGCCACGGGCGCGGCGCTCCAGACGACCTTGTCCCAGCCCCTCTTTCCCCCGTGCAGATGGTTGGGACCGTTGTTCGCCGCGAGCTGGTATTGCTCGCCGGCGAGCTCGAAATGAGCGCCGGCGATGCGGTTGGCGACCCGCCCGATCGTCGCCCCAAAGTAGGGACTGTGATCGACGTACTCCTCCAGTCGGTCGAAGCCGAGCACGACATCCGCGAGCTTCCCTGCACGATCCGGTACGCGTAACTCCGTCAGCGTCGCTCCGTAGCTGATCACGCGCAGCTCGATGCCGTGTGCGTTGCGCAGCGTGTAGCGCTCCACCGGCTGCCCGCCGACGTCACCGTAAGCCTCCTTCTGCAGCTCCGCCGCGCGCGCCGGCGCCGCTGCAGCACTGCGCACGGGCTCGCTGCCGCCCGGAGAACACCCAGTCGAGAGCAGCAGCCAACCCACGGCGCACTCCATCACCTTGCTCATCGGAATCCGCTCGCACACCCTCCCCCCTCGACGCCACGAAATCCCGCCGCACCGCTTGCGCACGCGGAAATTTTCGCTCTCAACAGCGATCTATCTCACCACCGGAGCCGAGCTCCCCACGCTTTGGCATGACCAGCCCATGACCGGCGCATGATATTCGCATTGACCTCCGGGAGCCGAGCTCGCGACTCGAGCTCATTCGCCGGCATTGCATCCGTGAGATGCCTCACCCGACCGGGTGTACGCGTCACTTCCCTGTTGCTTCAGACCCCAAGCACCGATCTAGAAGCGAGTCTTCGAACGCGCGACGAAGCACAGCCGAATTGCCGCTGCGCTCGCGATCGAGCATCGACAGAACAGCGCAGACCACACACCTCGAGAGCTTAAGTCACGAGACAATTCGCCTCGCATGGGCAAGGCGTCACGCGGCGAAGTGCGACAAATCGCGTTGACAGAGGAGCTCAGGCGGCTAGTTTCTAGTTACCCGGTAGCTTCAACCGTCGCAGCAAGGGGCAGCGACGTGGGCGCCTGCAGCGAGCCAAAAGGCCCGCAAAATTGAGGCGCTCTCTGGTTCATCCTCCCAAGAACCTCAACGTTCAGAGGTCGGGTTCCCCGAGGTCAATCCTCCCGGAACACAGCTCCCAGAGTTTAGAACAGCAACATCAGGGGATCCGAGGGGATCGGCGCAATTAGAGGTCGGGCACCCACACTTGGTCATCCAGGGTGGACGCCGGGAATCCTCTCCGCGGAAACCTCGCACCCCGAAAACCTGGCATCGCGCCGCGCGCGCGATCCGGACTCGTGCAGCCCGCGCCTGCGAGCGCTCGCGCCGAGCGAACAGGCTTCGTGCAGCTTGGCACCCATGTGCTCGCTGCGCGGCGAACAGCTTCCTTGCATTCGCGGTCCATGTGGGCCGCGCGAGATGGTCAGTGTCTGACCAGGAAAGAGAAACACAGGTAAGAGATGACGTTTTCGTTCGTTGTTCCCAGCTCCGCTTCGTCCTCCTCGGTTCTGTCCCGCACGGCCCAGCGCGGCCTGAATGCTGCCAAAATTGCTTCTGCCCTGGCGCTGCTCGCCGCGGCACTCCCGGCTTGTGCCGGGGGCGATCCCGTCTCTGCCGATGATCTCGTGTTGCAGCCCACCGAGGGCCAAGCGTTGAGCCACAGGCCAACGGCGCGTCACTCCACCTCTTCGGGTTCCGCCGCGCCCTCCGCGCAGTCGGAGGCCGCTGCTCAGGTCGTCACCAGCGACGGCTTCCAGCCGAACGGCGACGGCAACCTCCCCACCACGCTGGCGGATGCGCCCTGCGCACCCGGAGACGACAGCGCCCCCGCAGCGAACGAGAACAGCAACGCGCAGGAGAGCCAGGCGACGCCCGTCGCCGAGCCGCCCGCCGAGGACACAGCGGCTGCCGATGAAACAGTGCCCGCGCCCGCGGCTGCACCCAGCGACACCATGCGCACCTCCGGTCGCCGGCTGCTCGACGCCTGCGGCAACGTGTTCGTCACCCGCGGTGTGGAGCAGATCTTCGGCAATCAGCTGCCGGAAGGGAATGATTGGCTCGGCCTTTTAAACCAGATTGCGGCATCAGGAGTGAACGCCGTGCGCATCCTGGTCGGGTCGGACACGCTGCGCACCAGCGACGTCGACGCGCTCTTGAATGCCGTCGCCGCGCACCACATGGTGGCGTACGTCGGCCCCTACGGCAGCGAGGGTCAGGGCTGGCTGGGCCACGCCGACGTCAAGGCGATGCTCGACAAGCACAAGGCCTACATCCTGATCGACGCCTTCGGCGAGCCCACCTTCGACGACCGTGATCGCTTCGTCTCCGAGGCGAGCGCCTCGCTGAAGCGGATCCGCGACATGGGCTACACCGTGCCGCTGACCGTGACAGCGAACCAGTTCGGCCGCGATTTGCCGTCGATCTTCGAGCTGGGCCCGCAAATCCTGGCGGCGGACCCGCTGCACAACACCGTGTTCGGCTGGCAGGCGTACTGGAGCACCAATGGCTACTACCAGAACACCTACGGCTACTCGCTCGAAGAGGGCGTCGCTGCCGCGGCCGCCGCTCCCTTCCCGGTGCAGCTCGGCCTGGACCGCGTCACCGACTTCCCCTCGGACGTCACCGCGGACTTCGGCACGCTGATGAACGCGACGGAGGCCAACGGCATCGGCTGGCTGTGGTGGGATTGGTACAACCCCTACGGCAACGAGAACAGCCTGACCAACGACGGCAGCGCGAGCAACCTCACGCCGACCGGGCGCACCGTGATCAACACGCACGCCGCGAGCGTGAAGAACACGGCGCACTTCGCCTGCCAGCCGCGCTGAGCCGGCTCATTCCCGGATTCAGCGAGCGCTCTCGCCGCGGGTATCGCAAGCGTCCAACGAACCGCTCGTGTACCCGCGCTTGAACCAGTGGACGCGCTGCTCGGAAGAGCCGTGCGTCCACGTCTCCGGGCTGACGCGACCCTCTGTCTCGCGCTGCAGCGTGTCGTCTCCCACGGCGGCGGCGGCGCGCAGGCCCTCCTCGATATCGCCGGACTGCAAGAGATCGCGCTGCTCCGTGGAGTGCGCCCAGACACCGGCATAGCAATCCGCCTGCAGCTCGGTCTGGATCGAGGCGGTATTCTGACGCTCGCGGCCGCGCACCTGCGAGCGTTGGTTCATTTCGCCCAGTAAGTTCTGTACGTGGTGCCCCACCTCGTGGGCGATCACGTATGCCTGAGCGAAGTCGCCCGGCGCACCGAAGCGCCGCGCCAGCTCTCGATAGAAGTCGAGATCGATGTACCCGCGCCGCTCGTTGGGGCAGTAGAAGGGCCCCACCTGAGCATTGCCGACGCCGCAGCCCGAGCGCGTGGCGCCGCTGAACAGCACCAGCTTGGCGTGCGAGTAGCGCTTGCCTTGCTCGGCGAACACGTGCTCCCAGGTCGTCTGGACATCGTCGAGCACGAAGCCGACGAAACGCGCCGCCTCGTCGCGACTACCGGCCTGGTCCTGGCTCGCGCTCAGGTTGCGCTGATCCGCGCCGGAGTGTTCGCTGGAAGACGGCGCGAAGAAGTAGGCCGCCGCCAGCACGACCCCGCCCAGCAGCAGCCCCGGCACACCGAAGCGCGAGAGCAACCAGACCAGGATGCCGGCTCCCCCGAAGCCGGCGGCGGAGGTGCCTCTGCCGCGCTCGTCGATCACGTCGTCGCTGCGATGATTGGGGTCCCAACGCATTGCTCATTTTCCCTTCGGGTCTGTGAGGGTCCGCCCGGCGCGCGAGCCACGACCATTCCGGCGCACTGAGGTGATTCGCCTCGCGAATGGCGTTGGCTTTTGCATCGGCAACCTGCTGCCTGCTCGCTTGTCAGCAGATTCCGTGCCACCACGACAGCTCAGCCCGAGGCGAGTGAGACAGCGGAGGCAAAAGCAGATGAAGTGGAATGCGACAACGATGATTGGCACGCTGGGCGCGCTCTGGACGGCGCGAGAAGCGCTGCGACGCTGGCAGGCGTCGCGCTACGACCTGCGCGGTCGGGTCGTGTTGATCAGCGGCGGCTCGCGGGGGCTCGGGCTGCTGCTGGCGCGCGAATACGCGCGGCTGGGCGCCAAGCTAGCGCTCGTTGCTCGGGACGGCGTGACGCTCGAACACGCGTGCGAGAAGTTGCGCGGTGACGGCACCGAGGTGCTGGGAGTGCCCTGCGACATCAGCGACGAAGAGCAGGTCGCGAGCATGGTCGAGCGCGTCGCCGCCGCCTTCGGTCGGATCGACGTGGTGATCAACGACGCCGGAACCATCGAGGTGGGCCCCCTTTCCACCATGACCACGGACGACTTTGCCGAGGCCATGGACATCAACTTCTGGGGCGCCTTCAACGTCATCTATCACGCGCTGCCGCACCTGAAGCCCGGCGAAAGCCGGATCGTCAACATCTCCTCGATCGGCGGCCTGCTCAGCGTCCCGCACCTCTTGCCGTACAGCACCAGCAAGTTCGCGCTGACTGGCTTCTCGCTCGGGCTGCGTACCGAGCTTGCCCAGCGCGGCATTTCGGTGGTGACCATCTGCCCCGGGCTGATGCGGACCGGAAGCACCGCCAACGCGCAGTTCAAGGGCGACGTCAGCGCGGAATACGCTTGGTTCAGCGTTGCAGACTCATTGCCCTTCGTGTCCATGAAGGCCGAGCGCGCAGCGCGCGAGATCGTGCGCGCGAGCCGCCGCGGCGATGTGCTCCTGGTGCTCGGCTTGCCCGCGAAGCTCGGCGCTCTCGCCAACGCGCTGTTCCCCTCGCTGGTGGTACGCGGCTCCGAGCTGGTGGCGCGGGCCTTGCCCCAATCCAGCGATCCCTCGGG
>JAICTU010000518.1 GCA_025936205.1 Polyangiaceae bacterium | reverse complement strand
GTCGGGGTGGAGGTGGGCGCTGTGGACTACATCGGTCTGCTGGCGCTGGGCGAAGCGGCGCTGCGCGAGCTGCCGGAGTATGGCTGCCTGATCAACGACTTCATGCTGCCGCGCTTGCGCCGTGGCGGCGTGATCGATACCTGTCTCACGTCATCGGCCTGGCGAGAGGTCGGATCTCATGAGGGCTACTGGCGAGCCAACCAGCACTGGCTGTCTCACCATGCAAATCATGGCTCGGGCTCGTTCGTGCACCCGAGCGCGCACGTGGCCGCGGGCGTGCAGCTGCGATCGAGCGTGGTCGGCGCGAACGCGCGAATCGACGGTGTGGGCAGCGTCGAGAGCAGCGTGATCTGGCCTGACGCGATTGCCACGGCGCCGCTCGCGCGCGCAATAGTCACCCCGCGAGCACGTGTTCAGCGCTAGACGCGCACAGCGACGTGTTCGCTGTTCGTCCGAGCAGTCCAGCGTAAATTACGCTAAATCCTTAATAGGGACGTTAGCGTTGACCGTCCCGAAATCGCTCCCGGACCCGACTCAAAACTTGTCCGTGGGGGTGTGAGGCTGACTAACTGAAAGCCTGCTACAGTTTCGAGCTGAAGCTCGCAAACGCTGCACGGACGCACGTGGACCTGCGTAACCTCGACCAGATTCAAGAACAAGACGGCGGCCCCAGCCGAGGGCTCGGGCCATGGTTGCTCGGCGCTGCTGGCGTCGGAGCGCTGGTGCTCGCGGTGGTGATGTCGATGCCGGAGAAGCACGTCGCTGCGGAGTCGACCGAAGACCCGCTGGCGGCGCTCCTGGCGAAGGCCAAGGAAACGGCGCCTGCGCCTGCAGATCAGCTGAGCCCCGATCACGCGAGCTTCGCGCAGATCCTGACGGACAAGGAAAGGCCGAGCACCGCGCTGGTAGCCGTCAAGTCGTCCGACGGGCGCTTGATCGATCCGAGCGAGAAGCAGCTGCCACCCGCGCCACCGCCCGCGGATGACCTGCCGGTCGTGCCCTTGCCTGCCGGCAAGCTGCTCGATTCGACCAAGCTGACGGCAGAACCCCAGGACGGTCTGGCGGAGCTGGCGGCGGAACGCGCCCAGTTGCCTCCGGGCAGCGAGCGCGCGGAGGCCGGCAGCGCTGGCGACTATCAAATTCAGATCGCCAGCTTCCGCGACAAGCCGGAGGCAGACGCTTACGTCCAAGAGCTGCGATTGCGCGGACATCGCGCCCACGCCGAGGCGGCGCATATCCCCAACCGGGGGCTCTGGTATCGCGTGCGGATCGGCCCGTTCAAGGACAGGCAGAAGGCGCTGGCCTACAAGGCGGAGTTCGAGCGCAAAGAGAACATGACCTCGATCCTGGTCGATCCCGAGAAGGAGGCGCAGCGCGCAGCCGCCAAGATCACCGTGCGGGTGCAGCCCTAGTACCTCGTGCCCCGAGTTCGTGCCCGGCAGATGGGGCACTCTGCACTCGGTACTTCTGCGTCATTTGTAAAAACCCGGCGCGGACTTCGGGTTTCTACTACTAGTCGCACGGACCGCGGCGACCGTACTGGCCTGCGATCGACATGCCCGGCGCTTCGTCTTTGCTCAGCTCCCTGCCTCTTGGCCTGATCATGTTCGGGGGCACCGTGTTTGCGCTGCTGCGGCGCAAATGGACCCGTAAAGGTGCCGCCCGCGACTTCCCGTCGCTCGGGCGCGAGCTGGGGCTCGAGTACACGGCGCCGCGCTATTCGGGCGCAGTGGGCACGCTGGCGGGCACCTATGCCGATCGCGTCGTGCGCATCGACCCCGACGACCAGAAGCTGGTCAAGGTGCGCTTTCGCGGCGTTCCGCGCGTCGATTTGCGCAGCTACCAGCACACGGCCGCGGCGCCCTTCGACATGGTCACGGTGTACGCGCAGGATCGCGACTTCGATCGCTTCTTCAAGACGCGCTACGCGACGCAAGCCATCGCCCAGCAGATCCTCGATGCGCGTCCGCTCGGGCGCTTGGTCGAGCCGTTTCAGGGGGCTCATGCCCGCCAGCTTCAGTCGCTGACCATCACCTCCGACGGTGTCGTGTGCCGCTTCGACTACATGCCGGCGGAGGCCCTGCGCGATCTGCTGCCCGCCTGCGTGGCCCTCGCCGATCTGATCGAGCCCGCAGAGGGAACGGCGGTCTCCGAGGCGCCCGTTTCGGAGCCGCCGGTCTCGGCGCCTCCGCCGGCAGACTCGCCCGCCGAGCCCCGCTGACGTCGCCCAGGGGCGCCGCGCATCAATTGCCGGACACGCTATCGATCTGGCCGAACAGCTGCGCGAGCCGTTCGCGCTGCTGCTCCGGCAGCTCTGGTCCAGCGAGGGACTTCAGGTTTTCTTCCAGGTGCTCGACGCTGCCGGTGCCGGTGAGCACCACGTCCACGCCGGGCTCGTGCAAGCAGAAGCGGTAGGCGGCATCGCGCACGTCGCCGAGGAATCCGAGCGGTGCGTCCTTGTCGAGCACGCCGGGCGCCAGCCTGCCCTGCGCGACCAGCGTGTCGATAATGCCGCGCAGGTGCGTCAGGTTGGTCAGCGCGCGCCGCACAGCGAACATGATCAGTGTGCCGACCCGGCGCTCGCGCGTGAACGGGAACACGCTGTGACGCGCGCACGGGTTGAGCAAGTTGAAGCCCACCATGATCACGTCGAACAGATCGGCGGGCAACACCCGCTGGAACATGCGGTGCGTGGTGTCGCCACTGAAGGCCTCGCTCAGCGCGAGGTGTTGGATCTTGCCGTGTGCCTGGGCCTCGCGCAGCACCGGCACGATCTCGCCCAGCGCGTAGTCGACGTGCTCGAGCTCGAGCCCGTGTAGGTGGAAGAGCTCGATGCGTTCGCGGCGCAGGCGCGCGAGGCTCGCGTCGATGCCGTCCAGCATCTCGCGCGGCGTACACAGTTGCTTGCGGTCCCAGTGCCAGACGCTTTTCTTGGTGGAGACGACCACGCGCTCGGAGGCGCCCGCTTCCGCGAGCGCCTCCCCGAGCAACCCCTCCGTGCGGTAGGACTCGGCTGTATCGAACAGAGTGACTCCCAGCTCGAGCGCGCGGTGAATGACCCGCTTCGAGGCTTCTGCGCTGTGGCCCTGAGACTGCCCCAGGCGGCTCGGACCCCCGCAGCCGAGCCCCACGCGGCTGACCTTCAGCCCGCTGCGCCCGAGAGTGGTGTACTGCACGGCTTCAGCTCTCCACGAACTTCTTGAATGCCGCGGCGTAGTCGGAGTGCCAGCGCGAGAGCGGCGGGCGATTCTCGACGATGTCGCCGGCGGCCCACTGGATGCGCTTCTTGTCGAGCGCGCTCGTGACGTCGTTGTCGGGGCAGATGATGTAGAAGTCGCCGCGCTCGATCCCGGCCAGCATGTATTCGATGACCTGCGGGGACGTCCAGGCGCCGGCGGGGCGCGGAGCCGCGGGCTCGAGCTGCGCCCCGGGGTTGCCGCCCATGCGCTCACGGTCGCGCTTTTCCTTGCGGTTGATCGCGGTGTCGGTCCAGCCCGGCACGAGCAAGTGCGCGCTGATCCGGCAGCCCTGCGTGTTGCGCAGCTGGTGCTGCAGCCCCTCGCTCAGCACCTTCACGCCGGCCTTCGAGACGTTGTAGGCGGTGTTGCCCGGTGGGCAGGTGATGCCCTGCTTCGAGCCGGTGTTGATCACCAGGCCCTCTTGGCGCTGCTCCAGCATGCGCGGAAGGAACGCCTGCACGCCATTGATCACGCCCCACAAGTTGACGTCGATCACGCGCTTCCACTCCTCGTAGCGCTCCCAGGGCCCGCCGCCGAGGCCTGTGCCGGCGTTGTTCATCAGCACAGACGCCGGACCGAGCCGCTGCCAGGTCTGGTCTCGCAGGCGCTCCACGTCCGCGAGGCGGCTCACGTCAGTGGGCACTCCTAGTACCTCCTCGGGACGCGCGCCTCCGAGCTCTCTCACCACAGCCGCGAGCTCTGTTTCATCGTTGTCCGCGAGCGCGAGCTTCATGCCGTAGGCGCGAAAGCGTTGCGCCGCTGCGAGGCCGATACCCGTCGCGGCGCCGGTGATCACGGCGACCCGACCCGAGCTGAGTGCAGGATGAATCATGGCCCGGATCTACCAATGCCGGGCCGCTGCTGGGAAGCGCCGCAGGCCTGGTCAGACGGCCAGACGCGAAAACGAGCGGCTCAGCCCTTGCTGAAGCAGCGTTGCTTGCACTCGACGTAGCAATCGTTGTTGTCGCGGCAGTCGGCGACGCACTGGTCGCGACACTTGCGCTGGCGCAGCGTGGACTCGTTGGCGAAGCGCAACACCACGTCCTTGGTCTCGGCCTCTTTCACGCTGACCGAGGTCTCCTGCCGTTGCTCCGCGGCCACCACCAGGATCTGATGATTGCCCGGGTTGACCTGCAGCGCCTTGGCATGGCGGAAGGGGCCCTCTTTTTTCACGACGACGAAATCGTCGGAGACGAGCGTGCCATCGATGCGCACCTCGACCTCGGCCGGATTGACCCCTTCGATCCGGATGCGCAGGTGCGGGATGCGGTGCCGTAGCTCTTCACGCTCGCGCGCCGCGTGATCGCGCGCCTCACCCTCGGTGGCCTCGGCCCCCGCGGGGATGGGCGTTTCGAGGACCTTGCCATAGCGCTGGTCGGCCTCCAGCAGCTCGCCGAGCTTGACGCGCGCCCGCGCCGCCCAGACCCCCAGGCTGTGCAGCGGAGCCATGCCGAAGGCTTGATCGAAAGCGCGCTTGGCTGCCCGGTAGTTGCCGGCCTGATACGCCGCCATACCCTGGTCGCGCAGCTTGGCGATGTCCACCTGTTCGGCTTCGGAGCGGGCGCCGATCAGCAGAAAGAGCAGCACACTCAGCCACAGCCATCGCATCAGTCCGAACCGCCCGGAAAAGCGCATGGTTCGAGCTTACCAGATGCGTTTCAGGAGCGCTCGCGATTGTCCCAGCCGACACACGCCGGGAAGGCTTGCCCGGCGCGGCGCGTAAATCTCCGGAGTTCGGACTCCACAAATGACCAGCGTGGGGGAGCCGTTTCTCTCGCGGAACGCGCGCGGCTACTCTGCAGATTCGCACAGCTCGGCGTGCAACGCTTGCTGTGCCAGCACGAAGTCTTCGCGGCCCACGGTAAATTGCATGTTGGTCTGCCGCGCGGTCTGCGAGACGCCGATGATGTTGATGCGCGCCTTCGCCAGTGACCCTGTCGCACGGGCCAAAATTCCGGGCTTGGCGATATTTGAGCCGATCGCGCACACGATCGCGACGGGAATCACCTTCACCACGTCGAACATGCCGCGCAGCTTGGCGATGATCGGCTCCTGCAGGTCGCGATCCCAGAGCACCAGATCGATGGTGTTCGCGTTGGTGGCCTTGCTGATGTAGGAAATTCCGTGGTCCACCAAAACTTGCATGATGCGATGGTCGGAGCCCACCTCTGCCACCATGCGGGTGTCGAAGACCTCGACGATGCTCACCTTGTCCGTGCCCGTGACGACCTCGATCTTCGAGACGGGGCAGGTGTAGTCCTTGGTGATCAGAGTGCCGTCGTGATCGGGATCAAAGGCGTTTTTCACGCGCAGCGGAATGCCTGATAGCTCGAGCGGCTTGGCCGCGCGAGGGTGGATGGCCTCCATGCCGACGTCCGCGAGCTGGTCGGCCACGTCGAAGTTGGTGTTGCACACCGGAACGACCTTGCCCGGGCCGATGATCTTGGGGTCCGCGGAGCTCAGGTGGAACTCCTTGTGAATCACGGCTTCCTTGGCCTTCACGGCGACGGCGACCTTGGAGAAGGTCACCTCCGAGTAGCCGCGATCGAACTCGCGCATGATGCCTTCCGTTCCCTTGCAGTAGCCGGTCACGAAGGTGATGGCCGGGACCTTGCCCACGTCCGCGAGCATCAGCGCGATGCGCTCATCGATCGTGCGCGCCTTTGGATCGGCCCACCCGCTCAGGTCGATGCAACGCGCGGTGTAGCCCTTTCGTTCCAGGATGTTCGCCGAGTTGAAGGCGCTGTGGCTCTCGCCGATGCTGGCGAGCAACTCGCGGGCGGCGCTCAGTAGCTCGCCGGGGGTCACGTAGCCGGAGGCGAGCAGATCCTCGATGCTGTTCAGGTAACCCAGCACGGATTCCACACGCTCGCCGATGAAGTGAT
>JAICTU010000007.1 GCA_025936205.1 Polyangiaceae bacterium | reverse complement strand
TCCGCGTCCTTCGACATGCGCTCCGAGTCCGCGCTATCTTGCTTGGAGACGCTCAAGGCTTGCTGGTCGCGGCGTGCTTCTCCATGGTGCTCGACCATCATGGCAGCAAAGCTGCGCACCCGGGGGTCGCTCGCCTTCGATTGAGCCAGCCGCCCCTGCTCGACCTCGGCGCTGTTCGCGGCGTCGGTGATGGCCGCAATTTGTGCGTCATCCAGGTTCTTCGCGCTGGCGCTACCGCCCTGTGCGGCGGATGCACCAGATGGAGAGCTATTGGCTTCGGCGCTGTTGGTTTGCGCCATCGATCCCGAGTTGCTTTCGTCTGCCGCCGTCTTGCTGGGCTCGGAGCTGTGGCTCGAGCAATGCAGCAGCCCGGCGATCGCCAGGGCGGTCAGGTACAGAGTGGGGGTATTGGGTCGGAGCATGACAAACTTCTTTCTCGTGCCAGGATGACGGCGTGCCGGGCGGCGAGTTTCTCGTCACCTCGGCGCGCGCTCAATAGGTCCAGCGCCGGGCCGCTGCGCTCATGCGGCCCGGCGCCGGCTCGAGCGGTGGTCGATCAGCGCGTCGATGGACTGGGCTGATCTCTGTCCTTTGCGGGTACGCGGGCTTCGCTCGAGGTGCTCACGTCCTGGACGCCCGCGGCCTCCAGCACCTTCTTGGCGCGGCCCACCTCTTCGCTGCTGTCGGCGTGGACCGAGATCAAGATGTTGCCACTCTGGACCTTGCCGGCGTAGCGCTTGGCCTCCAGCTCCGGGATGCCCAGGCCAATCAGGGCCCCGGCGATTCCGCCCACCGTTGCCCCGGCGGCAGCGCCGCTCAGCGCAGCCATGATGGGCCCAGCGGCGATGAACGGACCCAGGCCCGGGATGGCGAGCGTGCCGATGCCCGCCAGCAACCCGAGCGCGCCGCCGATGACACCGCCGGCCCCGACTCCCGTGACGGCCCCCTCCGGCGCCTTGGTGTTCTTTTCATGCGCGAAGTCGCGCGTGCCCGCTCGATCGGGAAACAACACCGACACGTCGCTCGTAGCGAAACCGGCATTGCGCAGGTCGTTGACGACGGACCCCGCTCGCGATTCGGAATCGACGAGACCGATCACAACTTTATTGGCCATTGATTTAGCTCACTTTGCAATTTCGAGTTGATTGTCGATGCGCTTGACGCCATCGACCTTCTGGGCGATGGCCGCGATTTCGGTCTTTTCCTGGGTGCTCTTCACCGGACCTCGGAGCGTGACCACGCCATTTTCGGTGATGATCTTCACGTTTTTCGCCGACGTTGACAGCTTCGGATCGTCCACGACCGTCTTGCGGATCTGCTGTGTGACGTGTCGATCGGCTTCGCTGCCTCCTTGATCACCCGACGTCTGCGCCGATGCACTGCGATCGCGCTCGTTCTTGCCGGTGTTATCCGCGCTCTTCTCGCTGATGGAGCCAGTGGCGCTGTTACCAGCCGGCTCCCCGCGGGCCGCAGCAGGGACGTTGGGTCTCGCCGAATCGTCGGCAGGCCGATTGGAGAGCGTCGTGGTCGCCGGATTCGGGTTGGTCGTGGTGGGGCTCGACGTGGTGTCCCGCGTGCTCGCCCGCGAGTCGCGGTCGTCGGATCGCTGGCAAGCAGCCGCAGCTAGCACCGTACAAATGAAGAAGAGTGTGCGCTTCATCGCTCCTGTCTTTCGTTCTGCTGTCCCCCGCGAGCACGCGGCTCGCTCGCGAGGCCGCACAAGAGCAAGCCCCATGCCGCAGTGATCCGCGCGCAAACCTGGCAACGCGGACACTCGCGCGGCCGCAGCACGCGGCGGGATGCGCCGACGGGGCGCTTTGACGCGCCCACCGAGCTCGCACTCGGCGGCGGCAGTGCGGCCACGCCGAGGACGAGCCGCCTCAGGACGAACGCTCAGGACGAACCATCCTGCGCCCGCTCGAACACTTCATCCGGATCCAGCCCCAGCTCCTTCGCCGTGCGGTGATCCAGGATTCCCGTGGCAGGCAGGTCGTGCTCGCGCTGAAAGCGCTGCAGCGCAGGCCGGAGGTCTTCCCCCTTCTGCTTCACGCCGAGCTTGGCCCGGACCTTTTCCTCCGCGCCCGGCTTCAACAGACCGGCCGGCGAGGAAGCCACCGGCACCCGCTCCGGGTCCTTCTGGCCACCTGCGATCAAGCCCTTCTTCTTGCTCACGGCTTGCGGGTCGGCAACTTCTTGCGCCTCCGACTGTTCCGGCTCTGCCGTCTTCGAGCTGACTTGATCGCTGGCGTCATCGGCCTTTCGCGCATGTGTGCAGCCGATGCTCATCAGTACCACCAAGAGGGCCACACCAGTTCTCATTCGTCCTTCCCTTTGGGTTGTGCAGGCGCCGGACCTTTGTCCTTCTGCAAGGCGTCGCTCGCCTGGCCGAGCAAGCCTTCCTTGTCTTTGCTGATCGGAGGAGGCAGATGCGAAAAACCGGACGAGATGCCCTCCACGAAAGCATTGCGCAGGATGCTGAGCACGGTGGGGATGATCTGAATATCGGGACTATCGAGATGACCCTGGATGGGCACCACGGTCGCCACCGCGTCGCGCCCCGGCACGCGGTCGGAGAAGAGATCGAGCGCTTCATCGGCGACCCAGGCCTTGACCTTGGTAAATAGATTTTCATCCGCCGGCTTCACCTCCACGTTCTTCAGCACCGGCTTGACGCCTCCGGAGATCTCACCGTTGCGCACCTTGAACTCGGCGAACAGGTCGAGTGTGCCCTGAGGGGTCTGAAGGTCGGTGCGCTCCTTCTCGAGCTGATAGAGCTCCGCCACCTTCCAGCCGCGCAGGGCCGCATTGCCGGCCAAGTTGACGCTCTTGGCGAACAGGTCGCTGGAAACGAAAAGACTGAAATCGCCGCTGTTGCCGAGCAGCGCGCTCACGCTGGCTGTCGCGGGCTGCCCTTTGTCGAGCGTGCGCCGCGTCGCCACGTTCTCGACGGCGGCTTCGATGCGATGCAGCGCCACCTCGGGATGGCCCGCGGCACCGATGTCGCGGAACGAGAACTCCCCTTTCCTGACCTCGACGCGCTCCACGCGCGCGGGCATCAGCTCCTCCAGCTTGCTCGCCACCTCCAGCGCCGAGCGCGGCTTGTGCTTCTCGACCTGCTTCTTGACCTCCGTTGGGGCCTCGGAGCGTTGCGTGATCTTGATCTTGGGTTCATCCAGCCGCAGCGCGATACCGATGTTCGCCTTCAGCAGCCGGCGCCAGTCGAGGCTCACCTCCGCGCGGTCCACCTCGAATAGCGGACGCTTCCAGCTACCGCCCGGCGTCTCGATCACCGCCAGCTGTCGGATCTCGTAGCCCGGAGGGAATACCGTCACGTGCACGCCGTCGAAGCGGCTCTGCATGCCCTCGGCCCCGTTCAGCGCCTTGCGCGTGTAGTGGGCGGCGATGGGGTCGAGCACGATGCGTACGATCACGATCAGCGCCAGCAGTATGATGAACGCGATCAGCAAACGGCGTGGCCACTTCCGGGTACGGCCGTGTGGCTCGGCTGCCATCTGGTCGCTGTGTGCCGAGGACGCTGGTGTATGTATGGTTTGAGTCATTGAGCTGCCTGCGCAGTGGGGGCGTGCGCCACATTCGTCTCGAGATCGCCTCACGAGCGCAGGCGAATTTTTGGCCCCAGCGCGCGACTCCGCTCGACACTGCAGGTTCGGTGCCAAGCACGAGGGCTGTGGCACTACCTTTGCACGTGCTGTCGCGAACTGTCGCGAACGCCCCACTCCTTCCCCGCCATGCTCGCCCCGCAAAAGGACGCACCCACTGCCACCCGTCGCGCGCGCCCGCGCTCGACGGCCTGGTTCCGCAGGAACGCGCTCTCGCTCGCAACGCTCGCGCTGTTCCTGGCGACGGCACTGGGGCAGATCGCCTTTGGATTCACTGCGCACAATGAGGATTTGTCGCAAAGCGGCCAGCCCCCGCTGCCACTCGCTGACTATTTGAGCTCCGGTCACTTCATCGAGGCGCTCTTCGAGAACTGGGAGAGCGAGTTTCTACAGATGGGCGTTTTTGTATGGCTCTCGGCGCGCCTGCGGCAGCAGGGCTCGGCCGAATCCAAGCCCCTGGACGAACCGTTCGAGGGCGATGAGGACCCACGCGAGCACAGGAACGACCCGTCCGCCCCCTGGCCCGTGCGCCGTGGCGGCTGGGTGTTGTGGCTCTACGAGCGTTCCCTGGTGCTCGCGTTTGCGGGCTTGTTCGCATGCTCGCTGGCGTTCCATGCCATCGGCGGCTGTATCGAGGAGAACGAGCGGCGTGCCGAGCATGGTTTGCCGGCGCAGTCTGTCCCCCAGTTTGCCGCCTCGAGCGAGTTCTGGTTCCAATCGTTTCAGAACTGGCAGAGCGAGTTCCTCGCGGTCTTCAGCATCGTCACGCTGACGATCTTCTTGCGTCAGCGCGGCTCCCCTCAGTCCAAACCCGTCGCTGCCCCCCACACCGAGACGGGCAGTTGACTCCGGCGCTGGTGAAACGGCAGCAGTTCCAGAATGTCGAGGTACAGCGCGCCGAGGCGCCGCTGCACCCTGCCGCGCAGCAGATAGGGGCCGGGGGTGGACAGCAGCGGATGCAAGCGCTTCCACTCGTCCGGGGGCAGTCGCGCTTCGACCAAGCCATGCTCATCTTCGAAAGTGACGAACTGCAGGGCACCCCGCTCTGCCACGGCCACGCTGCGCGTCGCCGCCACGATGCCCGCAAAGCTCACGACCTGGTCGACGTGCTGAACCAGACGGACGCTCGTCACGCACGAGAGCCGCTCCGCCTCCGAGCGCAGCAGGCGCATGGGATGATCGGAGATGTGCATCTCCAGATAGCGCAGCTCGTTCTGAACCCGGGATAGGCCGGAATAGCGCGCCACGAGCTGGGGTGGAGCGGTGGGCACGCCCCGGCGCGCCTCGGCGATCACCCGCTCGGGCGATGAACACTGTCCGCGCGACCATTCGCTCCACAATGCCGCGTGAACCCACGGGTGGTCGCCGAGACCAAGGCCCGCGACCTCGTCCAACGCGCCCGACCAGAGCAGCGCCCCCAGCTCCCGACGCTGGAACGCGACCCGAGTCAGCAACGGTCCCAACGCAGTAGCGCCCGACGCTTGCCACGCGCGCAGCTCCCTCAGCGTATCCGCTCGCACACCCTCCCCGTCCGCAAGACTCTCCCGACCTTGCGCAAGGCGGCCGCTCATTGTCAGGGCTGCCCGTTGTACGAGCATGCCACGCAGACCGTGTTCGGCGCCGGACCAGCCCCTGCACCATTGATGCTGGTCGGAGAACAACCGGGGAACGATGAAGATCTCCAGGGCGCGCCCTTCGTGGGCCCGGCGGGCCAGCTCCTCGACCGTGCGCTGGCGGAAGCAGGCATCCCGCGAGACCAGGCCTACGTCACCAACGTGGTCAAGCACTTCAAGTGGATCGCGCGCGGCAAACGGCGCCTGCATCAAAAGCCGAATGCGCGCGAGATCGGGGCCTGCCTACCCTGGATCGAGACCGAGCTCGAGCTCATTCGTCCCAAGGTCTTGGTCTGCCTGGGGGCGACCGCCGCCCACGCGCTGCTCGGCAAAGGCTTCCGGGTCACCGAGCGGCGAGGCCAGCTGCTGGCGTCGGAGCTCGCCCCGTACGTCATCGCGACTGTCCATCCGTCCTCCATCTTGCGCGCACGCGGAGCCGAGGACCGCCACCGAGAGCTGCAACACTTCGTGGCGGACCTGAAGAAGGTGGCGGAGCTGCTGCGCTCGGAGCGCGGCAGCTCGCGTGAGGCGCGCAGGGCAAAGGCGAGCTGAGCCCGCCCCCCCCTACAACGCGGCCTGCTCCAGCCACTTCGGGTTCTGGATCGTGCCGTCGTACTTGTGGCTGGTCTTGAACAATTCATGCTTGCCCTCGCGCGCGGCGTCTTCCGTGCGGGCAAGCAGCGCCGTGCGCTCGTGGGCGCTCAGCGGCGCGAAGCTACGGGCGGTCTGTAGGTTCTCGTCCAGCACGCGCTCGCTATCCATGCCGCAGATCACCACAGAGGTCGGCAAGCTGAGCGCGTAACGCAGGCACTCCGCGGGCTGGACGACCTTGCTGTCGAGGATGTCGCCCGAGCCCATCGACTTCATGCCCAGCACACCGATGCGCTTCCGCAGCAGCACCGGCAGCACGTTGGCTTCGAAGCTGTTGAAGTGCGCGTCCATCACATTCAAGGGCATCTGCACGGTATCGAACTCGAAGCCGTGCCGGTCCGCCTCCGCCAGCATCGCCAGGTGGATCTGCGGGTCCTTGTGGCCCGTGAAGCCAATAAAGCGGACCTGGCCGCGTTTCTTGGCATCGATCAGGGCTTCCATGGTGCCACCGGGCGCGAAGCAGCGCTGGGGGTCATCGGGGCGGATCACCTCGTGGACCTGCACCAGATCGATTCGGTCCGTCTGCAGACGAGAGAGAGATTGCTGGAGCTGGCCGGCAGCGGCCTCGCGCGTGCGGCCATCGATCTTGGTCATCAGGAACACGCGCTCTCGATAGCCGCCCTGCAGGGCCTTGCCCATGCGCAGCTCGCTCTGGCCATCGTTGTAGTCCCAGCAGTTGTCGAGAAAGGTCACGCCGTTGTCGATGGCGCGGCGGATCAGCTGGATGCTCTCCTGCTCGCTCAGCTTCTTGCCGATGTGCGAGCCCCCCAGGCCGATCATCGACACCTGTACACCGGTCTTGCCCAGCTCGCGCAGCGGCACGCTGCCGGAGGCAGTGGACGGCGCGCGCGGCGACTGCGCCGCGTCATGACACGCCAGTGCCGCCGTTGCGCCCGCGAGCGTCCGAACAAATTCTCTTCTCGAGCTGCTATGCATCCTGCGCGACCTTCCGTGAGCGTCGGCCCCATCCGACCGGCGCTGGCCGAGCAACGCGCATGCCAGCTGCAGGCGCAGCCCTTTTCGTTGCGATCCCAGCGCCGGCGCGCGCGCGCTCACGGCCCCGCTGCCAGCGTCCATGAGCGAGGGTGTTCGCCACGTCGTGGCAGAAGCGCGCGCAGTGCCGCGCCCCTCAGCTGAGCGCCAGCCACGCGTCGCGCACCGGCAACGCCGTGCGCAACCCACGCTGCGCCCAGCGACGCGCCGTCGGGCGCAGGACCTTTGGCACTCGCCGCGTGACCCACAGGGACCCGAGCGCGGCCTGCGCGGCAGGACTCGACCGTTCCAGCGCGGCATGCGCCGCCGCCACGGTGATGCCGTACACCGCATGCGCGGCCAATGCGTACAGGTGTGTCTTGACCGGGTAGTGGTGCGGCCAGGCGCTGAGACGGAAGGCGGGCAGCAGAATGTCATCGCTGACCAGCCACACCAGCGTGCCGAAGGCCAAGCCGCTCGTCAGGACACCGGGACGCGCCAGGCTGGAGGCAATGAGGCCGTAAGCAGCTCCCCAGCCCGATCCAAACGCGTGGTGCACGACTTGCGCCCCGAGCTGCCGGTGCTGAATCGGCCCGCGACGGGCCAGCTGCTCCGTCACTCGGCGCGCCACTGTCTGCGTCGCCGTCTCGGTTGCCTGCTCCGGCTCGACGGGCTCGAAGCTCTGCGGCGACGATGAGGGTGCCAGCTTCTTGGTCGAGGCAAAGAACAAGTTCTGGGCGACGGAACCCAGAAAGCCGGCGACCAGGCCGCCAGCAAACGCTATCAGGGGCGAACTGCGACTCATGTGATGAACCCTTTCGTGTAGCGCGAAGCCAAACCCGCGAAAGGAGCACATGGTGTGCCAGCGCGCCGGGAGCGCCCGCTCCCGCTCAGTACGGATCAGGAGCGAGCGCGGGCGTGCCTGCGCGCCCGTAGGGAGAAGCGGCAAGCGCCAGCGCCTGTGAGCTCGGCCGCGCGAGCTCGCGCTCCGGCATTTCTCCCGCATACGGCATGGGAGCGAGCGCCGCGCTCGCTCCTACCTGAGCATTGGGCGCGAGCCGCCCAACGCTGCGCGCTCGGCGCGAGCGAGCGTTCATCAGCGGCGGCCGCGCGCCGTGATTGCTGACGGCATAGGGATCCGGCGCGAGCACGAGCGGCTTCGAATAGGGGTCGGGCGCGAGCTCGTGCCCGGCGGGCTGCAGCGCGGCGGGCGCGTTCCACGCCCAAGCGTACGACTGCACGCACCAGAACAGCACCCAGCGACGCACGACCCATCATTTTGCCAAGAAACCGGGGACACGCAAAAAGCTTTCCCGGGCGCCCTCTCTGCTCGCCGCCACTCCAGCGGCACCGACCGGAAACCACTGCGTTTTCTCTCGACCTCGCGGGCCATGACGCGCCCGGGCACAGCCCACGACGCGATTGGAGCCCGGTGAAACGGCATGGTAGCCTCGAGCACATGCTGGGGGATTCGGCGGAACGGCTCGCTGTGGGGAACCCTGCGCACGGCTCTCAGCTCGCGAGGGCGATGCTGGACGCCGTGGAGGACGCGGTCTTTCTCTGCGACCCGCGCGACGGGAGTGTGCTCGACGCGAATCGAGCCGGCTGTCGCCTGCTGAATGGCGGCAGCGAGCGCCCCGGGAAACCGAGCATCTCCGACTGGTCCGCGCGCAGCGAAGGCTACAACGCGGCACGCGCGCACGAATCCTTGCTTCGAGCCGCCGGCGGTCAAGTCGAGCGCCTGTCCTGGCGCGTCCAGCGCACGGACGGATCGCGCTTTTGGGCCGAGTTACGGCTCGTGAGCGCAGAGGGCACCGGCGATGTGCCGCGCGTGATCGCCATCCTGCGCGATACCACGGAGCTCGAGACGAGCGAGGAGCGGCAACGTGCCATCGCGGATGCCACCTTCGAGGGCATCGCCATCGTGCACGAAGGGCGGATTCTCGATGCCAACGAGCAACTGGGCGCACTGTACGGAGCCAGCCGCGCCACGCTGATCGGTCACTCCATGATCGAGCTGGTCGCCCCCGAGTCGCGCGAGCTGGTCGAGGCCCGCATCGAGCAACGGCTCGACGGCGCGTATGAGCATCTGGCACGGCGCCTGGATGGATCGGTCTTTCCGGTCGAGGTGCGCGCGCGGAGCGTCCTCCTGGGCGGGCGCACGCTGCGTATCACCGCGATCCGCGACATGACCGATCACAAGCGCGTCGAGCTGGAGCGCGAGCGCCTGATCCACGAATTGACGGGGCGAAACGCGGAGATGGAGCAGTTCACGTACACGGTCTCTCATGATCTGAAGAGCCCGCTGGTGACGATCAACGGCTTCCTCGGCGCCCTGGAGCGGGACCTGTGCGACGGCGACGGCGAGCGCGTGCAATCGGACCTGAACCGCATCCGCTCGGCGAGCGCCAAGATGTCCGCGCTGCTCGACAACCTGCTGGAGCTCTCCCGTGTCGGCCGCATCGGGGGCGCCTTCCAGGCGGTGCCGCTGAACGTGGTCGCACGCGAGGCAGAGGAACTGGTTGCGGGCTTTCTGGGCAAGGGCAAGGTGCAGCTGACGATCCCGCACGATCTACCGGTCGTGCGCGGCGATCACGGCCGACTCGTCCAGGTGCTGCAGAACCTGTTCGAGAACGCGGCAAAGTACATGGGCAGCCAGCCGCAGCCGCAGATCGAGCTGGGCGCTCGCGTCGAGGGCGAGGATTGCGTCTGCTTCGTGCGCGACAATGGGATCGGCATCGAGCCCAGGTATGCCGAGCGCATCTTCGGGCTGTTCGAGAAGCTCGACCCTCGTTCCGCCGGAACCGGGCTCGGTCTGGCGCTGGTACGCCGCATCATCGAGTTTCACGGCGGCCGCATCTGGGTCGAGTCCGACGGCCGCACCGGCAGCACCTTTCTCTTTCGCTTGCCCCGCGTCGCGGGCGCGACCCCTCCGCCGCCAGAAGGAACAACCCAGCCGTGATCTCCCTCAGAAGCGATTGCGTCCTGTACGTGGAAGATGATCCAGACCATGCGGAGCTGGTGCTGCGCACCCTGGAACGCAGCGGCAAGAAGAGCGGCGTGGTGCACGTCGAGGATGGCGCCGCCGCGCTCGAGTACCTGGGCCGGTCCGAGCGGTCCGAGGTGCCTCGCCCCTGCCTGATCTTGCTCGATCTCCGGCTACCCAAGATCGACGGCATCGAGGTGCTGCGCAAGGTGAAGACCTCGCCCGATCTCGCCAACATCCCGGTGGTCGTGCTGACCACCAGCGCCAGCTCCCAGGATGTGTCGCGCGCCTACGCCTGCAATGCCAACAGCTACCTGGTCAAACCCGATGACTTTGCTTCCCTGGACTCGCTGGTCCAGGAACTGGGGCAGTACTGGCTGGACCTGAATCGGATCGCGCTCGCGGAGCAGCCCCTCAGATGAACGGGGCAGCCGTCGTCTTGCTCGTCGAGGATGAGCCGGCACACGCCGAGCTGGCCCGGCGCGCGTTCGAGCGCGGGGACCACTCCGCCCGCGTGTATCACGCGGAGACGCTGGCCGAGGCGCGCGCAGTGCTGAAGCGCAATCTGCGGCCCGCCCCCAACCTGGTGCTCTCCGATCTGCGTCTTCCGGATGGCACCGCGCTGGATCTGCTGGAGGACGGCGTTCCGCTGGTGATCATGACCAGCCAGGGCGACGAGCAACAGGCGGTTTCCGCGATCAAGGGCGGCGCGCTGGACTACGTCGTGAAATCGCCAGAGATGTTTCTGGAGCTGCCGCTGACCGTCGAGCGCGCGCTGCGCGCCGCTGAGCGCGAGCGCGAGCGGCTGTTGACGGAGGCGTCCTTGCGCGAGAGCGAGGCACGCTTCCGGCAGCTGGCGGACAACATCCAAGAGGCGTTCTGGCTGTATGATCTGGCCGAGTCGCGCATGGTCTACGCCAGCCCGGCCTGGGGCCGCGTCTACGGGCGCGTGCTCTCCAGCCTGTCCGGCGCAGCCGAGGCTCGGCTGAGCGCGATCCACCCGGAAGACCGCGAGCGTGTGCGCGGCGCGTTCGAGCACGAGGCCGCGCGGCGCCCGCTCGGACAATCGTTTCGCGTCCTGGATGGCGCGCGCACGCGCTGGGTGGAAGAGCGCACCTTTCCCGTGCCGGACGCCCACGGCAACCCCTATCGCGTCGCAGGCCTCGGCAGTGACGTGACACGGCGGCGCGAGCTGGAGCAGACCCTGCAACAAGCACAGAAGCTCGAGGCCATCGGGCAGCTGGCGGGCGGTGTCGCTCACGACTTCAACAACATGTTGACCGCGATCATGGGCGCCACCGACGAGCTGGCTCAGCTGGTGCAGGACCCCGAGCAGCGGGCCCTGTGCGGCCTGATCTCCAGCGCCTCCGACCGCGCTTCGGAGCTGACGCGCGGTCTGCTTTCCTTCTCGCGCAAGGGCAAGCTGCACGCGGCAGCGCTGGACCTGCACGAGGTGATCCGCGATACCGTGCGCCTGCTGGAGCGCTCGATCGACCGACGGGTGAAAGTGTTCGTCGATCTCGGCGCCCCCACGGCGGTGGTCGTCGGCGATCCGGCGCAGCTGCAGAACGCCGTGCTGAATCTGGGCATCAACGCGCGCGACGCCATGCCCGACGGCGGCGAGCTGCACATCTCGACAGCGGTGCGCGAGCTCGATGAGGCCGCGTGCGCTGGCTTGGCGATGGACTTACCGCCGGGTACATATCTGCAACTGTCCGTCAGGGACACGGGAGTGGGCATTCCTGGCGAGCTCCGCGAGCGCATTTTCGAGCCCTTCTTCACCACCAAGCCGGTGGGACAAGGAACCGGCCTCGGGCTCGCGGCCGTGTACGGCATCTCGGTGGAGCATGGCGGCGCCGTGAGCGTCGAGAGTGAGCCCCAGCGCGGCTCCGTGTTTCATCTTTATCTGCCGCTCTCGGACCACAATATTCCGTCGCAGCGGCCCACGCGCGAAGCCGAGGCCGGCAGCGGCCTGGTGTTGCTCGCTGATGACGAGCCCTTGGTGCGCGATGTCGGATATCAGCTGCTGCAGAGCCTGGGCTACCAGGTCGTGCTGGCGAAGGACGGGGAGGAAGCCGTTCGCGCGTTCGAGCTGCACCATGCCCAGCTGGCCGCAGTGCTCTGCGACCTGGTGATGCCGGCCCTGTCCGGCACGGATGCCACGGTCCGGATGCGCGAGATCGATCCCCAGGTGCCGGTGGTTCTGTGCAGCGGCTACCCGCGCGACGAGCGGCACCGCGGCGCGGGCCCGGTTTCGGATGCATTTTTGCCCAAGCCCTTCCACCGCAGCGAGCTCTCTCGCGTGCTGTCCCGCGTGGCGCGCCGAACCGTCCACGCATAGCCGGCGCCGGGGCGCGGGCCCCGCCCCGGGACCTGCCCGTGTCGATCTCGGTCGCTCACTTTTCGCGATTCGCGCACCCCAGCAACGTTCTGCAACGTTGCAGCAAGCGGGGTGCGGCGCGCGGGCTCGTCGCCCAGGCGACAGATGTAGTGTACTGAGGTGAGCATGCTCCCCGTTCCACGAACCTTCGTTCCGCTCTGGTTCCTTGCCGCCGGTTTGACGATTCTGCTCGGTGCTTGCCGGCAACACGAAGGCGGCACCAGCTCGAGCGGCTCGTCCAGCCCGAGCCCGCAAAAGCAGCTGAAGCTCGCGTTCGTCACCAACAACGCGAGCGAGTTCTGGAAGATCGCCGCCGCGGGCATCCGCAAGTACGAGCACGAGAGCAAGGTGCAGGTCGACCTGAAGATGCCGCCCAACGGCACCACGGAGGAGCAGAACCAGCTGCTCGAGAACCTGACGAGCCAGGGCTACGACGGCATCGCGGTGAGCGCGATCGCGCCGAGCGATCAGGTGCCCGTGCTCGACCAGGTCGCGGCCAAGAGCAAGCTGATCACCTTCGACTCCGACGCGCCGAAGAGCAAGCGGCTGCTCTACATCGGCACCAACAACTACGAGGCCGGCAAGGCGCTAGGCGGCCAGATCGTGCAGCTCCTGCCGAAGGGCGGCAAGATGGCGGTGTTCGTCGGCACGCTCTCCGCGGACAACGCCGCTCAGCGCCTCCGGGGTATCAGCGACGCGATCGCCGGCCACGCCATCGAGATCGTCGACCGGCGTGAGGACAACACCGATCGCGCGAAGGCCCGCTCGAACGTCGAAGACATCATCAACGCCCACTCCGACCTGAACCTGGTCGCCGGGCTCTGGTCGTACAACGGCCCGGCGATCGCTGCCGCCATCGAAGCGCTCGGCAAGAAGGGCAAAGTGCTGGCGGCCGTCTTCGACGAGGAAGAGGGCACGCTCAACGGCATCGCCTCGGGCGCGATCGCGGTCACAGTGGTGCAGAAGCCGTTTCAGTTTGGCTATCTTTCGAGCCAGTGGCTGCACGATCTCGCCACTGGCGGCGACGCGGCGCTGCAGCGCATCCCGCCCAGCCACATGATCGACACGGGCGTGGAGGTCATCACCAGCGCGAACGTGGCCGAGTTCCAGCGCAACCTCGCCGAGCTGAAGCGTTGACGAGCAGCGCTCCGTTGCTCGAGATGCGCGGCATCGGCAAGCGCTTCATCGGCGTCACGGCACTGGACGGTGTATCCCTGTCGCTGCACGCGGGGGAAGTGCTGGCCTTGATGGGCGAGAACGGCGCCGGCAAGAGCACCTTGATGAAGGTGCTCGGCGGCCTGCACCAGCCCGACAGCGGCGAAATCCGCATCGACGGCCAGCCCGCGGTGCTGGACAGCGTGGCCCGCGCCCAGGAGCTCGGCATCGCCTTGATCCACCAGGAGCTGATGCTGGCGCCCAACCTGGACATCGCGGCGAATCTGTTCCTCGGTCGTGAGCAGGGCCCGCGGGACAGGAGGCGCTTCACGAGCTATCTCGCGCCGCTGCCCCGGCGCCGCCTGCGGGAGCAGAGCCAGCGCCTGCTCGAGCGCGTGGGTTTGCAGCTACCGGCGGCGACGCCCGTCGCACGCCTGACGCCGGGGCAGCAGCAGCTGTGCGAGATCGCGAAGGCGCTGGGACAGAACGCGCGCATCTTGATCATGGACGAGCCCACCTCGTCGCTGACGGCGGGCGAGTCCGAGCAGCTGTTTCGCATCATCGCCCAGCTGAAAGCCGAGCAAATCGGCATCATCTACATCTCGCACCGCATGGATGAGGTGCTGGCGCTCGCCGACCGCATCACCGTCCTGCGCGACGCCCGGCACGTGGGCGACCTGACGCGCGAGCAGGCGAGCCATGACCAGATCGTGAGCCTGATGGTGGGGAGGCAGCTCAGCGGGCAATACTTTCCGGTGCGCAGCGCGCGCACGGAGCGCGAGCCCGCGCTGGAGGTCGAGGAGCTCGAGGTACCGGGCGCGCCAGCAGGCGTGTCGTTTCAGGCCTACCGTGGTCAGATCCTGGGCTTCGCGGGCCTGGTGGGCTCCGGGCGCACGGAGTTGATGCAGGCCATTTTCGGCGCGACGCGGCCGCTCTCGGGTTCGATGCGCCTGGGCGGCGAGCCCTTCTTCGCCCACAGCCCGCGCCAGGCGATCCGACGCGGGGTGTTTCTCGCGCCCGAGGACCGCAAACGCCAGGGGCTGGTGCTGCCGATGTCGATCGCAGAGAACACCTCGCTGCCGGACATCGGGTCCTACGCGCGGCTCGGCTGGCTCGATCGCGAGCGAGAGCGCCGCGTGGCGAAGCAGGAGATGAAGCGCTGGAACACCAAGGCCACTGGCCCCGAACAGCCTGTCGTGAGCCTGTCGGGCGGCAACCAGCAGAAGGTCGTGCTGGGCAAATGGCTGGCCATGTCACCGCGCGTCTTGATCCTGGACGAGCCGACGCGCGGCATCGACGTCGGCGCGAAGGCGGAGATCTACCGGCACATGGCCGCGCTCGCGGACAGCGGCGTGTGCGTACTGATGGTGAGCTCCGACATGGAGGAGATCCTGGGCATGAGCGATCGGGTGGTGGTGATGCACGAGCGGCGCCTGGTGCGCGTCCTGGAGCGCGAGGAGCTGAGCCAGCACCGCCTCGCGCACCTGATGACGCGCGGTGCCAGCGCGGAGGCGACGCTATGAGACGCGAGGCCGGAATGAGCGCGGCGCTGGTCGGGCTGTGCCTGATGCTGTGGCTCTCCAATCCCGACTTTCTGGGGCCCTCCAACCTGGTCAACCTGCTGCGCCAGCTGTCGATGCTGGGCATCTTCTCGATCGGGATGGGTTTTGTGATCATCTCGGGTGGCATCGACCTGTCGATCGGCTCGGTGATCGGCTTGACCGGCGTGCTGATCGCGAAGGTGTCGTCGCCCAATGCGCCCGGTCTCGGCTACCCGCTGTGGGTCGGCATCCTGGTCGGTCTGAGCGCGGCGCTGCTGGTAGGCCTGCTGCAGGGGCTGCTGATCACGCGGCTGCGCTTGCAGCCGTTCATCGTCACGCTGGGCGGCATGTTGCTGCTGCGCGGCGTCTCGCAGACGATCGTGGAGGGCGGCACCCTGAGCCTCGGCGGCTCGCCGCTGCTCGGGCTGGCCAATGGCGGCGTGTTCGCCGTTCGTGGCGACCCGCTCTTGCCCTACCCGCTGCTGCTGTTCGCGGGCGTGGCCCTGGTCGCCAGCTACGTGCTGCACTTCACGGTCTTCGGCCGCTATCTGTTCGCGCTGGGCGGTAGCCGTGAGGCCGCCGAGTACTCGGGCATTGCCGTGCGCAGCGTCGAGACGTCGAGCTACGTCATCTCCTCCGGCCTGGGGGGCGTCGCGGGCGTCTGCTACGCCGCCTACATCGGGCAGATGTCGCAGCAGGTGGGCATCGCTTACGAGATGTATGCGGTGGCGGCGGCGGTACTCGGTGGCTGCTCGCTGCGCGGCGGCGAGGGCACCATCCTGGGCATCGTGAGCGGCTCGGCGATGATGCGCGTGATCGACAACGGCATCAACATGTTCCAGCTGCCCTATGTCGACGCCGACGGCATCGCGCGTACCTGGCGCCTCGACCCGAACTGGACCTTCGTCATCATTGGCGCCGTGATCTTGCTGGCGGTCGTGCTCGACCAGGTCGTGCATTTGCTGCACGTGCGCCGGCGGCTGCGGGGCGCGAACCGGGCAGAGAGCTCGAGGACGGAGGGTGCGCTGCAGCGCCCGCTTTCCAAACCTCAATCCTGAAGGCTAGTAGGAGAAACCCGAAGTCCGCGCCGGGCTTCTCCAAATGTAGAGGAAGTACCGAGTGCAGAGTGCCCCATCTGCCGGGTTTCGTCGTGCCCTTCACAGCGCAGCGGGGCACGGCGAAACCCGGCACGAACTTGGGGCACGAGGTACTAGCGCCCGAACCAGTCGAGCACGCGCAGAGCGCGCAGGGTCGCCCAGCGGCTGGGCTCGCCGACGGCTTCTTCCAGGTGGAAGTGGGGCTGGCCCGGGTGCGGGGTCTCGAGCGGCCAGCGACCGCTCGCGTCGCGCTGCTGCGTCAGCAAGCCGAGCGCCTCTTCCAGGCGCGGCTCGCGCTCGACGCGGGCGCGGCGCAGGTAGTCGAGGGCGCGCAGCACGTCGTAGCGCCAGCGCACCGGGAAGCGGAACTGGGTCCACTCTTCGCGCACCACCTGGCCCGTCGAGCGGCGGCGGAACAGGCGGCGCTCCAGCAGGTACTCGTGGGCACGCTGGCGCGCCGCCGTGATTTCGGGCCGCGCGCCATTGACGCGCTCGTATTCCAGCAGCCCCTCGAGCACACAGATGGTGCTGTGAAAGGAGGACACCTGGCTGGGCGGGGCCTGGCAGTTCCAGCCGCCGTCGGACAGCTGCTCGCCGAGCAGGCGCTGAAGCAGCCGGTGATTGGCCGCGCCGAAGTAGGCGCCGATGGCGAGCACCCTGCCGTTGATGCACGGCTCGACTTCGCCCTGGAAGAACGGCGAGTAGCCGTGCCAGTGGTCCCAGTCGCAGCGCTCGCGCACGCGAGCGATCGCGACGCGTGTGGGCTCGCTCGCCGGGTCGAGGCCCAGCTCGAACAGCAGCTGCAGCGTGTCGAAGGTCGACACCCAGGCCTTGGGCACGAAGGCCGCCCCACCCCAGTGTCCGTTCGCCGCTTGCAGCGCGAGCAGCCGGGCGCCCCAGCCTTCGTGCGCGACGCGGGCGCGTTCTCGCGCGACGACCTGCTCAGGCTCGCCGAGCAGATCGCGCATCACTTGCCAGCGGATCGCGGGATCTGCGTCGAGTAGCCACTGCACGAGCTGAGCGCGATCCTCCGGCATGACTCGCTACTGTGGCCAGCCGTAGTCCAGGCTGCCGGAGGCCGCGAGCAGGCCGAGCAGGTACACCGCGCCCTGGTAGTAGCGGTACTGCCCCGTCGGCTGCTGGATGTTCCACAGATTGTCGAGGAACGTCATGCGCGAGGCCTCGTTCGAGCCGTTCGTCGCGGTGGCGAGCGTGGCGACGAGCGCCTGCGAACCACCTCCCGAGCCATTGCTGCCGTCGAGACTGAAGCCCGAGGCGGTCACGTTGCCGTTGGCGAGCCGGCTGGAGAAGAACTGCAGATACTTGTCCATCTGCGTGCGCAGGCGCGGGTCCGGCCCCGACCAGGCGTAGTCGACCGCCATGTTCAGCGGCACGCGCCAGGCATCGAAGCGGAAGCTGTCATGGTTGGACGCCTGGTAGCCCTGGGTGGGCGTGCCGTCGAATTTGGCGTAGTCGGGGTGCAGCCCGGTGCTGGCGTTCGCCGAGCTCACGAAGTAGCCACGGCTCACCTCGGCGACCTGCCGCCAACGTTCGCTGTTCACCTGCGGCCCGTCTTGCGCGAACAGCTCGTAGAAGGCCGGCAGGTGGTAGCTCGGATCCGAGTGCTCGGCGGAGGTACCGTACGGCACAAAGGTGACCATGTTCGATTCGGCGTCGATCAACGGAGTGCGGCCCGCCGACTCCGGATTGTGGAGCATGGCGTGCGTCAGCGCGTCGGCGTCCGCCTGATAGTTGAGCGCGCCAGCGCTGCCCCAGCGCCGATCGGCGAGGTAGAGGGCGGCCGCGAAGTACTCTTCTCCGTCGGAGGCGGGCGACTCCGTCGCGTTGTAATTGACCTGCCAGTTGCCGGCGTCGCCGGTATCGACCTTGCCCGTCCAGCGGAAGTACAGGCGCCAGCCCACGAGATCGGCCTCGGGCTCGGAGGGGTACTGCATGTACGTCTTGGCGAAGCGCCAGAGCTGGTCGAACTGCTCCTGCATGTTCATCTGCACCGCGATGAACATGCCGTACGACATGCCCTCGCTACGGATGTCTGCCGAGTCCGCCGCCCAGACGAAGCCCATGCTGCTGTCCTGGGGCAACACATAGAAGCTGCGCGCGCCGCCGTTGCCGACGCTCGGGGTGGCAGGGTCGCCCGAGCCAATGCCGAAGAAGCGGTCGACCGCTGTGCGCAGCTTGGTGTCGACCTCGGCCTGGGTGCGGCCGAGCACGTCCGTGAACAGGTTCGGCGTGCCGCCGACCACCCCGCTGTTGGGCGGGCCCGGCTCGAACGGCGGCACCAGTGACGAGCTCGAGTTGCTGGGAGCCGCATTCGGATCCGAGCCCGGCATGAGCGGAGTGCCGCCGTTGACGACCGGGCCCTCATTGGAGCCTGTCGAGCCGTTCGCAGCGGGCGTGGACGAGGAGTTGCCCGTGGGAGCCACCGAGCCGGGATTGCCACCGCCGTTGGCAGGTGCGCCCGGTGCCGCCGAGCCGCCAAAGTTGCCGGAGACGGGGGGCATGGCTCCGCCCTTTTCTCCGCCGCCACAGGCGGCAAGCAGCACCAGGTTCAGAACCCATCCGGAGCGAAGCGAACATTTCGACATGTAGACCCGTGAGATAGCACCAGAAACCGTCGACGTAGCTGGAAACGTTTACAACGCCGCCGACGGCTTGCCCAGCCACTCGCGCAGCCCCCGAGCGTGCCGGTTTACTACGAGCGGACAGTTCTTTCCGTGCCGCAGGAGCCGGCGATTCGTTTTTCGTCTCGGGCCGGTTACTCTGTACCGGAACATGACGCATCCGCAGGACCTGTACAGCGAGTACCTCCGCCTCGACCGGATTCTCGATGCGCAGACGCCGTGGAGCAGCATCGGCGGGCAGCCGGCGCACGACGAGATGCTGTTCATCATCTTCCACCAGACCTACGAGCTCTGGTTCCGGCAGATCTTGTTCGAGCTCGACGACATCCAGCAGCGCTTCTCTGCGAGCGCGGTGGACGACCGAGACATGCAGCCGATCCTGGCGCGGCTGGACCGGATCGCCGCGATCTGGCGGCTGCTGGTGCGGCAGCTCGATGTGCTGGAGACGATGGCGCCCCAGGATTTCTTGGACTTCCGCGAGTCACTGCGCACCGCCTCCGGCTTTCAGAGCTGGCAATTTCGCATCATCGAGGCGCGGCTCGGGCTGCGGCGGGACGACCGCATCCCGGTCTTTCACGGCCACTTCGACGCTGGGCTGGACGCGGACCACAAGCAGCGAATCGCGCAGGCGGAGAGCGCGCCCAGTGTATACGAGCAGATCGATGGCTGGCTGGCTCGCACCCCGTTCGTCGACTGGGGCAACTATCGCTTCTGGGAGTCGTACCGGGCGGCGGTGGACCAGATGCTCGACGTCAAGGCCACCGCAGCAGCGCAGCACCTGGTCGGAGCAGGGCTCGCGGCGGAGCTGGAGGCCATCGATCGTGGGCGGCGCAAGTTCCATTTGATCTTCGACGAGACCGGCCACGCCAAGGGCGTCGAGGAGGGACTGTGGCGCATGTCCTGGCGGGGTCTACAGGCCGCGCTGCTGATCACGCTCTACCGGCAAGAACCCATCCTGCAGATGCCGGCGCGGCTGCTATCGGTGATCATGGACATCGATGAGCTGCTGCGCCTGTGGCGCTACCGGCACGCGCTGATGGTGCAGCGCATGATGGGCACGGCCATCGGCACCGGCGGCTCGGCAGGCTACGGCTACCTGATGGCCACGCTGGAGAAGCACCGCATCTTCAGCGACCTCTATGGCCTGGCGACGTACCTGATCCCTTCGCACCTGCTGCCGCCGCTGCCGGAGAGCTTGCGCTCGGAGATGGGCTACCGCTATCGCGCGGACAAGAGCCCGTGACGATTGGGTAGGTGACTCAGCCAGACAACGCGGCGATGCGCGGCAGGCGAGCCATCAGCATATCCGTCAGCGTCTTGAGCAACTGTGCGAGTGATAGACTCACGATCACGGTGGCCAGAAAACGCAGCGTCTCGGAGTCGACCCGGGAGCTCAGCTCATATACCGTTGGGACATGCGCCAGGTACACGAACATCGAGAGACTGCCGAAGAAGAGCAGCGCACGCGCCAGGAACGGCGGCAACGTGACCCGCCACCCCGACAGCATTGCCAGTGAGCCGCCCAGCATCAGGATCGTGATGTTGCTCTCCACCAGCCCGTAGTTCTGGAGCCAGACCAGCAGAACGGCCCCCGCGGCGAGCAGCTTCTTGCTCGTGGACTGAGCGAAGAAGATGCACCACCCCGTGAGCAGTAGCTCCAGGGCCACGATGGGATGACGGTGGCGCATGCCGTAGAAGATCTCGTGCACTTGCGTCAGCTGGACCGTGGCAGCCGCGGTGAGCAGCCCGGCCATCCCAGACTGAAAGGGTGCACGCCGCACGAGCTCGCGAACGCGCGGGATTGCGAATGGTACGGATGCAAACGCGATGATCTGGGCGTACGTGCTCACATACCAGTAGGGTTCGAGAAAGCTGGGGCTCACTTCAGCCCGAAAGTTCTCGACGAGAAAAAACCAACCGCGATCGAAAGGCGAGAAGCGCAGAGCCGCGAAGGCAGTGAGTGCATAGTAAGCGACCACGATCTTGCCCAGCATCGCGCGCAGAGTTTTGCCGACCTGCCCGCGGAAGAGCAGCTCGCTCTGAAAGCGAGCCAGCGAGTATCCCACGAGAATCAGCAGCAGGATGGATCCGCCGCCCGTTGGCCAGGCCGTGCTGTGCAGCGCCATCACTGCCAGGATCGATAGGTTGCGCGCGATCAAGTCTACGGGGACTTCCTGCCAACCCGTAGGAGCCACTTGCTGATGCGCGCCGGCCAGTGCATAGAGCTCCCGCAAAGGCAGACGCTCCCAATCTTTCGGGCTTCGCCCCAGTTTGCGGGAGAGGAACAGCTGCACTTCGAGGTACGCGAGACTATCCCCGCCCAGCTCCAGGAAGTTCTTCTGCGGATCGAGATGCTCCTGCCTGAGTGCCGACTGTAGCAGCTGCTGCAGGCTGGAGAGCGCTTCGTCGGCGGGTGCCTGCAAGGTCGCGGCGCGCCGCGAAAGCTCGCGATAGTCGACCTTGCCTGAAGGAAGCAGCGGCGCTTCTTCGATATCCACGACCTGCACGACGCTCTGGGGCCACTCATAGCGACGCGCGATCTCGAGACGAAGCAGCCCCGGGTCAGGACATTTCACAGCGAAGACAACGAGCCGCTCGTCGGATCCGGACACGTACGCGCGCTGCCCCTGTTCACGCAGCGCAGCCTCCACCTGGTCCAGGCTGATGCGATGCCCGAACAGCTTGATGAAGCGGCTCAGGCGCCCCGTAATCCGGAAGTAACCATTGTCCAGACGCTCCGCCACATCCCCGGTGGACAGCAGCTGTGGCCCTGGAGGGGCGTCGAGATCCGCTCGGGTGAGCGCATAGCCGAGCATGACGTTCGGGCCTTCGAAGACGAGCTCGCCCGGCTGCCCCACGCTCGTGATTGGGTTGCCGGAAGCATCCAGCAAGCGGAACCTGCCGCCAGGGATGGCACGCCCGATGCTGTGGCCCCACTGCAGGGCGTCCTCCGGGGGCACGTAGGACATACGTGGGCTCGCTTCGGTCTGCCCGTACATGATGAAGAACTGCCAGCCCTCTGCTTTCGCACGACGAGCGAAGTCGGCCGCGAGTTGGGGCTCGAGCCTGCCGCCGGCTTGCGTGATGTAGCGCAGGGTCGGGAGCGATTGCGACTTCGAAAAAGAGAGCCTCTCCAGCAGCTCGAACTGGGTCGGAACCAAGGCCAGGGAGGTGGCCCCGTGCCGACGAGCGAGCTCCCAGAAGGAGGTGTCCAGCAGCGAAGCGCCTGACAAGACCAGTGCGGCGTGGGACCGCAGGTGGGAGTGCAGTACTGACATTCCGTACGAGTAGTGGAACGGCAGCGCCGTCATCGCTCGCTCTGAAGACGAAATCCCCAGGTACTCGGAGATGGCAGTGGCGTTGGCCTGCAGGTTCTCCGTGGAGAGCCGCACCAACTTCGCCGCGCCCGTCGTTCCAGACGTGGACAACAGCACGGCCAGATCAGCACTCATCGCCGCCGGCTCGCAGCACGCGAGCCTTGCCCCTACTTCTGCGCCGTCTCGACGCACCACGACGTTCGGGGCATACGTGCTCGCGATCTCGCTTCCGGGTACGCCTTGACCCGGAGCAACGAGAAGCACGGGCCAGCGTGCCCGCAGACAGGCGAGATACGCAACGATCGATTCCACCTCGTTGGTGGCTTCGAGCAACACCAGTGGGCGAGGCACGCTCTCTGGCAGCCAGGAGCGCACTTCCCGCGTGAAACACTCGATGCGCCCGACCAGGCCCGAGTACGAAAGCGACTCGGTTTCGCTGATCAAGGCGCTTCGATCGCCGCCAGCCTCCAGACAGTCCCAGAACAAATGCAGCGAGCTTTTCAACGGAATGGGGCGGCGGGCGCGACGTGACCGTGCCAATCCGCAGCGCCCACTTCTCCCGACTTTACGCATAGCGCGCCGGGCAGTCCGGGTCGAATTACAATTCTGTCATTCTCGTCTGGCTTCCGTGCACCAACAGCGCGGATCATCAGCCCGGAAGCGCTCGCTGCCTGCGCCCCGCAGCCCTGCGTGCGGGCGAGCGGGCATGCCTATCGCGTCAACAGGACGTGCATTCGGTGCAGGCGCACTCGGCGCCGTTGCAGATGCAGTCGGTGCACGCCCAGCATCCCGGCGTCTTCGCAGCTTCTCCGTCGTTCTTCCGCTTCACTTGCAACTTCTGCAACGGGACCGAACCCGAAGCGCCCTCCGCACTGGCCGACGGATACACCTTCATCTTGCCGGACGGCTGCAATAGGTAGGTTTGGGTGCCGACGAGGGGGATTTCTTGCTTGCCTCCCTTGCAAGCCCCCAGCGCGCATAGACCGCAAACGATCACCAAACGCATCATCCGTGTTCGCATTATTTCGCTCATCACTCCCATTCAACCTTCGAGATCTCTTTGGCATCGCTCTGTCCCAAACCCAGCGAGTGGGTGCCGCGCCCTCCTCGGGCGCGCGCTGCTCCGCCGGTGCTGGGACTCGCCTTGCGCTTGCCGCTCAGTACTGTTAGCCGGCCACGCCGGAGGCGTGGATTACATTCCGGTCATCCGCGAAGGAACCAAAACTCGGCTGTCGTCAAAACTCGCTTGCCACCGTCTGGGCGTTGCGACAGCCATCCGTAACCATCCTGCTGGAGCCCGACTTGCCCGCGGAGCATGCTCACGAATGCTCTCCCGGGGGATGGTGCGGATGAGTAGACGCGACTGCTGCCCGCTCACCGATAGGTCGGTGCAGCGCTCCCGCGACCATCCAACAAAGAGCAGCCCATGCTGCACCCGCGGCCCACCCCGCCAGCACGTCCGTCGGCCAATGAACACCGAGATAGACGCGGCTCAGCCCGACGAGACTCGCGAGCAGGAGCGCCCAGAGCTGGATGTAGGCTTTGATCAGCAAGCTCGACTGTACTCGAGTGAGCATGGCGCCGAGCGTCAAGTAGACGGCCGTGGAGAGCATCGAATGCCCGCTCGGAAAGCTGGCGGAGAACACCCGGGCAAGGTGCGGGACAACCTCGGGACGCGGCCGCGCGAAGAAATCCTTCAACAGGACGGACAACAGCACCGCCCCCAGCACGGCTGCCGCGAGAAACAAGGCAGCTCGCCGCTTCCTCAGCAGCAAAAGGTAGCCTTCGACAGCCAGCGTGATCAACGTCAGAACCGCGCCGCTACCGAGAGCGGTCAGATCTCGGGCCGCCTCCTCCACCCAGCGCGGTCCGATGGGCACAGACAAGTCCGCTGGCGTCCTGAGAGCGAGCAGGAGCGCGCGATCGAAGCTCGCAGCGTCGCCCTCGCGGATCTCGGAGGCGACCTTCACGAAAAAGAAGGCACCGCCGGCGACCAAGAGCAGGAAGAGGAGCGTGCTGAGCTCATGGGCGCCGATCCAACGGATCCCGCGCCGAATCTGTTCAGCGACACCGGTCGCGGACCGTCCCGCTTCCTCGTCCTCGGCTCGCTGGGTCGTCATTGCGCTGCGCCCACGAGCCCTCGGCTAACGAGGCGACTCTTCACTCAGGCGCCCGAGTGCTCGCACCCGGGCGCGCAACTCCGGAATCGCGAATGGCTTCGGCAGGTAGTCGTTCGCGCCCGCGTCCAGTCTCTCCACGCGCAGCTCGATCTGGCTCTGTGCCGTGAGCATCAGGATCGGCAGCCGGGAGTGCTGGGCGCGGAGCTCCCGGCAGAGTGTGAGTCCCGAGCCATCGGGCAGGCCGAGATCGCGGACCAGCAGATCGGTTCCTCGTGCGAGTCCCTCGCGTGCTTCTCGCATCGAACCCGCGATCGACACGACGTGACCATCGCGCACCAAGGCGCGGGCGACCACATTCGCGATATCCGGTTCATCTTCTGTTAAGAGCACACGCATCGCCTCTGAAAAGATAGCGCCAACGACGCCCACCGGGAGGTCGTTTCGGAAATTGCAGAGGCGCGACAAAGCCACTTCTCGCCCCGAATGCCGGTGGATCGTTGCTCGGGCGGCTCTCGAAACGACGAGCGATGCGAGACGCTTCACCGACTTTCAACTTTGGATGTTTGCGAGGTCTCGGGCGAGCGTCGAACGTGCCATACATCCCACTCTCGGATCGCCGAGGAGATCGCGACGACATACACCGCGCTGGTGGCGGTGGTCCCGAGCCCGAGGCCTCCGTTTGGCGGGCGCCTGCACCAGGTAATCGCCGAGCGAGGCGCCGAGCGGCCGCGTCACATGTAGCTGTGCTCTTCGTGTCCGTGTTATGGAAACAGGAGCCGGACGCGCATCCCTCGACCTGGCGCGCTCTCGAGCTCCACCGTTCCGCCATGCAATTCGAGGATGGACCTCACGATGGCAAGCCCGAGTCCCGTCCCTTGGGGATGACCCGATCGCGCGCTGTCGACCCGATAGAAGCGATCGAACAGGCGCGGCAGGTGCTCCGGAGCGACACCGCAGCCCGTGTCCTCGACCTGTACCTCCACGCCGTCTACACGCGACTGAACCTGCAATAGGACTCGTCCTCCGGAAGGAGTATGTTCGAGCGCGTTGGAGAGCAAGTTCCCGATCGCCCGACGGAACAAGATGGGGTCCGCACGCAGCAGTGCAGTCCCGGAGCAATGGATGGTGACCCCACGTTGCTCGGCCAGTGCTTCATAGAACTCACGGGTCTCCTCGAGCTCCTTCCGGGCCTCGAACACCACGGGCTGCAGGGGCGACTCCGCTCGCTCCGCACGAGCCAGGAACAGCATGCTGTCGATCATGCGGGCCAGTCGCGCGAACTCTTCGAGACTCGACTCGAGCACGTGCCGGTACTCGGGCGCCTCCCGGGGACGCGACAACGCCACCTCGGCCTCCCCCATCAGATTGTTGATGGGCGTGCGCAGCTCGTGGGCAAGATCCGCTGAGAATTGGGAGAGCTGTAGAAAGGAATGCTCGAGTCGTTGGAGCATCTCGTCAAAGGCGTTCGCGAGCTCAATCAGCTCCTTGGGCCAGTTCGCCAAGCCGATTCGGGCATGCAGCTGGGACGCAGAGATGCCCCGAGCGCTCCGTGTAATCTGTCGAATGGGCCGCAGCCCATTGCGGACGATCGCCGTCGCCGCGAGCGTCGACGCCAGCGTGCCTAGCAGAATGGTCCAGGCCATGCTGCGCCGGTAGTCGCTCGTGATCGAGTCGTGAGCGGAGTCATCGATCGCGATTTGCATCTCGCGCAAGGTGTGAGACGGGGCGTTCGAGCGCGCCAGGGCCGTCACGAGTAAGAACCTTCGCCCATCCGGTGTCACATGAGTCCTCGCCTTCGCTGGCGACTCTTGCTCCGCTACCGCTGCTGGGAATGCCGTGACAGGCAGCAACTCCGCCATCTCGGGCGACTCGATGAGCGAGGAGCCGCCCTCCAGGATGCGCACGTAGTAGCGTGAGAAGTGCCGCGCGTCTGCCTCGTCGCGCACCTCCTCGAGCAGACTGTCCACCCCCTCACCATGATCGGCCTGGACTTCCCGGAGGGTCTCGACTTCATCAGCGAGGAACTGCACCTTCTCGCGATCCAGGTTGCTCGCGAGGGTCTCGTAGAGGAATAGGCTGCAGATCAGGAGGACGCCGAACGCGCTGAACGAATACAAGAACACCAGCCGCGAGGTCATCGACACACCTCTCGGTTGTTCCACTTCGACGCGGCCCTCGTGGCTTCGGGCTGGCAGCGCGGGGCTCGCTTCTCGAGGTGGCGCCGGCCGTCCACCGCCCTTGGTCGCCAAGCTGTCCACGTGCCGATCCTGCATCCATTCAGTCTGGCGCTTTCGAAGCGCGCGCTCTAGAAAAACGAAACCCCAGCGGCAGCGACCGCTGGGGTTCCTCGTCTCTTTCCAATCGTCTTGCGCGAAGAGCGCTCGCTAGGCCAATTCCGGCTGGACTGCAGGGCGACTACGATTGAAATAGTACCCATTGCGGGTGACATAAATGCACCCGGCGACGGTGATCGCGATCAACACGGCGGAGGTGCCAATCGTGCCGAGCCCCAGGCCGCCCTGCGCCGGCGTCTTGGTGAGCGTGTCGCCCATGGTGGCGCCGAATGGCCGCGTCTGCACGAACGCAATCCAGAACAAGAACACCTTCGAGATATTCGTAAAGTAGTTCAGCGCCAGGATCAGCAGCAGAGAGCCGGCCAAGATAGCCGCGATGGCAGCAAAGCCCAAGCCCGAGTCGTCTGCCAAGAAATCACCCAGGGCGGTGCCGAGCGTGTTCGAGAACAGAATGGCAATCCAGTACAGCAGCTCGATGCGCCGATCGCGAATGTTGGTGACCGACATCGAGTGCGGCGTCAGAAAGCGCCAGTATCCGAGAATGCCCACCAGCAATCCAACCAGGATCAGACTGCCCGTCATGTAGCCGAGACCCAGAGTGCGATCCATCCAGTCGGACATCGTCGTGCCGGCGGTGCTGGAGGTCAGAATCACGGTCCAATACAGCCAGGGGTGGTGACGCTTGGCGAACAGCTGACCCGCGGCGCTGATGAAGAACAGGGACATCAGGATGACGGTGCTCACCGCATACCCGACCTCCATCGTCATGGACATCAAGTCCCCGCCCGTTTCACCGACGGTGGTAGCGGTGATCTTCAGCAGCCAGTACATGGCTGTCAGTGGAGGAAGCTTGCTCATCGCTTGCTTCAGTGCATCGCTCTGTGCTCCGCTCATTTCGAGTTCCCTTTCGCTAGGAGGGCAGCGGGGTCCTGCCTTGATCCGACTTCACCGGGGCGTTGTGTATCCTCGTCGGCACCGCCCCATACCGGCACCGTCCAGGTGAGACCGAGCCGCGCTTCGAAGGTATTTGCCGCCTCCAACCTGCCGACGCGCGCGGCCGCGTCGAGCGCAATGGAATCCGAAACCGTCCAGATCACGCCACCCAGCGCGCTGTATCCCTTGGCGCTCGAGCTCGGCTCGACCTCGAATCCGATCTCGGCTACCGGTCGAAGCTTCGAGCCGATGTCAAACTCTCCGATCAGGTTCGCTGCATACGCGAATACGAGGTCCTGCCGACTCAGCTGGCCCTCGTTGTTCAGGTGCAGGGTCAACCAGCCATATTGTTCCGACACGATCAGGTTGACCGACGCCCCGAACCCCTTCTGCCCGTTGTACTCGGGAATCAAGGGCCCCGCTTCAACGGCGATGCTCGGCCCCGTTTCTCCCTGTAGCACGCCGGACCGCAGCAGATACTTCGCGAAGAAGTCGGTATCGGTCACCTGCGCGGATCCGTTCTGCGGATACAGCGGGACAAAGTCGAACACGAGCTCCATGCGCGGGATCACGCCCAAGTTGAAGACAGTGGGCGTGAGGAAAAACTTCTCCTTCCCCTCCTGCGCGTAGTGCAGCGGCCCGAGCTCGAGCTCGAACTCTCCCGTGTCAGCGACATCTCCATCCGTACCGTCGAAGGGTCGATACGCGTGAGCCACTCCCGGCTCGACCAACAAGACCAGAGGCGAAACGAGAAGCAGCCCAGCAGCGACTCTCGCGGTGCCTCGACGCACATTCCGTAGGATGTTCATATGGCGATCAGAGCTCGATCACATTGGGCAGGCCTTGCCGGCGCTGCGCGGAGCCAACGACTCGAGCTTTCTTCCAAGGGAAGACTTAACCGAGCGGCCTTTGCGAATCGAATTACAATTCGGTCATTCGCGGGGGCGTCAAATGTCGAGCCGCATTGAACGCCGCGCCCGCGCGAATGCTCAGCGCTGCCGCCGAGGACCCGCAACTTTCACGAGCCTCGCCGTGACTATGCAGCGATCATGATCACTCGAAGAACAAGTCATGACCCGAAGGCGACTCTGCAAACCTCGGCGAACGGACGTCGCGGGAAGTCGGAGATGACCGCTGACGCACGAAGCGGGCGTCGATGCGGACGCCTGCGTACGAGCACCACTCCCCTTGCTGAGCCCTCTGGCCGAGGGCGCGCACCACTTTGGATTACAATTCTGTCATTCACGCTCGCATCAAAGGTAAAGTGACGGCGAAACCATGTGAGCGTCGAGCCCGCCCCCTCGAGCGAGATGTCCGATAAATCCCCGAAGCTCCGTTCGGACGCTAAGATGGCAGTGCGCTACGCGGCCATACGGTTTCGGGAGCGCCAACTTCACCCACTCCGTTCATGGCGCTCCTGCTGATCGAGGACGAACCCAAGACCCTCGCGTATCTCTCGCAGGGTCTGACGGAACGCGGCTTTATCGTGGAAACGGCCCAGAGCGGCCAGCAAGGGTTCCTCGCGATTCAATCGAGGCAGTACGAGCTAATCGTGATGGACGTGATGCTGCCGGAGCGGGACGGCTGGTCGCTGCTTCGGGAAATGCGAAGCAGCGGGGACAATACGCCAGTACTCTTCCTGACTGCCCGAGACTCGGTGCAAGATCGAGTCAAGGGGCTGGAGCTCGGCGCAGACGACTACCTGGTCAAGCCGTTTGCCTTTTCGGAATTGTTGGCCCGCATCCGGTCCGTCTTGAGAAGGACCCCACCTCGACACCCCGATCGCCTGCGCATCGCAGACCTCGAAATAGATGTCGCCCGCGCCACAGCAACGCGTGCGGGGCGCCGCCTGGATTTGACGTCCAAGCAATTCCTGATGCTCTGCTTGTTCGCGCGTCATGCAGGCGAGGTGCTGTCGCGCAAGTTTCTCGCCGAGCAAGTCTGGGACATCCATTTCGAGACCGAGACCAACATCGTGGACGTCGCGATCCGCCGGCTGCGCACGAAATTGGATGCGCCCTTTCCGGTCAAACTGATCCGCAGCGTCCGTGGCGTGGGCTACGTCCTGCAACCTTCCGAGGCGGGAGAACCGAACCGGCCTGAGGACGACCCCTGAGCCAGCCGTGTTCAGTTGCCGCGACGGCTCTCTTCCAGCTCTGCTGACGGCTGAGGTGTCGCCGCGCTTTGCGCGCTGGCCTCCTCCGTGGACGCCGCGGCGGGCTTGGGGACGGGCTCGACGCGAAACAGCCGCACGTGACTGCCGCGATGCACACCGAGGCGCACGCTGCCCCCGATGCCAACATGTTCGACCTCGGATTGGATCTCCCGTGCGTCGCTGACTGGGTGCCCACTGAGCTCGAAAATGAAATCACCGGCAAGGATGCCCGAGGATTCCGCCGGTGAGTCACGGCTCACTTGGCCAACAAAAATGCCCTGCGCCGCGGGTGTCACGGCGAGCTGCAGACCAGACCACGGCGCCCCCACTTTGCTCTCGTCCGGATACAGTGGCGGTGGCGCCAATGGGGCGTGGTGATCACGCCTCCCCGGGGCGGGAGCGTGGGTGGCGAGGGTAGGACCGCCGGAAATCGCGCTTGGCGCAGGCGCGGTACTGGTGCGTCCGAATTGTGCCGGAGCCGTACAGGCCGTGCTCCACGCCAGCGCACAGCAGCCTGGGCCCAGGCGAACGAGGGCGTGGAGCACCCGGCGCGCCGATGCCTTCGAGAATCGCCGCATGTTGGCCTCCTGTCTCGCGAAGTAGGTGTGCAACAAGCACGCCGTCGTCAGTGCCCCGAGGTGCCGGGCGGCGCCGTACGGCGGAGGCCCGGCCCATCTCCCCTCGATCGGCGGATTCAGGCTGTTTTTTCCGAGTGGAGTTGGGCTTGGCTGCAGTGCAGCGCGCCGGGTTGCCAGAAACTGCGCCCTGCGGGGCGAATGGCCGTAGACTGTGTTAGTTTTTGCCCTTGGAAGCTGACACATGCTGACGCCCGACCAGCCGGTTCTGGCGCACAAATATCGCCTGATCGGGCAGCTCGGCGCGGGCGGCATGGGCTCGGTGTGGCTCGCGCGCCACGTGGACCTCGACTCGCTGGTTGCGGTCAAGCTGATGGGCAAGGAGGTGGCGGCGACGCCGGCCGGCACCGAGCGCTTTTTGCGCGAGGCGCGCACCGCAGCTTCCCTGCGCAGCCCGCACGTGGTGCAGATCCTGGACTACGGGCTGCACGAGGGCGTGCCCTTCATCGCCATGGAGCTGCTGGAGGGCGAATCGCTGGCGGCGCGGCTGGCGCGCGACGGTCGCTTCACGAACTGGCTGCTCGCCGAGCACATCCTGCGGCAGGTGGCGCGTGCCGTGGGGCGCGCGCACGACGCGGGCATCGTCCATCGCGACCTGAAGCCCGGCAACATCTTCCTCGTGCGCAACGACGAGGAGGAGATCGTCAAGCTGCTCGATTTTGGCATCGCCAAGTCGGCTTCGCCGCTGGACGCTCCCCCCAGTAGCAGCACACGCACCGGCGAGTTTTTGGGGAGCCCGGTGTATGCGAGCCCGGAGCAGCTGCAGGCGAGCAAGCACCTCGATCAGCGCGCCGACATCTGGTCGCTGGGGGTGATCGCCTACGAGTGCTTCATCGGCACGCCGCCCTTCGCCGAGGACACGCTGGTCAACCTGGTGCTCGCGGTCTGCCTGCAGCCCTTGCCCATCCCCTCGCAGCGCGGCGCGGTGCCCCCTGGCTTCGATGCCTGGTTCGCGCGTGCCTGCGAGCGCGACGTGACGCAGCGGTTTCAGACGGTGCGCGAGGCATCCATCGAGCTGCGGCGGCTCGTGGCGGCCGCTTGCGGGCTGCCCGAGGTGGCTCCCGATACTCCCTTGCAGACGCCGTTCGCGCCGCCGGTGAGCCTGCTGGATGAGGTGCTCGCGGGCATGCCGCCGCCCGCGCACTCGGGCACGACGGTGTTGCTGCGCCCGGGAGCGGCAACGCTCAGGCCCAGCCCGGAGCCGCACCGACGGCTCGCTCTGGTGATGGCCGGGCTGAGCGGGCTGGGCGTGCTGGCGCTGCTGCTGATCGCGCTGCGCGCCCTGGCTTCGCGTTCCCCGACCCACGATCGCTCTCGTGAAACGGTGGACGTGCAGAGCCTGAGCACGACGTCTCCCGCTCCGGCTGTTCCGAAGGAGCTGCCGAGCACGGCGCAGGCAAGTGTCACGGAGCAACCAGCCGTCCCGCTGGCGCCGGCAGCCACGCTGGCGCCACCGGACACGACGGAGCCGCCGGAGGCTCCCGCAGCCCCCTCGCCTGCCGTCGCGCAGCCCGCCCCGAGCCCGACCGCCAGCGCACCGCCCTCGCAGCCGGAGAAGCCGGCGCTCGCGCCGCCCAGTTCCGGGCCGGCAACACCTTCCGATCGCGTGCCCGTCACCGCGCCGCCCTGGAAGCCGGCGCGCGAGCCCCAGCGCGCGGCAAGCTCGCGCCGGGCGTGGTTGACGATCACCGCCAGCTCCCCCGCGGAGGTCCTGGTCGACGGAGCTTCGATCGGGCGGACACCCATCGAGGATTTCGTGATCGAGCCCGGCGTGCACGAGGTCGCATTTCTGCGCGACGGAGAGCGCAGCGCCGAGACGCTGGAGCTCCGCGCAGGCGAACGCAAGCGCGTGTCCCTGGCGCCTTCTCCCGAGACCGCTCGCAGCTCGAGCCCAGCTGCGAGCGGCGACGGGTTGGACCAGGCCAGCGTGCAGCGCACGGTCCGCAACAACAGCCCCGCGGTGCGCGACGACTGCTGGCAACGCGCCGTCGGCGCGCGAGCCCCCGGAGCGCCGAGCTCGGCGCGCGTGAACGTCACCATCACCGTGATGCCGTCGGGTGAGGTGCAGTCCGTGGGCAGCTCCGGAGTGCCCGCCGCCTACCCGCAGCTCTCGCATTGCATCGAAGAGAAGGTGAGCGCCTGGAAATTCCCAGGTGCGCGCGGCGAGACCGTCGTGAACGTACCGTTCGTGTTCGTCACGGAGTGACGGACGGCGTCTCACGCATACGGCACGCTCGAGCGAGCCCAACGCGACGATGCGGATCGCGAAACTTGGCTCAAATGGTTTGTGATCCCTGCCCTCCAGCGCCGATCCGTTGCGCAATCTCGCTCGAGAAGAGCTGCAGCGGCTCTCGCTGAGGGCCGCGCCAACGCCTCGGCGATCTCGGGCGCGGGGCGGCCTTCGAGCCAGTGCCGAACGCTCGGGCGTCCTCTACAGCGTCCGTTGCTATGAATGACACTTCAGAGCGGGAACGGTGGAAGATCGAGAAGCGCTGGTGTCGGACACTAAACGCCGTGACCGCAGCCGCCGTCGTGCTGGACGTGGCGGACGAGAAGAGCAAGACCAAGAACGCGGACGAGCCGGCGCAGCCGGATAGCTCCGTGTCCGGAGAGTTCGCCCGTCCAGCACCTGGCGACCGAGCGCCGTTTCGGCCCAAATCGACCAAACGCCGCGCTCTCCCGGGCCGCAGCCACGCCGAAGAGATCGCGCCAGAGAGCGAGGGTGAGCTCTCCAACACAACCCCGGAGGAGCAAACCCTGCGCTCCGTTCGCGCCCCCCAGCGCATCCGGATGAGCCTGCGCATGCGCCGGGTCGCGGCCGGGTCCTCGGCAGACGGCGCAGTGCCGCTGCGCCCGGAGGATCGCGTGGGGTTGCGGCTCGCTGGGCGCGTCTTCGAGCTCCCGATCGACCAGGAGTTGCTCGCAGGGCGTTCCTTCGCCTGCGGGATCCCCCTCGGAGACCGCCTCTGCTCGCGCGAGCACGCGGTCTTTTCGAGGAGCAAGGACGGCAACGTGAGCGTGCGCGATCTCGGCAGCACCAACGGCACCTACGTGAATGGCGTGCGGCTCCAGGCTGCGCACCGTCTCGCAGCGAGCGACTGGATCACGCTCGGCAATGAAACACTGGAATTGTGTGTTTCGAATGTTGCGCAGCAGCCACTGCGGCCGACGATCCCCGCGCGCCCGCAGCCGGATTCGAAACCGCGCAGCAGCCGCTCCACTGCCAAGACCGACCCCGGCAGCGAGATCCTCTCGCTCGCCAGCTTGGCCGCCACCTCCGCCGGTAAGGTTTCCACCACACCTCCCGCGGACGTGGCTCGCAAGCCGCTCGACGCCCTCCTCCAGCGCGTGGACCAGGGGCAGCAGATCTCGGAGGCCGACGCCCGGACGGGCACGCTGGTTGCCCTACATCTGGCCCGAGGCAGCGGGGACGCCGCCTGGCTCGACTACGCCTTCCGTCTCCATTCGGCGTTGCCCGCGCCGCTGTCTCGAGAGCTGATCGAGCGGCTGAGCGACGTGCTGGCGAACGTCCAGCCTCGGAAGCTCCCCTCCTTCCGGCGCTACGTCGAGCTGCTGGAGCTGCGCCGCGAAGACTTCGATGCCGCGCAACGCGAGTTGGTCACGCAGATCTGCGCGCTGCACGCCCGCCTGGAGGACGGCAAGGGCTGAAGCCCAGCTGCTCGCCGCTCAGGCAGCGCAGATGAAGTCGTGCTGCTCGCGCAGACCCAGCTGCTCGAGCGCCGCACGCGCTTGCCCGCGCGGGGAGCTGCGCGCCACGCAGACCACGATCGGCAGCGCGCCTCCGGCGACGCGCCGGGCTGCGAGCAGCTGCTCGGGCCCGATCACCGGCGCACCCTGAATGCGCTGGCCGAGGCGGCCCGGATGGACCTCGACGATGGCGTGCGGGTGCCGGCTGTGCTGCTGCAAAGCTCGGCACAGTGCGCGCCCCGTCTCACCGTAGCCCCACAGCACGTAGCGGGCGTGGCGCGCCAGCCAAGTTTGCGCCAGGTAGTGCGCTTTGGCCGCCACGAAGCGCCCATCGCTGTAGACCTCCGAGCGCCGCGAGAGGCGCTGCGGACTGTCCCGCCAGTGCAACAAGCGGCGCGGCACGACGCCGAGCGCATGCCCGCCGCCGAGCAAGCGCAGCAGCAGATCATAGTCCTCGGGCCAGCCCATGTCGCGGTAGCCGAAGCGCTGAATGATCTCGCGGCGCAGCATCCACGTCGGATGCGCGAGCGGACATTCGATGAAACACTCGCGCGCCACGTCGCCCGGGCCGCGCACGGAGTTCAGCCAGTGCTCATACTCCCTCCGGGGCTGCTGGCTCGGCCGCGGCCTGGGAAAGAGCCGGACGTGGCAGCCGGCACCGGCGAGCTTCGGCTGCGACTCGAGCAGGGCTACCTGCGCTGCCAGGCGCTGCGAGTGCATGATGTCATCGGCGTCCATGCGCGCCACGTAGCGCCCCAGACAGCGCTCGAGCCCGTACAGCAGCGCGCCCACGATACCGCGGTGCTCGATCGCATGAACACGCAGCCGCGGGTCGAGCTCGGCGAACCGTTGCAGCAGTGCCGCACTGCCATCCGTCGAGCCATCATCCACCAGCACGCACTCGAGCTCCACGCCGCGCTGGCGTCGAATGCTCTCCAGCGTGCTCGGCAGGGTGCCCGCAGCGTTGAACACGGGCACCAGCACCGAGACCAGCATCGCGCGGGACAGCTTGCGCCGTCCCGCGCCACGCCGCAACAGAGGCCCGCTCAGAAGTTGCCGACAGCGACCAGGCCGTAGGCGTCGCCCACGCGCGCCGGAGCCACCACGGTGCGGCTCGCCAGCGAGGTGCCCTCGTCGCTCTTCGCCGTTTCGGTGCTGCCGGTGAAGATGAACGAACCCACGATCTGGATCAAGCCGATGGTCTGGAACACACCGTCGACCACCAGCAGCGTCTTGTCGACCTTGCTGCCGCCATCGCGGGCCGCCAGGTCCATCCAGGGGCCCACGAAGGGCGCGTACAGGTATTTGTCCTCGGAGCGGTCGCTGTTGATGGCGACGATCAGCGCCGGCGTGTACGAGAGCCCGGTGGTGATCAGGCCCGAGCTGAACAGGTAAGCGCTGGGACCACGCGAAACCGTGTGCTCGCTCTCCGTCGGCACAACTACGGTCTGCTGCGCCGATGCCGTTCCGGCAGTGCCAATCAGACCCAGTGCCAGCACGCCCGCCGCACATCGATGGAGGCAACTATTGGTTCGCATGTGTTGGTCCTTTCTTCGTTGCGAGGAAACACCTGCTCTCAAGCAAGCCGAGTGCCAGCCGCATGCCAGGGCGGAGTTGCAGCGGTGCGAACTGCGGCGTGGAAATTGGCGACAGGCCCCCCGGGGAAGCTTTCTCGCCGCGGCTCAGAGCTGCAGCGCGCCGCGCATGCCGAAGGAGATCCAGCCGTGCCAGGCCTGCTGATCGAGCCGGCAGGGCTGGCTCTGTCCCAGAAATTCCAGGCTGCAACTCGTGTATTGCATGGCGGTGAGCGCGAGGAAGGGACCGACCGCCAGGGCCTGACTCAGCTGGAAGTCGGCGCCGCCCTGCAGATGCAGGAACTCGGGGCCCGAGTGCCAGGAGGCGAGCTCGATGTCCAGCTGCTGGCCCTGGATGTGGCTGTGCACCCACTCGTAGCCCAGGCCCAACGCGAGCCACGGCCGCAGCGGCCCCGTCGGAAAGCGGTACTCCGCCTGAATACCGAGGCGCCAGCCGAGACCGGAGCAGTCGAAATTCTCCGGGCAGCCCCCGCTCAGAGGCTGCGTCGCCGGCGCGACCCTGGGAAACACCAGGCCCAGGGCGGCGTAGCCACCCAGCATCAGCTGCGGCGTCAGCTGATAGCCGGCGTCGAGCCAGATCGGGATGGCGCCATGGATCTCGTCGGAGAGCGCGTGCACGTTCGTATCGCGAAAGGTCGCAAGCGTCCGCACGGCGGCAAAGCGACCGTACGGCAGCGCGAAGCCGGTACGCAGTCCGAGGCGCAGGCGACCGGGCTCCCTCGCGCTGTCGGCATGCGCCGGCAGCGACAGCCCGAGCACGCCCAGCGCGGCGCACCCGAAGAGCAGGCGGGCGCTCATGGCCGCTCGCGGGAAAGTGTGACTTGCACCCCGTAATGATCGGAGTGGGCGGTCTCGATGGTGCTGCCGCCGGCCTCGACCTCGATCGGCTGATCCAGAACGCGCCCGACGGTGCGCGCCAGCGAGGCAGAAAGACTCGTGAGCGAGCTCGGCGTGCCCGAAAACAGGATGTGGTCGATCAGCGCGCCCTCGTCGGGATCGCCGACGGCGGCGTTCAGGGGATTGCTGCCGCAGAAGGTGCAGCGTCCGTCGTCGTCCGCGTACGGGTCTTCGAAGCCTGCCTCGATGAAGCGCGCATAAGCGTCGGGGCTCGCGCTGTGCGCCAGGGCCGTCTCCGGCCCGCAGTTGAGGTCGCCCATCAACACCGCTCGCTCCCCGGAGCCGCGCGTCTCGTCGACCCAGCCGAGCCAGCGCTCAATCTGCTCCACCCGCTCGCCCTGCCACGATCCGTAAGGCCCCGTGTACGGCACCTCGCTGAGCGTCGCGGCCAGGTGCGTGCAGTACAGGCGCACCGGGCCCGCGAGGCCCGTGTCGATGCGCGCCGAGAGCACGCCGCGATCTCCGAGCGCGGACTCGAGCCGCAAGAAGTCGGGTTCGACGAGCGGTAGCTTCGAGAGCAACAAGAGGCCGTTCTGATCCTGGTACGAGGCGGCCTCACCGTCCGCGGCGGAGCAGATCTGCACCAGGTGCTGCACGTCATCCGCAGCTTGATTGGCGATCACACACTGCTGGCAGCTCATCGACACGGCCGAGAAGGCATCGGCGCAGCTGGCGATCGCGCACAACGGCAGGCCCGCGTTCTCCACCCCGGCGCACTGATCGTTCAAGCAAGTGAGCAAGGAGTCTGCCTCGGCCTTGCTGCACGCCGCTCCGGCGGCCCCGCCCGTGACTTGCACCGCGCGCTGGGTATAGGGATACTCGGCGGCGAGGGCGAGCGTCAGCCGGTCCATGTCGACGGGCTGCCAGAGCTCCTGCAGGCACAGCACGTCCGCGCCCAGCCCGGGCAGGTCGGCAATGATGGCGTCGAGACGCTCGGGAGCATACGGCGCGAGCCCGACGCCGATGGCGTTGTTCAGCGTGACCAGCGACAGCGAGTTGGCTGCGGCTTGCTTTGCATCATCCCCCGAGCAAGCACAGAGCACGAGGCACAGGGCGAGCCCGCCCACCTGACCAAGTTGCATTGTTCGCAGTGTCGGCAAAGCAGCGAGCGGAAGCAAGCCCGGCTCACCAGGCCAACAGGCCGCCAACGACGCTGGATCCAGCGACGGCGCAGCGAACGCTGCTCGCGCCCGCACGCAGTCGAGTTGCACGGGGAGCCCGTGACCGTCACGGCGACAGTGTCCAACGTTCGCCGCTCTCTCGCGAGCGGAGCCACAATGCCTGACCAAAACGCCTCCCACCAGGGTTAACGGTGAGACGTTTACGCAGGTTTCGAAGTCTGGCCTGAACGACCACTCGCAGCACGCGATAACGGGGGCGCGTGGCTCACGGCAACAGTTGCCGCAAATCGTCCACGCGAATCAGCAGCGCGGCAGCTCATTTTTTCGCGAGGTTGCCGAAGCACTCGCTGGCGCTAGATTTCATCGTGTGACCGAGCAATCGCGCGCTCCAGAGGGCGATGGTTTCTCACCGGGCAGCCCGACCTGCTGGTACATCTGCGAAGGCGGAAAGACCGAGGGCCCGCTGCGAGAGCAGCGCATCGTGCAGCTGATTCAGTGGGGCAAGATCAGCGCACGCGCCTACGTTTGCGACGAGCAGCTCTCGAGCTGGGTCTCGATTCGGCGCACCGCATTTGCCGCACTGCTCGCGGTCAGCACTCCCACCGAAGAGGCGCAGGCCGAAGTCGTGAATCCGCTGGGCGCGCTGCGTGGTGGGCCGTGGCGGCTCTCCACGCGCGCCGCGCAGCGCCTGAGCGGCCTGCTCGCGGCACTCAGCGTGGCGGCCGGCGCGCTACAACTCGCGAGCGGGCTGGCGACGAGCAGCCAGAACGACGACGCGCCTGGAGCACCCGCCGCACCCGCCTCCACGCGCTGACGCTCAGGAAACGCCGCGCTTGGAGAGCGTCAGCGTGAGCACGCCGTCACAATAGCCGGCATCGACGTATTCGGCGTCCACCTCTGCCGGAAGGTCCACGGTGCAACTGAACGAACGCCGCGGGACTTCTGATCGTTCCGCGTCGAGCCGGACCGGGTGCTTGCCGGTGAGCGAGAGACTGCGACGCAACGTCGAGACCGACAGCTCATCCGGGCGGATCCCGGGCATCTCGGCTCTCACGTACACATTCTCGTCGTCCTGCGTGATGTCGAGCGCCGGAAACAGACCCGCCGCCCCTGTATCGCGGACCTTTTCCGTCGATCCCGATGACCACACACGCCTGACAAACATCTCCAACCCTCTCCCGTAAACGCGGCGCAACCTACTCACAGCCGCCGCGCTGTCAAGCATGGCAAGACCATGCGCCTGAAACGAATCGCGCGAAACAAACGGGTCAAACCAGGCAAGGCCACCAACTTTACTCAATTGTCATGACTCGAGGGCTCGGTGACTCACGACGCTGAGCGCGCCAGGAGAGCCCGCTGACGACCGCTCGAGGCGACGCGTACTTCACAAATCGCGTCGAGCGAGATCGTATTGCAGACTGAGCTTGAACTGCGCGTTCAACCTCTCCTCACCCGCCGCCCCCTCGCCCAACGCCGCCGCTCGCCGCACGAAACTGGCGCAAGCGCAGGTCCGCGTGGCGGCCACTCGTGCATCATTTCCCGTCGCCGTTCCGAAGTGCACTGGGCCGGTCCAGGCGTAGCAGCTGCAGATTGACGAGTACGACGCGCTCGGCGGGGTTGGAGCTGGCGACCAGGCGTCGTAGTTCTTGGTAATAGGCGATGTGAAGTTCGCGAAAGCTCGGCCAGTCGCGTTCGGCGATCGTGAATAGGTTGTAGGAGAACAGGTCTTCGCCGCTGGGTTCGAGCTCCGGTAAGCGTTGCTGGCCCACGGCCGCCCAGTGGCGTTTGAGGCTGCGGCCCGCCTCCGGGTTGCGGCGTGTGTCGACCGCCAGCACCTGGGTCACGATCCAGTGCTGGCGGCGGCGCCGGATCAAGCGCGAGGCGGCCAGGGCATCCAGGCAGCGCTGCTCTTCTTCGCGCGGGATGCCCAGGCGCGCCGCGATCCAGCCGGGCTCATGAGCGGGCAGCGCCCGGTAGTCCTCGAGCTCCAGCACGCGCATGACGGCGTGGCTCCAGGGTAGCTCGTAGGCGACGCGGCGCTGTGCCTCGAGCACCTGCCAGGACGCGCTGGCCTCGGGTAACTCCGCGGGTGAGGTGAACACGGCGATGAAATCGAGCAGGCGCAGCGAGGCGCCTTCGATCATGCGCAAGAAGTCCGGCAGGCGTGGTTCGGCGCTGCCCTTGAGCCAGCGAGAAACACTGACGCGATTGGTGCCGACCCGGCGGGCCAGCTCCACGATCGTGGTGCCGCCGCGCAGGTGTTCCAGCAGCGCCGCCGCCGCGCGCGGCTCCGCCCAGTCCGCCGCGCCGAGCGCCGGCGGTAAGCCGCCCAGAAACTCTCCCAGCCGCTCCGAGAGCGGTACGCGCACCAGCTGCGCCAGGCGCAGGAACGTCGCGGCGGTGGGCCAGCGGCGCCCGCTCTCCCAGGCGTAGAGCACGTTGCTGTGACAACCGAGGCGGCGGCTCAACGCCACCTGCGAGCGCTTGCCGCGCAACGCGCGGATCAGCTGCCTCGCCAGGGTGTCGTGATCCATATCTGTCAGGATCGTACCTCGACGACCGGGGCTGCGGCACGAAATGTCACATGCTGCTCTGTTTGACGTCCCTGTGCGGCGCCGGCGCACCCTCGGGCGGTCGCAGCGAGTCCGTCAGCTGCCCCTTGAACTGGCTCAGATAGAGCTGCCGGTATGGTCCCTGCTGCGCCAGCAGAGCCTTGTGCGTGCCGCGCTCGACGATGCGCCCGCCATCGATCACCAGCACCAGATCCGCCTCGCGGATCGTGCTCAGGCGATGGGCGATCATGAAGCTGGTACGCCCCTTCATCAGGCCCGCCAGCGACTTCTGGATGTGCGCCTCGGTACGAGTGTCGACGCTGCTCGTGGCTTCGTCCAGGATCAGAATGGCCGGATCCGCGAGCAGGGTGCGGGCGATGGACAGCAGCTGGCGTTGACCCTGGCTCAGGTTGCCGGCGCGCTCGGAGAGGACCGTCTGATAGCCGTGCGGCAGCTGACGGATGAAGTGATCGGCGTCGGCCAGCAGCGCCGCCTGACGCACCTCTTCGTCGCTCGCATCGAGCCGGCCGTAGCGGATGTTCTCCAGCACGGTGTTGGAAAACAGATACGTGTCCTGCAGCACGAGCCCGAGCCGCCGGCGCAGGTCTCGCTTGCCCAGCTCGCGCAGATCGTTGCCATCGATGCGGATGGTGCCGCCGTCGATCTCGTAAAAACGGGTGAGCAGGTTGATGATCGTGGTCTTGCCGGCGCCGGTCGGCCCCACCAGCGCCACCATCTGCCCGGGCAGCGCCTCGAAGGTCAGGTCGCGGATCACCGGTGTGCCCGGCACGTAGGAGAAGCTCACGTGCTCGAACTGCACGTGGCCTTCGATCGACCCGAGCTGGCGCGGCGCCGCGTCGAACTCGCGCGGCGTGTCCAGGAGCTCGAACACTCGCTCGGCCCCGGCCAGCGCGGCCTGAATGGTGTTGTACAGGTTCGCGATCTGGCGCAGCGGGTTGATGAAGTTCTGACCGTAGTTGATGAAGGTCGCGATCACGCCGACCGTGACCAGCCCCGAGAGGGCCAGAAACCCGCCCAACCCTGCCAGCACCACCACGAACAAGTTGCCGAGCACGGCGGTCAGCGGCATCAGCAACAGCGCATAGGTGTTGGCCTTGACGCCCGTGCGGTAGGCGGCCTCATTCCGCTCGCGGAAGCTCTCCAGCACCGAGTCCCCGTGGCGAAAGACGTGCACCACCTTCTGCCCGCTGATCGCCTCCTCCATCACGCCGTTCAGCTCGCCCAGCGACTGCTGCAGCTCCTTGAAGCCGCGCCGCGTGTAGACCGCGACGAAGCGCGTGAACCAGAACATGATCGGCACCACCAGCACGGAGGCCAGCGCCAGCCAGGGATCGAGCACGAACATGGCCACCAGGATGCCGACCATGGAGAGCACGCTCGCGAGCAGCGCCGTGACGTTCTGCGCGACGGCTTGATTGATGGCGTCGATGTCGTTGGTCAGGCGGCTCATCAGCTCGCCCGCGGAGCGCCGATCGAAGAAGGCGAGCGGCAGCGCCTGCAGATGCTCGAACAGCTCGCGCCGCAGATCCTGGAGCGCGCGCTGGGAGACGCCCGCCATCGACCAGCTGGCGATGACCTGGAAGCCGCCATTGAGCAAGTACGCGCCGAGCATCAGCCAGGCAATGCGCGTGAGGCCGGGCAGATCACGCGCGGCGATGAAGCGATCGAGGGCGACCCCCATCAGGTAGGGCCCGACCAGCCCCAGCCCGGTGTAGGCCACCACGCACAGCGCGACCGCGAACAGCACCAGGCGAAAGCGCCGGAAGTATCCGAGCAGCCGCGCCAGCGTGGCGCTCGCGTTCTTGGGCTTCTCGATCCTGCCGCCGCCGATGCGGCCCGGGGCGAGCGCGCCGCGCATCGCTTCGTGGCGTTGCTCATGCCGCGATTCTCCGCCGCGACCGGAGCTCTGGTCGTTCATGGCTGGACCTCCCGCGGCACCAGGCCCGGCGGCGCGTGGCCGAGCTGCGAGTCGTAGATCTCGCGGTACACGACGCTCGACGCGAGCAGCTCGCGATGGGTGCCGCGCGCCACGATGCGGCCCTTGTCGAGCACCAGGATCTGGTCGGCATGGAGCACCGTGCTGATGCGCTGTGCGACCACGACCGTGGTGCGCTCTGCCTTGCCCGCGCCCAGCGCGGCCTGGATCTGGATCTCCGTCTCCACGTCCACGGCGCTGGTGCTGTCGTCCAGGATCAGCAACCGGGGCTGGAGCAGCAACGCTCGGGCCAGCGCCAGGCGCTGCTTCTGTCCGCCCGAGAGGTTGGCGCCGCGCTGCTCGACGGGCGAGCCGTAACCGGCGGGCAAGCGCAGGATGAACTCCTCCGCCTGCGCCGCGCGCGCCGCGAGCCGCACCTCTTCGTCGCTGGCGTCGGGCTTGCCGTAGCGAATGTTGTCGCGGATCGTACCCCGGAACAGGATCGCCTCCTGCGGCACCATGCCCACCTGAGCGAGCAGCGAATCCTGAGTCACCGTGCGCACATCCTGCCCTGCGAACGACACGCGCCCGCTGCTCGGGTCGTAGAAGCGCGGGATCAGCTGCACCAGCGTCGACTTGCCCGCGCCGGTGGCGCCCAGGATGCCCAGCGTCTGGCCCGGCTCGGCGTGCAACTCGATGCCGCTCAGTACGGGCTCGTTGCCCTCGCCCTGATAGGTGAAGGACACGTCCTCGAAGGCGACGCTCGCCTGCGCGCCCGGCGGTAGCGGCTGCGCGCCGGGCGCGTCGCGCACCTCGGGGACCGTCTCCAGCACCTCGGTCATGCGCTTCGACGACGCGAGCCCTGCGGCCCAGATGGTGGAGAGCAGGGTCATCATCACCAGCGGCGTCATGGTGCTGAGCATGTAGTTGCTGAACGCCACCAGCTGCCCGAGCGAGAGCCGGCCGGCGATCGCCTGCTGCCCTCCCGACCAGATCACGATCAGCAGGCCCAGGTTGACGCACACGGTGAGCACGGGCGTCATCGAGGACATGAACTTCATCACGACGATCGAGCGCCGGGTCATCTCGTCATTGGCGACGGCGAAGCGCTGCTGCTCGAAGCCGGCCCGTACCAGCGCCTTGACCACGCGCACGCCCGCGATGTTCTCCTGCAGCACGTTGTTCAGCGCGTCCAGCTTGGCCTGCACCAGCCGATACAGCGGCTCCATGCGCAGCACGAACAGCACGATCAGCACACTGGTGGACAGCAGCAGCGGCAGCATGGTCAGGGCCAGCTCGCGGCTGGTGCTGATCATGAGCAGGCCGCTGCCCACCATCATCAGCGGCGCGCGCGTGCCGATGCGCAGCGAGATCTGCACCAGGCCCTTGATCGCGTTCACGTCGCTGGTGAGCCGCACCATCAGCTGGCCCGTCTTCTGGCGGTCCAGGTTGCCGAAGGAGAAGCTCTGGATCTTCACGAACAAGGCATCGCGCAGATCGCGGGCGACCCCCTCCCCGACCTGCACCGAGTAGGCGTTGTTGCCGATGGCGAGCAGCGTGCTCAGCGCCGAGATTCCGAGCATGGCGAGGGACGTACCGATCACCACCGAGCGGTCGTGCGCCGCGATGCCCTGGTCGATGATGCGCTGGATCAAGCGGGGCAGCGCCAGGTCCAGGCAGACCATGCACGACAGCAGCAAGAGCGAGAGCAGCGCCAGGCGACGGTACGGTCGTACGAAGCGGAGCACGCGGCGCAGTGGTTCCATGCCGGGCTCAGCTTAGATCTCACGCTGCGCGACGCGGACGTGAAAACGCGCTTCCCAGCAGCGCGCGCAGCCGCTCGAGCCCGCGCCCGAGCTGGTCCGGGTGAAAGAAGGCTGGGAAGCAGGCCAGCATCGCGAACGGGAAAATGCCGAGCCGGAGGGTGACGGCGAGCGTGAGGTGAAACGCCACGCCCAGCGCCACATACAGATTGCGCACCGGCAGCCGCAGGAACAGGCGCCGCGACCAGCCCGGCCGCTCGCGCGTACGCCGATAGTAGGCCGCCAGCAGCACCAGCGGCGCCGAGAGCTCCCACAGATGGGTGAGCGCGGTGGCCACCTGGGTCATCCGGAACGGCAAGGGCTGCGCCAGCCAATGAAAGTCAGCGGCGGCGAAGATCGGGTCCTGCAGGGTGAGGTAGAGCGCGCGGTACCCTCCCCACGGGTACCAATACGTCCCCCCCTTCGCGAGCCCCGCGCCAAAGTAGATCAGCACCAGCTGGCCCAGGATCAGATAGCGGGGCCAGGCGGGCGCAGGCTCGAGCGAGCCGCGAAAGGCGCCGGTTTCGCGCCTGGCGTCGATCGACCAGGCCTTGCCCGCGGACGACAGCACCAGAATCAACATCATGATGCGCATCGCGCGATCGATGGCGCGGTCGGCGGGGCCGTTGATCAATGCCGCCTGAGCGGACAAGAGCACATAGGCCAGCGCCGCGCTGCGCGTACAGAAGCCGGCGCCGACGCACACCAGGCTCAGCACCAGACCCAGCCACAGCAGCCGCGCCGACAGCGCTGTCGCCGGGAAGACGCGATAGAACAGCGGAGCATCCGCGGCATCCCAGCCGAGCATGCCGCCGGCTTGGAGCGGCGCCCAGAGCAGGGTCGCGACGCCGTGCCAGCCGATCGTGGCCAGATCGACGAGCATCACCAGCGCGATCGCGATGCGGATCGAGGCCAGCACCGTCGGCGGCTCGCGCTCGTCCCAGAAGGCCACCCAGCGCCCGAGCCGGCTCATGGCGCCGGCCTCGAGAACTCGAGCACATGCTGCTCTTCGTGCGTCGGATCCGGCTCTTCCCCGGGGAGCGGGATGGCGCTGCGATCGAGCACGATGCGCACGCGCGAGACCTCGGGGCGCTGCGCGAAGACCTGCTCGCTCAGGCGCAGGCCCAGGCCCGCGTACGTCGCCGGCGGCCCCGAGCGCGACGGATTGTATGCCGCGCGCACGCGACGGTACTCCAGCCGCTCGGCGTTCCAGCGATGCTCTGGATTGAGGCTCTCGTAGAGCACCTCTTCGCGCTCAGCAGCGAACGCGCTGATGCGCAGCGCGCTGCGGTACTCGTCGGGCGTGCCGAAGAGCCGCCAGCCCTGCGCCGTCTGCGTGAACGAGGCAAAGCCGGCGATCGGCTCGAGCACGAGCTCGTGCGCCGCCTGCGCGCCCTGCGCCAGCGAGAGATAGAGCTGCGCGAGCCGCTCCTCCGAGAGCTCGATGCCCAGCGCCGCCAGCATGCGGCGCCAGCGCCGCAGCTCGGCTCGCTCGAAAGGCCGCTCCAGGCGCTCGGCGGACGGTGTGCCCAGGGTCGGGAGCGCCGCCAGCGCGTTGAAGAACACGAAATAGGCAATGATCGCGGCGCGAAAGTGCGCCGCGCGCGAAAGGAGGAAGGACCACATCGGGCGAGCTGGGCCGAGCAACCGGGCCCAGTTTCGGATACTCTCACGCCAAAGATCGAGCAGAAACGTTCCCTGACAACCTGAAAGCGCAACACGATGGCAGAAGCGTGAGCAAGCTCCAGCAGGGAAATTTCCCCGCTTCCGCTGGCCCGTGGAAAGAGAGTATACGTGCGCACACCTGCGCCGCGTGCGCGCTTACCTGGAGCCACTCGATGACCAAAACCTCCTTTGATCGCATGCCGAGCCGGCGTTCTTCGCTGTCTTTGTTGCTCGTCGCGACGAGCTTCGCCGCCACGCTGGCGTGCGGCCTCACCGATGACGACGACAAGGGTGACAAGGCCCAAGACGCCGACGAGACGGATACCGCCGCTCTGGAGCCGGGCGGCCCCGGCGGCAATACGCCGAACGGTCTCGCCTTCCCGATGGGTGTGCAGGACTGGGGCGTCGTCGGCGCCGCGACGCGCGCCGATCAGGGCGAGTTGCATGTGGTCGTCGGCAACGCCAAAGCCGTGCAGGCAGCGCGTTCCGGGCAGACGAATCCCTGGCCCGACGGGAGCGCGCTCGCGCACCTGGCATTCAAGGCCGAGCAGAACCCCGATGATGCAGCCACGGTCGGTCCGGGTGCGTTCTCCGCCGTCACGCTGATGATGAAGGACTCGACCAAGTATGCAGCCGACGGTGGTTGGGCCTACGGCGCCTGGATGGGTGACCAGCTCACGCCCCCGGCCGCCGCCGATTTCGATCGCGCCTGCGTGAACTGCCATACGCAGTACGTGCAGGATAAGGATTACGTGTTCACG